>NZ_CP147913.1:1561666-1874000 GCF_037414475.1 Myxococcus stipitatus | reverse complement strand
CCGTTCTTGCCGGGATACTCGACGACGCGGCCTTTCAAGACCTCCACCATGGGCAGGTAGCGGGGCTGTACGC
This sequence comes from Myxococcus stipitatus, assembly GCF_037414475.1. The sequence continues at coordinate 1,873,927 of NZ_CP147913.1, read as the reverse complement.
CGGCTTCCTGAAGGTGGACGTGGGGCTCACCCTCCCTCATGGAGACGCCGGTGATGTCCCACTTCTTGCCGCCGAGACTGACGGGGGTGGGGGGCGTGGCGCGAGTGGTCCGGGAGGCCGCGAAGGTCCCCACGAGAGGGTCCTCGGGCAGCTCGCGGGTGGGCCTCTGGGCGCTGGGGGACTTGCCCACGGGGCCGGGACGCAGGTCGGCTCCGCTCGGCTTCGCGGGCTGGGTGCCCTCGAAGGTGGAGGTGACCTCGTGGTTCGGAGGCTTCGGGCCGTCGACGTCCTTGGGCTTCGGGGCTTCCGCGGGGCTGGAGGTTGCTTCAGCCCTGCGAGGCTCGACCGGTCCTGTCCTGCCGGCACCTGAACCACCCGTGGGTATGATTGAGCTCATGGAACACCCCCTGTCAGTTGGAACAGGCTGCGTGCAGAGGCACCAGGTGGGATGAAAGCCACGGAGGTGGAGCCCGTCAATTCACATGGGAGGGGACACGGCGGCCCACCGCGGTGGCGCAATGTTCCACCGGCGGGTTCAGGGGCCGCTGGGGCTGTGGAGGGAACCCCTTATGCGTTCACTCCAGTCTCAACGGCATTCTTCGGCGTTCGACTTTGAGTGTCAGCCCGGCCAGCGCTGGAGCGAGTTCTCCAGGTACTTCACCCGGCAGGCCCGGCGCTGGACCTTGCCGCTCGAGGTCTTCAAGACTTCGCCGTGCTGGAGCAGGACGAGTTCGTGGAGGTCTATCGAGTGCGCGGCGGCGAGTGCCTGGCGCACCTTCCGGGTCACTTCGCGCGAGTCCACGACCTGAGCCCCCGCGCTGTCACCCGGTGGCGTGTACTGACGGTCCACCTCGATGAGCACCACGAGCTTCTCTTCGTTCGCCTGCTCCACCGAGAAGGCCACGCAGCAGCCGAGCCGGAAGCCTTCGTGCTGCACCTCCACCGTCTGCTCGATGTCTTGCGGATAGTGATTGCGCCCATCCACGATGATGAGGTCCTTCAGGCGCCCGGTGACGTACAGCTCGCCGTCCCGCTGGAACCCCAGGTCTCCCGTGCGCAGATAGCCACCCTCCGCCTCGCGGCCCTGGATGCGCGCCTGGAAGGTCTCCGCGTTGTTCTCATCCCGTCCCCAGTAGCCCTGGGTGACGTGTGGCCCGGAGACCCAGATTTCACCCACCTCGCCGTCGGCGCAGGCCGCGGACGTCTCGGGCTGGACGATGCGGACCTGTCCTCCCGCCCAGGCCCGGCCGCAGCTCACCAGCACTCGCGCGTTCTCCGTGCCTTGGGGCACGACCACGACGCGATTGCGCTCCAGCGCTCCCGCTTCGACCGTGAGGGTGCGGTGCGACGCCATGCGCATCCCGCCGGATGCGTAGAGGGTCGCCTCGGCCAGTCCATAGCAAGGATAGAGCGCCGCCTTCTGGAAGCCGTGCGGCGCGAAGGTCTCGGCGAAGCGCTCCAGCGTGTCTGCTCGCACGGGCTCCGCGCCGTTGAAGGCTACCTTCCAGGAGCTCAGGTCCAGACCTTCGCGCTGCTCGGGCTTCACCTTCCGGACGCACAGTGCATAGCCGAAGTTCGGGCCGCCACTCACCACACCCCGGTACTTGCTGACGGCACGCAGCCACCGCACCGGCCGCTGCAAGAAGGCCCAAGGCGACATCAACACGCCGTGCCCACCCAGATACAGCGGCTGCATCACCGTGCCGATGAGACCCATGTCGTGGTACAGCGGCAGCCAGCCCACGATGGTGGAACTCTGGTCGCTGCCGAAGCCCTGGCGAATCATCTCCTGATTGGCCAGCAGGTTCCGGTGCAGCACCATGACGCCCTTCGGCGTCGACGTGGAGCCGGACGTGTACTGGAGAAAGGCCATGCTGTCGCCCGTGAGCCGTGGCTCACGCCACTGCGACTCCAGCCCCGTGGGCAGCGTGTCCACGGCAATCCAACGCAGCTCCTTCAGCACGGGCGTCGTCTCCGAGAACGCCTTCACGCTCTCCAGGATGTCGCTCGTGGTGAGCGCGAAGCGAGGCTTCGCGTCCGCGATGATGGAGAGCAGCCGCGCCAGGGTCTGCTCGTTCTGCGGCGGATAGACAGGCACCGCCGCCACGCCCGCCGCGAGGCAGCCGTAGAAGGCTCCGAGGTAGTCGAGCCCCGGCGCGAACAGCAACAGCGCCCGGTCCTCGGCCGCGCCGTGCTCCTGGAGCGCGGCGGCGATGGCCCGGGTGTTCCGGTCGAGCTCCGCGTAGTTCCATCTCCGCTCCTGGTCCTCGCCGTTGACGAGGAACGTGTAGGCCGGAGCGTCGGGCTGGCTCTCGGCGCGCCAGCGCAGCAGCGAGCTCAACGTGGTGATGGACGGAGGAATGGCGGCGGTCACGGCATGGCTCCTTCAGAAGAAGTTGGAATGGGCGGCTCCCCGGCGTTCGGGCCCGGTGCCACCTCGGGCCCCGCTTCGAGGACCCGCAAGGGCGTGTGGAGGGCGGCCAGGCCCGTCAGCAGGACGGTCAGCGTGCCCGCGAGGAGGAACATCAACGCGATGCCACGTCCGGCCCCCGTGCCGATGAGTGTCCCCATCAGTGGCACGAGCGCGCCCCCCGGACGAAGCGCTGGCTCGAACACCACGTCCGCCAACGGGCCGGAGATGGCGTACGCGAGTGGAAGCATCATCCCCGTGATGGCCGCGCTGAACGCGAAGACCCGGCCTCGGAGCGCGAGGGGAACGATGCGTTGGAGGAGGGACTGGCTGGCGCCGTTGATGATGGGGATGCCGAAGAAGAACGCGAAGGACACCCCCGCCAGCAATGGAAGCGAGGTCGCGAACCCGACCACGACGAGGCTCAGTCCACACGTGAGCTGGAACAACAGGACCCCGTGGACCTGGCGACGGGGACCTCCCCAGGCGCTCATCACCACGCTGCCCACGAGCAGCCCCACGCCTCCCGCGGTGGTGAGCATGCCCAGCGCCTTCACGTCCGCGAGCGCCAACACCAGCGGCGTCACCAACACTTCGACGACACCGGTGATGAAGTTGCTCCCCGCGAGGAACAGGAGCAGCGGCAACAGGCCTGGGGTCCCTCGCAGGTACGAGCCCCCCTCGCGCACCAGCGAGAGGAGTGATGGCGGACCTTCTTCGGCCGGGGTGGACGCGGGGCGCTCCGGAATTCGCAGCAGGAAGAGGGGCAGGACGCCGAGGACGAAGGTTCCCGCGTCGATGAGCAGGATGCCCTCCAGCCCGACCACCGCGAGCAGGAAGGCGCTGGCCAACGGCGCTCCCAACTGCGCGCAGGCCAGTCCCAACTGGATGAGTCCGTTGGCCCGGCCCAGGTGATTGGGGGGCACCACCGTGGACACGAGGACCGCGAAGGCGGGCTGCTGGAAGGCGCTCGCCATGGAGACGATGGCCGTCGTGACGTAGGCGTGCCAGGGGCGGAGCTGCCCGGTGAAGAACAGCAGCGCGAGCACCATCGTCATCAGGCCCGCCACCGTGTCGCTGAGCAGCAGCACCCGGCGCAGCGGCCAGCGGTCCACCAGCGCACCCGTCACGGGCCCGAACAGGACACCCGGGAGCGCGGCGCACAGCATGATGAGCGCGAAGCGCGTCACCCCCCCCGTCGTCTGGTACATCCACACGCCCAGCGCGAAGCTGGTCAGCGAGGAGCCGAACAACGAGAGGACCTGCCCCAGCCATACGGCCAGGGCTCGTCCGAGCGAGAAGTGCGCTGGTGCGGCGGAGGCCGCGGTCATGAGGCTGTCTCCGAGCCCGCGTGCTCCAGATGCCAACGCACCCGCTCCGCGAGCCGCTCGACATGCGGCGAGGCCAGCATCGTCATGTGGTCGCCGGGAACCTCCTCGACGACGACGGCGCTCTCGGCGTGGTGTCGCCAGCCCCAGGTGCCGTCCTCTGCGAACTCACCCGGGAGGACTCCGTCGTCTTCGTGCCGTTCATTCGCCCGGAAGAGGGTGATGGAGTTGGCGCGTGCATCCGACGGGAGGGCGTAGGTGATTTCGTAGGCGCGTTTGTAGACCTGGATGAGCCCGCGCACTTGCCGGGTGTCGGCGTCGGGCGGCAGCAGGCCCTTCTGGATGAGCCGCTCCGTGATGTGAACGAGTCTCGCTTCGGAAGTGAGCGGCCGGAGGGACTCGGCGGAGACTCCCAGGTCCACGCCGTACAGCCGCCCCGCGACGCTCGCGACGGAGGCCATCCAGTCCGCGTCGTCGAGCGCGGGCTCCTCGGTGGCGCCTTCCTGGGTCCTCGGCACTGGCGTGTTGAGGAGGCCGAGGAAGGCGACCTCCTCGCCCTTCGCGCGGAGCCGCTTCGCCATCTCGAACGCGACCCAGCTCCCGAAGGAGTGGCCCAGCAGATGATACGGGCCCCGAGGCCGCACCTGCTGGAGCGCCTGGAGGTAGCACTCCGCCATCTCCTCGACGGAAGCGTGGGGCGTCTCCTCTCCATCCAGGCCCTTGGCTTGGAACCCATAGAGCGGGCGCGCCGCTCCCAGGCTCCGCGTGAGCTCCCGGAAGTAGAGGACATTGCCGCCCGCTCCCGGGACGCAGAACAGGGGCGGTGCTTCGCCTCCCGCGTGGAGCGTCACCAGCGGAGACGACGGGCTGCTGCCGTGGTCGTCGAGCACTCGCGCGAGATGCTCGGGCGTGGGGCCTTGGAAGAGCGCCGCCAGTGATGGAGCCCGGCCGAAGTGTTCGCGAATCTTCGCGACCAACCGGACCGCGAGCAGGGAGTGCCCGCCGAGGTCGAAGAAGCTGTCGAACGCTCCGATGGGGCTCGTCCCCAGCAGCTCCTCGAAGATGCCCGCCAGCTTCCGCTCCGTGTCTCCTCGCGGTGCGATGAACCCGTCCGCCGTGTCGCGCCGGGACTCGCCTGGCGGAGGCAGTGCCTTGCGGTCCACCTTGCCATTGGGGGTGAGCGGGAATGCGTCCATCACGACGAAGGCCGAGGGCACCATGTACGGCGGTAGGTGTTGGCGCAGGTGCTGTCGAAGGGCCTCCTCGCCCACCGCGCCGGGAGTCACGAGCGTGAGATACGCGACGAGCTGCCGGGCCGAGCCCTCTCCTCGGACGAGCAACTCCACGGCTCGAACGTCTGCGTGCTCCAACAGCTTCGCCCGGATTTCGTCCAGCTCGATGCGGTGGCCACGAATCTTCACCTGCGTGTCGTTGCGGCCGATGAACTCCAGCGTCCCGTCCGCCGCGTAGCGCGCCAGGTCTCCTGTCCGGTACAGGCGTGCGCCGGGCTCCGCGCTGAAGGGATGCGGGACGAAGCGCTCGGCCGTGAGGCCCGGCTGTTCCCAGTAGCCACGCGCCAGCCCCACGCCTCCGACGAACAGCTCGCCCGGAACACCGATGGGCGCGGGCTGGAGCGAGGCGTCCAGCAGGTACATCGCCGCGTTCGGGAATGGGCGGCCGATGGGAACCGTCTGCTCGCTGGGGATGGGCGCGGGAGCTTCGAAGTACGTGCTGTCGATGGTGGCTTCACTGAGACCGTATGAGCTCACCAGCCGCGTCTGGGGACCGCACAGGCCCCGGAGTTGGTGGTACTCGCGCATGTCCCAGGTGTCCGAGCCGACGATGAGCAACCGCATGAAGTCCAGCCGCTGCCCACGTTCCTGGAGATGGGCCATGAGCAGACGCGCCACCGCCGGAACGAACTCTCCACAGTCCACCTGCTCCCGCCGCATCAGCGCATGGAGGCGCTCGGGCTCCAGCAGCCACTCGCGCGGGCAGAGCACGAGCGCGGCCCCTGAGCCGAGCCCGCGCGCGAGGTCTCCGCTGAACACATCGAACGAGAAGCTCGCCATCTGCAGATGCGCGCGCAGGGTGGGCAGGCGGTAGTCATGCTCCCAGGCGAAGTAGGCGTTGGTGAGCCCTCGATGGCCCACCATCACGCCCTTGGGGCGTCCCGTGGAGCCCGAGGTGTAGACCACATACGCGAGATGCTCGGGACCCGCGCCTCCTTCGGGACAGGTGTCTGGACGTGCCTCGATGCCCGGCGCGTGCTCGTCCAGGTCCACCACGGTGGGCAGAGGTTCGGGCAGCGTCGCGCGCAGTGAGCGCCGGGTGACGAGCAGCGCGGGCTTGCTGTCGGAGAGCATCAGCGCGGTGCGGTCCGGTGGATAGGAAGGGTCCAGCGGGACATAGGCGCCGCCAGCCTTGAGCACGGCGAGCACGGCCACCACCAGGTCGACGGAGCGCTCCAGGTAGATGCCCACCCGGCATTCCGTTCCCACACCCATGGCGCGAAGCTGGTGCGCGAGCTGGTTGGCGCGCTTGTCGAGCTGCCCGTAGGTGAGGCGCCGCTCCGGATCGACGACCGCGAGCGCGTCCGGCGTCCTGGCCGCATGGGCCGCGATGAGGTGATGGAGACAGGCGCCCTCGGGGACCTCGATGCGGGCCGCGTTCCACTCGCGCAGCACGCGGTGGCGCTCCTCCGCTGGGAGCAGTGGCATCGTGGACAACGGCTCATCGGGCCGGGCCGCGATGCCCGCCAGCAGCGTCTGGAAGTGCGCCACCATGCGGTCGGCGGTGGCTGCGTCGAAGAGGTCCCGGTTGTACTCCCAGGTGCCTTGCAGCCCGTCGCCTTCCTCGGAGAGCCACAGCGTGACGTCGAACTGGGCGAAGGACTCTCCCGCGACGCTGTAGGGCTCCATCTTCAGGGCGCCCACGGAGGATTCGGCATCGGGCGTGTTCTGAAGCACCAACATCGCCTGGAAGAAAGGCGGGAAGCTGGTGTCTCGCGCGGGGGCCAGCTCCTCCAGCAGCTTCTCGAACGGGACGTCCTGGTGCGCGTAGGCCCCCAGCGTCACGTCCACCACGCGCCGCAAGAGCTCCCGGAAGCGCGGGTCGCCAGTCATGTCCGTCCGCATGACGAGCGTGTTGAGGAAGAACCCGATGAGTGGCTCGACGGCGGCGCGGTTGCGGTTGGCGATGTACGTGCCCACGCTGAGGCGAGGCTCTCGCGTGTAGCGGTGGAGCTGGGCCTGGAGCGCCGCGAGCAGCACCATGTAGAGCGAGGCCTTCTCCTGCCCCGCGAGTGTTCGCAGCCGCCGCGTGAGCTCCGCGCCCACCGCGAAGTTCCGCTTTCCTCCGGCATATGTGCGCACACGGGGACGCGGCCGGTCCGTGGGCAGCTTCAACGGGGCATCACCGTCCGCGAGCTGTCCGCGCCAATAACCGAGCTGAGTCTCCAGCACGTCGCCCTGGAGCCAGCGCCGCTGCCACACGGCGAAGTCGGCGTACTGGATGGACAGCTCCGGCAGCGGTGAAGGCTGTCCGCGCGAGAAGGCGTCATAGAGCGCCGCCAGCTCGCGGACGAGCACGCCCGTGGACCATCCGTCGGAGATGATGTGGTGGAGCACCAGCAGCAGGACGTGGTCCTCGGCACCCAGGCGCACCAACGTGGCCGCGAGGAGCGGACCCTTCGCCAGGTCGAAGGACCTCCCTGCTTCTTGAATCGCCAGCTCGCGGCAGCGGGCCTCTCGCTCTCCAGTGGGAAGAGACGTCAGGTCCACCACGGGCACGTCGAGCGAGAGGCGCGGCGCGATGTGCTGCACGGGCTCGCCATCCTCCGCGGCGAAGGTCGTCCGCAGCACCTCGTGCCGGTGGACGACCTCGGCCAGGCCTCGTGTCAGCGCCTCCACTTGGAGCGGACCGCGGAGGCGCACGAACTCGGGGATGTTGTACGCGGGGGTTCCGGGCTCGAACTGGTCCAGGAACCACAGCCGGCGCTGGGGATAGGAGAGTGGCAGCGGCCCCGTGCGTGGGGCTCGGGGAATCGAAGGGGGACTCGATGCCGCCTCGGGCGTGGCGGTGCGCTGTTGCTGGCGCAGCTTCTTCAGCACCAGTTCCCGCTTCTCCGGAGACAGCCCGGCCAGCCGCTTCTGGAGCGCGTCACTCATTGTTCGAGCCCTCCGCCAGCAGCGCCGCTTCCTCGTCCGACAGTCCGTCCACTTCGTCCAGCGCGTTCGCGAGCGCGGCCTCGTCCACGGCTTCGAGCCTCGCGAGGATGATGCGCTCGGCCAGCCCCGCGACGGTGGTGTACTCGAAGAGTGCACGCAGCGGCAGGTCCACCTCGAAGACGGCGTTCGCGCGGGAGAGGATGCGCGTGGCGAGGAGCGAGTGGCCACCGACGGCGAAGAAGTCGTCCATCACCCCGAGCGACTCCAGCCCCAGCACCTCGCGCCAGATAGCGAGCAGCGTCGCCTCCGTTTCGGTGCGCGGCGCGACCAGCGGGTCATCCACCGCGCGCAGGCCCACGTCTGGAACCGGCAGGGCCCTCCGGTCCACCTTGCCATTGGGCGTCAACGGGAACGCGTCCATCCGCAGGAAGAGCGCGGGGACCATGTAGTCGGGCAGCCGCGCACGCACGAAGTCACGCAGCGCGGAGACGTCTTGCGCACCCGCTCCGACGACGTAGGCGACGAGCCGCGCGGGAGTGCCAGGGTCCTGCCGCAGCAGCACCACGGCGGCCTCGATGGAGGGCGCCTTGCCGAGGACCGACTCGATTTCCGCCAGCTCCACGCGGAAGCCGCGCAGCTTCACCTGGGTGTCCGCGCGGCCGAGGAACTCGAGGTTCCCGTCCGGCAACCAGCGAGCACGGTCCCCCGAGCGATAGAGCCGCGAGCCCGGCGCTCCGAACGGGTCGGGCACGAAGCGCTCGGCGGTCAACTCCGGACGGAGGCGATAGCCACGCGCCACGCCCTCTCCCGCGATGAAGAGCTCGCCCACGACCCCCACCGGAACCGGCTGGTGCCGCGCATCCAACACGTGGACACGCACGTTGGCGAACGGCCGCCCGATGGGGACGAGCCGCGTCTGTGCTCCTTCCAGGCCGTCGCTCTCGAACCACGTGCTGTCGATGGTGGTCTCGCTGATGCCGTAGGAGTTGATGAGCCGGGTCCCGCCGCCGATGACTCCCCGGAGGCGGTGGTACTCGTCGACGTACCAGGCGTCGGAGCCGGCGACGAACACGCGCATGAAGTCCAGCCGTTGCCCGGTCTCCTCCAGGTGCTGAAGCAGGCCACGCGCCACGGCGGGGACGAACTCGGCGCAGTGGATGTCCTCGTCGCGCAGCAGCGCGTAGAGGCGCGCGGGTTCCAGGAGCCACTCACGCGGGCAGAGCACCAGCCTGCCTCCGGAGAGGAGGGCTCGGACGAGGTCTCCGCCGAACACGTCGAAGGAGAAGCTCGCCATCTGAAGGTGGTTGCGGCAGTCCTCGTCGCGCAGCCCGTAGCCCTGCTCCCAGCCGAGGTAGGCATTGGCCCAGCTCCGGTGGGAGACCATCACCCCCTTGGGTGTACCCGTCGAGCCGGACGTGAAGACGACATACGCCAGGGTGTCGGGGCCCGCGAGCCGGCGCGGAGGTGCGGTGGGGAGCGACGCGCGCGCGTTGGCTTCGCCGTCCAGCAGGTAGCGCGGCACCTCGGAGGTGCCGAGGGTGGCTTCGAGCGTGCGCTGGGTGATGAGCCACGACAGCCGGGCCTCGGAGATCATCAGCGCCACGCGCTCCGAGGGATAGGCGGGGTCGAGCGGAACGTAGGCGCCGCCCGCCTTGAGGATGCCTAGCAGCGCGACATACAGCTCGGGCGTGCGCTCCAGGTAGACACCGACCAGGACCTCGGGGCCGATGCCTCGGGCTCGGAGGTGATGGGCCAGCCGGTTCGCCTGCTCCTCGAGCTGCCCGTAGGTGAGCGATGCACCTCCGGGCGCGGAGACGGCGAGGGCGTTGGGGGTCCTGCGTGCCTGGGCCTCGAAGTGCTCGTGCACGCAGAGCTCTGGACCCATGGGGACATGGGTGTCATTCCAGGCGACGAGAAGCTGGTGCCGTGCCGCCTCGGTGAGGATGGACACGTCGCCGAGGCAGCGGTTCTCGGAGGCGCAGAGTCCCACCAGCGCGGTGGCGAGCTGTTCCAGGAGTTGCTCCACGGCGCGCTCTTCGAGTCGAGGGGACTCGAAGTCGATGAGCAGCAGCAGCTCCTTGTCGGCATGGGCCGTGAGGGTGAGTGGATAGTGCGTGCGCTCCTGTGCGTTGACGTCGCGGACCTCCAGCGCGCTCGAGCCCTGCATCACCGACTGCTCGACGGGGTAGTTCTCGAAGACGAGGAGCGTCTCGAAGAGCGAGGTGCCGCGAGGGACCTGGCTCCATCCCTGGACTCTCACCAGCGGCGCCGACTCATAGGGCGCACGCTCCACCTGGGCGGACTGAAGCTCCTTCAGCCAGTCCACGACGCGCTTGCTCGCGGGCAACCGCACGCGCGCGGGGACAGTGTTGATGAACAGGCCCACCATCTGCTCGACGCCGCTGAGCTCCGGTGGGCGACCCGCCACGGTGACGCCGAAGAGGACGTCCTCCGCGCCGGCATGGCGCCCCAGCACCAGGGCCCAGGCGGCCTGGACCAACGTGCCGAGCGTGACCTGATGACGACGTGAGAAGGCGCGGAGGCGCTCCGTGGCGTCCTCGGGGACGAGGACCTTGCGCGCGCCCATCACGGGCGTCGCGCTCCGGGCGCTGCCTCCCTGTTCGCAGGGGACGGGCGTCGGCTCGGAGAAGCCGGTCAGCTCTTGTCGCCACCACGTCTCCGCCTTCGCCGTGCCCTGCTCGCGCAGCCATGCGATGTAATCGCGGAACAGGGGTGTGGCCTCCATGGCGGAGGTCTCGCGGCGCAGCTTCGCGTCGTATCGCGCGAGCACCTCGTTCAGGACGCGGCCCACGCTCCAGCCGTCGAGCAGCAGGTGGTGGAAGCTCCACACCACGCGCCAGGTCCGCTCGCCGAGCCGCAGGACCGCGACTCGCATCAAGGGGGCTCGCTCGAGGTCGAAGCCGCGTGCCTCGTCCTCCTGCATCCACCTGGCTTGCCGTGCTCGCTGTGCGTCCTCGGTCAGCCCTCGCCAGTCGGCCTCCTCCCACGGCAGTCTGGCCTCGCGGTGGACGAGCTGGTGTGGCTCCTCCATTCCCTCCCACGCGAAGCTGGTGCGCAGGATGGGATGGCGCTCCATCGTCTCGCGCCAGGCGAGGCGCAGGGCCTCGACGTTCAGGTCCGTGTCGAGGGTCCACGCGGCCCGTTCGAAGTAGACGCCCGCGCGAGGCTCCAGCCGCGCGTGGAACAGCATGCCCTGCTGCATGGGGGACAGTGGGTAGAGGTCCTCCAGTCCAGGGTGGTCACGCAGCAGGCCGTCCAGAGTGGCCTGCGTCACGTCGGCCAGCGGGAAGTCGGAGGGTGACAGGCGCTTCGCGTCCTCCGTGCCCTGCCCCGTGAGCAGCTCGCGCAGGGCGTGGAGATAGCCCTGGGCGAGGGACTCCAGGGTCGAGCGGTGGTGCAGGGCCTCGCTGTAGGTGAGAGAGACTTCCAGACGGCCTGCGAGCACGTGGGCGTTCACCTCCAGCACCTGCCGGCGGCGGCCGAGGAGGCTGTGCTGCGCGCCGATGGGCTCATCGGCGGGGACGAGCGGCGAATCGGAGGGGAGGGCGGAGTCGAGCTGGCCCAGGTAGTTGAAGGCGACCTGCGGCTCGGGCACGGCTTCGAGCTTCGAGCAGAGGTGGTCGTGCCGCAGGTAGCGCAGCAGCCCGTAGCCGAGGCCCTTGCGAGGCACTCGTCGCAGAGCGTCCCGCACGGCTCGCAGTCCATCACCGGGTGTGGCGGCTGGTGGCAGCTCCACGGTGATGGGGTAGATGCTGGTGAACCAGCCCACGGTGCGGCTGAGGTCCACGTCGTCGAAAAGTTCCTCGCGGCCGTGGCCTTCCCACTGCACGCGATGCAGCCGTTGGCCCGTCCACGCGGTGAGCGAACGCACGAGTGCGGCGAACAGGACTTCGTCGACGCGTGCGCGCCAGGACTTCGGCAGCTCGTGGAGCAGCGCGCGAGTCTCTTCGGCGTCGAGAGCGACGCTGACCGTGCGAGCCGACGCGAGCGTGTTCTCTCCGCCTGGGAGGTCGAGCGGAAGCGGAGGGACGTCCTGGCCGTACCGCAGCCATGCGGCTGCTTCGTCGGCCATCTCGGGACTCTGCGCGTGGGCTTCCAGGCGGCGTGCCCACTCCTGGAACGAAGTGGTCTTCGCGGGCAGGGCGGCGGGTTCACCGCTCAGGAGTTGCTGGTACGCGGTCCCCAGGTCCTGGAGCAGCACGCGCCAGGAGACGGCATCGACCACGAGGTGATGAACCGCGAGCAGCAGCCGGGTGCCACGAGTGCCCATGTCGAAGAGGACAGCGGCCATCAGGGGCGCCTGCGTCAGGTTGAATCCCGACTGCGCCTTCTGGGCTTCGGCCTCCAGGGCTGCTCGCTGCGCTTCGGCATCGAGGGCAGACAGGTCCACCACGCGAAGTTCCACGGGGTGAGCGAGGGCGCAGCCCGATTGCGCATCCCCCACGGATGCAACGCACAAGGGGGGCGCATTGGTGGGGCACGAAGCCTCCTCTCTCGAATCCACTGCATGCGCCAGTCCGGCGTTCTCCTGTCGCCAGCCGTTCTCCGTCTCCTCGAACCGCAGGCGGAGTGCATCGTGATGTGTCACCAGCGCGGTCAATGCACCATGGAGGGCCTCCGGGTTGGGGCGGTCGCGCAGGCCCAGCAAGAGGGATTGGTTGTAGTGGTGCGGTTGGGGGAGCCGCGACTCGAAGAACCACCGTTGGATGGGCGTGAGGGGCACCGGGCCCGTCACCACGCCTTGCTCACCTCGGGGCGCCTGGGCTTCGCCGACGTGCGGGGCCAGCGCGGCGATGGTCTGGTGCTGGAAGAACTGCCTCGGGGTGATACGCAGCCCCGCCTCCTGCGCTCGCGCGATGACCTGGATGCTGACGATGGAGTCACCACCCAGCTCGAAGAAGTTGTCGTGGATGCCCACGCGCTCGCGAGACAGCACCGCCGACCAGATGGCTGTCAGCGTCCTCTCCACGAGCGTGCGCGGCGCGACGTAATGGTCCTTGGCGCGCTGCTGTTGTGGCACCTCTGACATGAGCGCCCGGCGATCCACCTTGCCGCTCGACGTCAGCGGCAACGCCTTCAACGCGATGAACGCCGACGGCACCATGTAGTCCGGAAGCCGAACCTCCAACGCGCGCCGCAGTACCGCCGTGTCGAGGGCCTCCTCGTCCACGGGGACAATCCACGCCACGAGCTGCTTGCGGCCTGGTGCTTCCTCGCGCACAGCGACCGCCGCCTCGCTCACCTCGGGCAGCTCGGCCAACGCGGCTTCCACTTCTCCCAGCTCGATGCGGAAGCCGCGCAGCTTCACCTGGAAGTCGGTGCGGCCCAGGAACTCAAGGTGGCCGTCCGCCAGCCATCGCACCCGGTCTCCCGTGCGGTATAGCCGCGCTCCCGTCGTGCCGCTGAAGGCATCTGGCACGAACCGCTCGGCCGTCAGCTCCGGCCGGCCGAGATATCCACGGGCCACACCCACGCCGCCGATGAACAACTCTCCCGGCACCCCCGTGGGCACGAGCCGGCCCTCGGCATCCAGCACGTACAACCGCACGTTGGGCCACGCCCGGCCGATGTCCGGCCGCTCCGCGTTCACCTTCTCCCGCGCGGAGGCGCACACCGTCACCTCCGTGGGGCCATATGCGTTGACGAAGTGACGGCCCTCCACCCACTGGCGCGCGAGCTCGGGCGTACACGCCTCACCCGCGGAGATGACAGACTCCAGCGCGGGCAGCCGCGCCGGGTCGAGCCGCGCCAACACCGACGGCGTCAACGTGGCCACCGTGATTCCCTGTGACTCCAACAGCCCCTGCAGCGGCTCTCCCGGCATGAGGGCGTCACGCGGCGCGAGGCACAACCTCGCCCCCGCCAGCAGCGCGGAGAACATCTCGCACACCGATGCGTCGAAGCTGATGGCCGCGAACTGGAGCACCCGGCTGTCCGCAGTAATGCGGTGCGCGCGGATGGCGGCCAAGGCCGTGTTGCACAAGCCCCGATGCGTCAGCAGCGTACCCTTGGGCTTGCCCGTGGAGCCGGAGGTGAAGATGACGTAGGCGAGGTTGTCCGGAGACAGCGCCACGGAGTGAGGCGCCACCGGTTGACGGGCGATGTGCTTCGCGTCCGTCGCCGAATCCAGGCACACGAGCAGCTCCGCCTGGACCGGCAGTTCGTCCGCGAGGTGCTCCTGGGTGATGACGACGGGAACACCCGCATCGCGCATCATCAGCCCGAGCCGGGCCATCGGCAGGCCCGGGTCCAGCGGCAACCACGCTCCTCCGGCCTTGAGGACCGCGAGCAGTCCCACCACCAGCTCGGGCGAGCGCTCCAGGCACAGGCCCACGCGGACCTCGGGCCCCACGCCCAGCCCCCGCAGGTGCCCAGCGAGCTGATTGGCGCGGGCATCCAGCTCGCGATAGCGGAGCTCCTGTCCCTCGAAGCTGACCGCCACCGCGTCCGGTGTCCGTGCCGCCTGGGCCTCGAAGAGACGATGCGCGAGGGCCTCGTCAGGCAAGGACACCGCCGTGTCATTCCACTCCACCAACAGGCGGTGGCGCTCCGCCCCGGTCATCAACGCCAGACGCGCGATGTGCTCCTCCGGCCGCGTCACGACGCTCGCGAGCACCTGTCCCAGATGCTCCCTCATCCGGGAGATGGTCTCCGGTTCGTAGAGGTCGGTGCTGTACTCGCACAGGCAGTCGAGCCCGTGCTCCGTCTCGGTGACCACCCAGGTCATGTCGAACCGGGCGGTGTTCGTGGTGCTCGCCTCTTCCTTCAGCACGAGCCCCGGCAGCTCCAGGTCGGAGCTTGGCGCGTTCTGGAGGATGAGCTTCACCTGGAAGACGGGCGAGTACCCCACGCTGCGCTCGGGGTTGACCGCCTTGACGAGCTCCTCGAAGGGAAGGTCCTGATGCGCGTATGCGTCCAGCGCCGTGCGCCGCGTCTGCCGGAGCAGCGCGCGGAAGGTCGGGTCGCCGGAGAGGTCTCCGCGCATGACGAGCTGATTGATGAAGAATCCAATCAGCCCCTCGGTGCCCAGGTGGTTGCGGTTGGCGATGTCCGTGCCGACGACGAGGTCCGTCTCACCCGTGTATCGGTGGAGCAGGACCTGGAAGGCGGCCATCACGGCCATGAAGGGCGTGGCGCCTTCACGCCGGCAGAGCGCGCGCAGGGCCTCGGCGTCCTCGCGAGCCAAGAGCGGCCCCTGATGCGTGGTGCCCCGGAAGCTCTGCACCGCTGGACGGGGATGGTCCGAAGGCAGCTCCAGGAAGGCAGGCGCACCCGCGAGCCGCTCCTTCCAGTACGACAACTGCCGCTCCAGCGCGGCGCCAGAAAGCCACTCCCGCTGCCAGCGCGCGTAGTCCGCGTACTGCACCGGAAGCGGAGACAAGGGCGAGGGCCGGCCCGCGTTGAACGACGCATAGAGCGCGGCGACCTCGCGCACCAACACGGAGAGCGACCAGCCGTCCGCGATGATGTGGTGCAGCGTCAGCAACAGCAGGTGCTCGCGCTCACCCAAGCGCACCACGGCGCAGCGGAAGCCCGGGGCTCGCTCCAGGTCGAAGGGACGCCGAGCCTCTTCATCCACCAGCCGCCGGGCATGGCCATCGCGCTGCTCGGCGGGGAGCTCCGTCAGGTCGATGACCTCCAGGGGCGTGGCCGCCGCGGGGATGACGACCTGAGCGGGCGTCTGCCCGTTCATCTGGAACGTCGTGCGCAGGCTCTCATGGCGCTCGCGCAGCGCATCCAGACACCGGCGGGCCACGTCAACGTCCAGCTCGCCCGACAGCCGGAGGACAGCGGGCATGTTGTAGACGGGGCTCTGTGGCTCCATGCGGTAGAGGAACCACAGCCGCTGCTGCGCGAACGACAGCGGCCGAGGCTCCTCCCTCGGAACGGCGACGAGCGGCGGAGGAGGTGGCTCACCCATGGCGCGAGCTCGCAGCGCCTGGATGCGCTCGGCGAGGCCCGCCACGGTGGGGGCCTCGAAGAGCGTGGCGATGGGCAGCTCCACGCCGAAGGCTTCGCGCACGCGTGACACCACCTGCGTGGCGAGCAGCGAATGGCCGCCCAGGTCGAAGAAGGCATCGTGGAGGCCGAAGCGCTCCGTGCGCAGCACCGATGCCCAGATGCTGGCGACCAGCTCCTCGGTGCCGTTGCGGGGCGTGACGGCATCGCCGCTCGCACCGGATGACGGTGCGACCAATGCCGAGCGGTCCACCTTGCCGTTCGGCGTCAGTGGCAGCGCCTCCATCGTCACGAAGGCCGCGGGCACCATGTAGCCAGGGAGTCGTCGCTGGAGGAAGGAGCGCACGTCGCCCGCATCCGCCGCCTTCCCGGAGTGCGGCACCAGATAGGCCGCGAGGCGCTGGTCTCCAGGGACGTCCTCTCGCACCAGGACCACCGCGTCACCGATGGACGGATGCTGGCGCAGCGTGGCCTCGATTTCGCCCAGCTCGATGCGGTGGCCGCGCAGCTTCACCTGTCCGTCGCGGCG
The DNA here is from genome assembly GCF_037414475.1 of Myxococcus stipitatus. Next base: position 1,857,511 of record NZ_CP147913.1, on the reverse strand, counting down.
GCCGAGGAACTCCAAGGCGCCATCCGGCAGGAATCGCGCGAGGTCTCCCGGCCGATACATCCGCGCGCCCGGGCGCCCGCTGAACGGGTCCGGAACGAAGCGCTCGGCGGTGAGGCCCGCGCGGCCCAGGTAGCCACGGGCCACACCGGCTCCGCCGATGTACAGCTCACCCGCGACACCGATGGGCACGGCCTGGAGCTGTGCATCCAGTACATACATCTGCGTGTTCGCGATGGGGCGGCCGATGGGGACGACTCCATCCACCAACCCCTTCGCGCTCACGTCGTGGATGGAGCACCCGACGACCGTCTCCGTGGGGCCGTACTCGTTGACCAACCGCACGCGAGGCGCCTGTCGTCGCCACAGCTCCACGGTCGCCGCGGGGAGGGCTTCGCCTCCGACGACGAAGGTGCCCTCGAGTGAAGCCAGGGCGGACTCGGGCAAGAGGTTGGACAACACCTGGAGGTGCGCCGGGGTCAGCTTGACGAGCCCGTGCCGGTGTTCCCGCAGCGAAGCCGCCAGGGCCTCCAGCTCCTGCGCCGAGGGCACCAGGTGGACCGTGCCGCCCGCGCACAGGGGCACGAGGAGGCTGGTGAGCGTGGCGTCGAACGCGATGGACGTGTGGACCGGCGCGCTCTGCCCTGGTTCCACCCGGTACTCGCGCTGTGCCCAGTCGAGGTAATGGACGAGTCCGCGCTGCGTCACCAACGTGCCCTTGGGCAAGCCCGTGGAGCCAGACGTGTAGATGACATACGCGAGCGCGTCACCGTTCGGCGTCGGGGGCGGCGCACCGTCTGGAATGCCCGAGAGCGCGTCCGGAGGCCCATCCAGGAGGACGGTGCGGGTACCCACCGAGGAGAGGCCCGGCGCGAAGTGGCTCGTGGTGAGCAGCACGTCCGCGTGTGAGTCCGACAGCATGAAGGCGAGCCGTTCGGAGGGATACGCCGGGTCCAGCGGCAGCCAGGCCGCGCCGGACTTGGTGGCACCCAAGAGACCGATGAGCAATTCGAGCGAGCGGTCCAGGTGGAGCGCGACCAGCCGCTCCGGCCCCACGCCCAGCGAGCGCAGATGCCACGCGAGCCGGTTGGCCCGGGCATCCAGCTCCCCGTAGGTGAGCGTCCGTGTTCCCTCGACCGCTGCGACCGCGTCGGGAGAGGCCGCGGCGCGTGCCTCGAAGAGCGCGCGGAAGGTCGCCTCCGCGGGGAAGGGCGTGGCCGTGGCGTTCCAGTCCACGAGCAGGCGCCGTTGCTCCTCGGGGGGCAGCGCGCTCGTGGTGTGGTGTGGCTGGTCGGCGTGGAAGGCGAGGGCGCTCAGCACGCGCTGGAAGGCGGCGCCCACCTGCTCCACCTGCACGTGCTCCAACTCGACGGAGTTGTAGTCGAGCTCGAGCGTGAGCTCCTGGGTGTGGGGCTCGGTCTGGAAGTGGACCGCGAGGGTGGCGTTGGTCCCCTCGGAGCGAATCATGCCCAGCGTCTCGACCTGCGAGAGCGTCCCCGCCAGCTCATGCAGGACGTGGAAGTGCATGTAGTTGAACATGACTTCGTAGAGAGGCTCGCGGCCCCACTGCCGCTGGATGTCCGCCATGGGGTAGCGGCGGAACGGGTACAGCGCGCGCTCGGCGTCGAAGGCGGCGCGGACCAGGGACGTCCAGCTCCCTGGGGCCAGCCGCAGGCGGAAGGGGATGGTGTTGAGGAAGATGGCGCGGAGCCGGGAGCCATCGCCCTCCTCGGGCCGGCTGTTGACGCCCATGCCGGTGATGACGTCGTCCTGGCCGCTCATCAGGCCCATCACCTTGAGGTGGGCGGCGACGAGGATGCTCTTGAAGGGAACCCCCTCGGCGCGGGTGAGCGCGAGCAGTCCGTCGTGCAGCTCACGCGACAGGGGCACCTTGACGGTGGCGATGCTCGGCGCGCCGTTGGGCGGAGTGCGCCGCCAGCGTGGCAGCTTCATCACCGAGCCGCCCGCGAGCTGGTCGCGCCAGAAGCGCTGGTGCGGCTCCGACGCGAGCACCTGTCTCTCCATGGCCACGAAGTCGCGGTACGTCATCGTGGCGGGCTGCTCGGGCGGAGGTGTCTCTCCGTTCGCGAGCGCGTGGTGGTGGTTGAAGATCTCCACCAGGGTGGAGTGGAGGCTCCAGCCGTCGATGATGGCGTGGCACTCGGTGAGGGTGAACTGGAAGGACTGCTCGCCGCGCAGGTGGATGAAGAAGCGCAGCAGCGGCGGCACGGCCAGGTCGAAGTGGTTGCGCTTCTCGTCGTCCAGAAGCCGCCGGATGGCGGCCTCCTGCTCCGCGTCGGAGAGGTGGCGCAGGTCCACGACCTCCAGGGAGAACTTCGCGTCACGGTGCACGAGCTGGAGCGGCTCGCTGTACGTCGTCATGTCGAACGACGTGCGCAGCACGGGATGCCGCGCGACGATGACGCGCACGGCCTCCTCGAACGCGGGGATGTCCACGGGCGTGCGCAGCCGCAGATGGAACGTGTCCGTGTTGTGGTAGATGTTCGAGTCCGGCGCGAGCTGCATGTGGTACAGCATCCCGGCCTGGATGCGCGCGAGCGGATAGGCGTCCTCGATGCCCGGTGGCAGCTTCGCGCGGTCCTCCTCGGAGAGGAGGCTGAAGGGCTCGGTGCGAGGGAACTCCTCCCGCGCGGGCTGTTCGCGAGTGGCTCCTGCCGCGTCCACCAGCGAGGCGACGGTCTGATGCTGGAAGAGCTGCTGGAGGGTGAAGTCCAGGCCCTTTCGCCGCGCGAGCGTCAGCACTCGGATGCTGAGGATGGAGTCGCCCCCCAGCGCGAAGAAGTTGTCGTGGATGCCGACGCGCGCGACGCCCAGCACCTCCGACCAGATGGCGCACAGGGCCGCCTCCGCGTCGTTGCGGGGAGCGACGTACCGCGCCGGCTCCGCGCGCTCGCGTGACGGCTCGGGCAGGGCCTTCCGGTCCACCTTCCCGTTGGCCGTGAGCGGGAAGCGCTCCATCAGGACGAAGGCGCTCGGCACCATGTAGTCCGGGAGGCGGGCGAGCAGGAACTGACGCAGGTCGGCGACGCTCGGAGGCGACTGGTCTCCGGTGGCGAGATAGGCCACGAGCGAGCGTGCTCCAGGCGTCTCCTCGCGCACCAGCACGAGCGCCTCGCGCACGGCGGGGTGCAGGCTGAGGACGACCTGAATCTCTCCCAGCTCGATGCGGAAGCCGCGAATCTTCACCTGGTCGTCGATGCGGCCCAGGTATTCGAGCTGGCCATCGGGCGTGAAGCGCGCCAGGTCTCCCGTGCGATAGAGCCGTGCCCCAGGGGTGCGGCTGAACGGATGAGGGACGAAGCGCTGCGCGGTGAGGCCCGGCTGGCCCAGGTAGCCGCGCGCGAGCCCCGCGCCACCGACGTGAATCTCTCCCGTGACGCCGACGGGCACGGGCTCCATTCGCGAGTCCAGCACGTAGAGCTGGAGGTCGGGGATGGCGAGCCCGATGGGGCTCTGCTGCGTATGCGCGGCCTCCGCGGCCGTCATCGGCCGGTAGGTGACATGCACCGTCGTCTCGGTGATGCCGTACATGTTGATGAGCTGGGGCTTCGCGTCTCCGTGCCGCTGGAACCAGGGCACCAGGGTCGCGGGCTCCAGCGCCTCGCCGCCGAAGATGACGTAGCGCAAGGCGAGCGGCAGGGACTTCGACTCCAGCCGCTCCTCGGCCTGGATGAGCTGACGGAAGGCCGCGGGCGTCTGGTTCAGCACCGTGACGCGCTCGTCGTGCAGCAACTGGAGGAACGCGTCGGGCGAGCGCGACGTGAGGTAGGGGACCACCACCAGCCGGCCGCCGTACAGCAGCGCGCCCCACAGCTCCCAGACGGAGAAGTCGAAGGCGTAGGAGTGGAACAGCGTCCAGACATCGCGCTCGTCGAAGTGGAACCACGCCTCGGTCGCATCGAAGAGGCGCAGGACGTTGCGATGCGGGAGCAGCGAGCCCTTGGGCCGTCCCGTGGAGCCGGAGGTGTAGATGACGTAGGCGAGGCCATCGGCCGCGACGGGCACACCAGGCGAGGTGGTGGGCTGCCGCGCGAGGTCCTCGGCGGCGTCCTCCAGGACGAGCAGCGACACCCCGTCCGTGGGCAAGCGCTCCGCGAGGTGGCGCTGGGTGATGGCGACGGGCATCCGGCTGTCCGCCACCATGTAGGCCAGCCGGTCCGCCGGGTACGTGGGGTCGAGCGGCACGTACGCGCCGCCCGCCTTGAGGATGCCGAGGATGCCCACCACGGTGGCGGCGGAGCGCTCCACGCACAGACCCACCAACGTCTCGCGTTCGACTCCGCGCTGTCGCAGCACGTGGGCCAACTGGTTCGCGCGCCGGTCCAGCTCCGCGTAGGTGAGGTGCTCTTCCTCGCTGACGACCGCGATGGCGTCAGGCCGGTTGCGAACCTGGGCCTCGAAGCGCTGGTGCAGGCTTCCTTCGCCGGCGAAGGGCGTCAGCGCGGGCCAGGTCTCCAGGATTTGATGCCGCTCGGGCGCGGTCAGCAGGGGCCACGCGTCCAGCCGGAGGTCCGGGGCGCGGGTGACGCCTTCGAGCAGCGTGAGGAGATGGCCCCGCAGCCGCTCCATCGTCGACCGGTCGAAGAGGTCGGTGTTGTACTCGAGGACTCCGCGCAGCCCGTCCTGGCCCTCTTGCAAGTCCAGCGTGACGTCGAACTTGGAGGTGCCCGTCTCGAACTCGACGGTCTTCAGCGTGAGCCCCGGCAGCGTCAGCTCGCGCGGTGAAGCGGCCTGGAGGTTGAGCGCCGCCTGGAACAGCGGGGTGTATGCGAGGTTTCGCTCGGGCTGGACCTGGTCCATCAGCCGCTCGAAGGGCAGGTCCTGATGCGCGTGGGCCTCCAGCAGCACCTCGCGTACGCGGGCCAACAGCTCGCGGAAGGTGGGGTTGCCGGCCAGGTCCGTGCGCAACACCAGCGTGTTGACGAAGAAGCCAATCAGCCCCTCCGTCTGGAGGTGCGCGCGGTTGTTCTGAGGCGCACCCACGAGGATGTCCGTCTGGTGCGTGTAGCGCGACAGCAGCCCTTGCCACGCGGCCAGCAGCGCGATGAAGAGGGTGGCGCGCTCGCCCTGGCCCACTGTCCGCAGCGCCTCGACGAGAGGACGGGGAAGGTGGATGGGCAGCGCCGCGCCCTTCTGCGACTGGAGCGCGGGCCGGGGCCGGTCCGTGGGGAGCTGGAGCACGCTGGCGCCCGCGAGCTTCTGCTTCCAGTACGTGAGGTGCGCATCCAGCGTCCCCGGCGTTTCCAACCAGTCGCGCTGCCACTGGGTGTAGTCCGCGTACTGGAGCGGCAGGGGCTCGAGGTCCGGCTCACGGCCCGCGCGGAACGCGTCGTAGAGACGCGACATCTCGTGGACGAGGATGCCCAGCGAGCCACCGTCCGAGATGATGTGGTGCAGCGTCATCACCAGCAGGTGCTCGGTGGCCGCGAGCCGGAAGAGGCGCAGGCGCAACAGCGGGCCGCGCATCAGGTCGAACGGCTGACGGCACTCCTCGGTGGCCAGTCGCCGCGCCCGCTCCTCGCGCTCCGCCTCTGGGGCGTCGCGGAGGTCCACGAGGACGATGGGCGCGCGGCCCTCTGGCGCGATGACCTGGACGGGTTTGCCGTCCTCCTGCGCGAAGGTGGTGCGCAGCGATTCATGCCGCTCCACCAGCGCATCGAAGGCGCGCTGGAGCGCTTCGACGTCGAGGTCTCCGCTGAGCCTCACCGCGCCCGCGATGTTGTAGCTCGGGTTCTCTGGCTGGAGGAGGTGGAGGAACCACAGGCGCTGTTGCGCGAACGAGACAGGGAAGACGAAGGATTCGGCGGTCATGAGGCGCGGAGTCGAAAGAGGGTGGGGCGGCCCCGAGGGGCGGCGGCGCTAGTCGGAATGCGTGGACGAGTCCGGCAGGTTGAGGTCGGCGCGCGAGTCGGCCTGGACGCGGCGCGCCTGCCGGGGGCGGGCGATGAGCGGAGGCGGCGCGGGCCGTGACGGCGCGGGCCGAGCGGCCTCCAGGTGCTTCGCCATGGCACCCAGGGTGGGGTGCTCGAAGAGGACACGCAGCGAGACCTCCACGCGCCATGCTTCTTGAATGCGCGCGAGCGCCTGGACGGCCTTCATCGAATGGCCACCCAGGGCGAAGAAGTCATCGTCCATGCCGACGCGTTCCACGCCCAGCACCTCGCGCCAGATGTCGGCGAGCCGCTGCTCGTCCGGCGTGCTCGGTGCGATGAACGTGGCGGCGGCGCGGGCGCTCACCTCGGGAGGGGGGAGCGCCTTGCGGTCCAGCTTGTTGTTGGCGGTGCGGGGGAAGGACTCCAGCACCATGAAGTACGTGGGCAGCATGTACGCGGGGAGCTGCGCGCGCAGGTGCTCGCGCAGCGCCGCCTCGTCGAGTGTGGAGCCGGGGCCGGGCCGGACATAGGCGACCAGCGCCGGGTCGCTCGCGGGTCCCCATGGGCGCACCGCGGTCTCCGCCACGCCAGGGTGCTGGGCGAGCCGCGCCTCGATGTCTCCCAGCTCGATGCGGTGGCCTCGCAGCTTCACCTGTCCATCGCCGCGCCCCAGGAACTCGAGCGCGCCATCGGACCTCCGTCGCGCCAGGTCTCCCGTGCGGTAGAGGCGCGCGCCGGGACGGTGGGAATGCGGGTCCGGAACGAACTGCTCCGCGGTGAGCTCCGGGCGGTTGAGGTAGCCACGCGCCACGCCCAATCCCCCCAGGTACAGCGTCCCCACCACGCCGGGCGGGACGGGCTGGAGCCACGCATCCAGCACATGGGCCTGGGTGTTGGCGATGGGCTTGCCGAGCGTGATGGCGTCGCCCGCCTCGAGCCGGGACACGGTGGACCACACGGTGGTCTCCGTGGGGCCATACATGTTCCACAGTTCCGTGCAGCGTGCGCGCAGCGGGGCCAGCAGCTCGGAAGGGAGTGCCTCGCCGCCACAGAGCAGCTTCAACGAAGGGGGACCGGACCAGCCCAGCGACAACAACATCCGCCAGGTGGAGGGCGTGGCCTGCATCATCGTGGCGCCGCTCGCCGCCATGAGCGGCAACAGGCGCGTGCCGTCCATGGCCTCTTCCTGGCTCGCGATGACGACACATCCGCCCACGCTCAACGGGAGGAACAGCTCCAGCACGGAGATGTCGAAGGCGATGGTCGTCACGGCGAGCAACGTGTCGCGCTCGGTCATCCCGGGCTCGCGCCGCATCGACGTCAGGAAGTTGACGGCGGCCTCATGGGGCACGGCCACGCCCTTGGGCCGGCCCGTCGAGCCGGAGGTGTAGAGCACGTACGCCAGGTCGGCGCCGCGCGGGTGTGTCCCCACTCCGTCGGGCGAGGCTCCAGCCGTGTCGGAGATGCGGACGATGCGCCCGTTCCAGTTGGGGACGAGCGCGGTCAGCTCCGGCTCGGAGAGGAGCGCCGCGACGCCGCTGTCCTCGAGGATGTGCATCAGCCGAGGCGCCGGATACATCGGGTCGAGGGGAACGTAGGCCGCCCCCGACTTGAGGATGCCGAGCAGCCCCGCGAGGAGGTCGAGCCCGCGCTCGAGGAAGAGGCCCACTCGGTGGCCGGGCCCGATTCCCAGGTGCCTCAGGTGGTCCGCGACGCGCTGAGCCCGCGTGTTCAGCTCCGCGTACGTCAGGGCGCTGGAGCCGAAGCGGACGGCGATGGCGTCCGGGCGGCGCGCGGCCTGTGCCTCGAAGAGGCCATGGAGGGTGGGGGCACCGGAGAGCTCCATCCCCGTGTCATTCCACGCGTGCAACAAGGTGGCGCGCTCGGGCTCGCGCAGCAGGGGGAGGCGTGAGACGGCGCGCTCGGGCGCTTCCGCGACCTGCTCCAGCAGGCACACGAAGTGGTCCGTGATGCGGGCGGCCGTCGCTTCGTCGAACAGGTCGGTGTTGTAGTTGAGCTCCGCCGCGAGGCCCTGGTTCGTCTCCGTCAGGGACAGCGACAGGTCGAACTGCGACGTCCCGCTCTCCACCTCCAGCAACTCCAGCGACAGCCCGGGAAGGGAGAGCGACGCGGGAGGCGTGTTCTGGAGGGTGAGCAGGACCTGGAACAGCGGTGGGTGACTCAGGTCGCGAGCGGGCTGGAGCGCTTCGACGAGCTGTTCGAGAGGGACGTCCTGATGGGTGTAGGCGGCGAGCGTGTCGCGGCGCACTTCTCGGAGCAGCGCCGAGAAGGTCGGGTCTCCCTCCAGGGACACACGCAGCGGGAGCGTGTTGGCGAAGAGCCCGATGAGGCTCTCCGTCGAAGCGGGCCGGTTGGCGATGGGCGTTCCGACCACGACGTCGCGCTGGCCGCTGTAGCGCGAGAGCAGCACTCCGAACGCGGCCAGCAGCGTCATGAACAGCGTGGCCTCCGCGTCACGGGCGCGCTGCTTGAGCTGGACGGTGAGGGGCGCGGGGACGGTGAATCGCCGCGTGGCACCGAGGAAGCGCTGGGCCGTGGGGCGAGGTCGGTCCGTGGGCAGCTCGAGCAGGGCCGGAGCTCCGGAGAGACGCTCGCGCCACCACTCGACGTGGGCCTTCATGGCTCCATCGTCCATGCGCCGCCGCTGCCAGTGCGCATAGTCCGCGTACTGGATGGGCAGGGCGGGGAGCGTGGCTTCTCCTCCCGTGATGAACGCCTGGTAGTGCGCGGCCAGCTCCCGCATCAACACGCCCAGGGACCAGCCGTCGCTGGCGATGTGGTGCAGCGTGAGCAGCAGCACGTGCTCGCGTGCCTCCAGCCGGAGCAGGCGCGCGCGCAGCGGCATGTCCTGTGACACGTCGAACGGCGCGCGTGCTTCCTCTGCCGCGCGGCGCTGGACCTCCGCGTGCCGCGCATCCGGAGAGAGGGCCTCCAGGTCCACCTGCTCCACTGTCACGGTGGACTCGGGCAAGAGGTGCTGGACAGGCCGCCCGTTGACCAAGGCGTAGCGCGTGCGCAGCACGTCGTGACGTTGGACGATGGCGCTCAGCGCGCGCCCCAGGGCGTTCGTGTCCAGCGCACCCGTGAGGCGCAGCGCCGCGGGCATCGTATAGGCGCCCGACGGTCCCTCGAGCTGCTCCAGGAACCACAGCCGCTGCTGGCTCGAGGACAGTGGTGGCGGCTCGTTGTCCGGGCGGCGAGGGATGTTCTCCGCGACGCCGCGCGTGGCCTGTGCGGCGTCTTGCAGGAAGGTGAGGACCTCGGCCTTGCGGTCCTTCAGCTCGGCCTGGAGCGCGGGGGTGAGAGCTCCGGGTGGGGCGCTGAAGCGCAGCCGCTCGCCCTCCAGCCACAGCCGGATGTCCAGGCCGCGCAGGTGGTGCATCAACGCGTCGATGGGGCGCGGGGTGATGGAGCTCACAGTTCGCCTTCCTCGCGTGTGGCATCGGTGGTGCGTGGGCCCGCCGCCCAGCGGAGCGTGTCCACGTGCTCCGCCAGCTCGGCGAGGGTGGCGGCCTTGAAGAGGCGCTCGAGAGAGACCTCCACCTGGAGCGCCTCGCGCAGGCGCGACGCCACTTGCGTGGCCAGCAGGGAGTCACCTCCCAGCTCGAAGAAGTCGTCGTGAATGCCCACGCGGGGCACGCGCAGGGCCTTCATCCAGGCCTCCGCGAGCGCGGACTCGGTGGGGGTGCGCGGCGCGACGAAGGGGCGGGAGGTCGCGTTCGCCGCCGGGTCCGGCGCGGGGAGTGCCTGCCGGTCCAGCTTGCCTCCCGGGGTCATGGGAAGCGCGTCGAGGAGGACGAAGAAGGCCGGCACCATGTAGTCCGGCAGCCGCTCCAGGAGGAACCGGCGAAGGTCGGCGGGCGTGACGGCCTGGGGCTCCGTCGGCACGGCGTACGCGACCAGCCGCTTGTCGGAGCCTCCGCTTCCATCGAGCGGCTCCTGGTGGATGGTCACCACCACCTCTCGCAAGGCCGGGTGCCGGCTCAGCGCGGACTCGATTTCTCCCAGCTCGACGCGGAAGCCGCGCACCTTGACCTGATGGTCCGTGCGCCCGAGGAACTCCAACGCTCCATCCGGGAGGAAGCGCACCACGTCGCCCGTCTTGTAGAGGCGCGCGTCGGGCGCGTCCGAGAACGGGTCCGGGATGAAGCGCTCCTGGGTCAGCTCCGGCCGGTGGAGGTAGCCGAGCGCGAGCAGCTCGCCTCCGATGTGGAGCTCTCCCGCGACACCGACGGGCACGGGCCCTCCGTGGCGGTCGAGCACGTAGAAGGCGCGATTGGACAGCGGGAGGCCGATGGGGATGCGCTCGGGAGACTTCTGTCCGGACGAAGGAGGAGGCACCTCATGGGTCGTCGCGGTGATGAGAGTCTCCGTGGGGCCATAGGCGTTGAGCAGCCGCACCGAGCCGAGCGGACCCCGGTGCCACTGCTCCAGCACTCCCGCGAGGACGGCGTCACCGCCCACGATGATGAGGCGCAGCCGGTGGCCCGTGAGGTCTGGCGGCGACTCGTCCCACCGCTGGGCGAGCTGCCGCCAGTAGGCGGTCGGAAAGTTCACCACCGTGAGCTGGTCCTCGACGAGGTGCCGCGCCATCTCCTCAGGCGTCCACACGTTGGAGCCACGCAGCACCAGCGTCGCGCCGACCATGAAGGTCGGGAAGAGCTGCTCCAGCGAGGCATCGAAGCTGAACGACGCGAACTGGAGGATGCGGTCGTGCTCCGTGTGGCGGTAGCGCGGGATGACGTCCTGGCAGTGGATGGCGAACGCGCCATGGCCCACGACGACCCCCTTGGGCTCTCCCGTGGAGCCGGACGTGTAGATGACGTAGGCGGGCGTGGTGGGGCCCGCGAGATTCACCGGGTTCTCTCGTGGCCGCGCGGCGAGTGCGTCCGCGTCGGAGTCCAACCGGACGACCTTCGTGCCCAGGGCCGGCAGGCGCTCGGCGAGCGTGGACTGCGTCACGACCACGGCCGTGCGCGAGTCTTCGATGAGGAATCGCAGCCGCTCCGAGGGATGGGCCGGGTCCAAGGGGACGAAGGCGCCTCCTGACTTGAGGATGGCCAGCAGCGCGACGAGCACCTCGGGCGTGCGATCCAACAACACGCCGACCAGGACCCCGGGCCCCACGCCGAGCGCGCGCAGGTGGTGCGCGAGCTGATTGGCGCACGCGTTGAGGACCGCGTACGTGAGGTGCTGCCCCTCGAACTCCACCGCCACCTGGTCCGGCCGGAGGGCCACCTGCCGCTCGACGAGCTGATGGACCCGGTGCTCGCGCGGATATGCGACGCGGTTGCGCTCATTCCAGGTGACGAGGAGCTGGTGCTTCTCCTCGGTGGGGAGCACGGGAAGCTGATGCAGCGGGCGGTGGGGTTGGGCGGCCAGTCCCTGCAACAACGCGCGGAAGCCACGTGCGAAGCGAATGATGCTCGCGGGCTCGAACAGGTCGGTGTTGTAGTCGAAGTCCAGCACCAGCCCGTCCTCGACATCGAGCACGTTCAGGCTCAGGTCGAAGGCCGCGAACGCGACGGGCTGGGGATGGAACGACGCCTTCAGCCCGCCCATCTCGCGCACCGTCAGCGGGCGCTCCAGGTTGAACGTCACGCCGATGAGCGGCGTGTGGCTGGTGGTGCGCGGAAGGTCCAGCCGTTCGAGGAGCTGGGCGAAGGGAAGGTCCTGGTGCTCGTAGGCCGAGAGCAGGACGTCCTTGAGCGACCGGAGGTACTCGGGGAAGGACTCGTCTCCGCGCGTGCGGCTGGCGATGGGCAACAGATGCGAGCAGTAGCCGACGAGCCCCTCGCCGCCGTCCATTCCCCGCCCCGCGGTGGGGATTCCGACGAGCAGCGCTTCCTGCCCCGTCAGCCGGTGGAGGAAGAGGGTGTAGGCGGAGAGCAGCAACATGAAGGGCGTGGCCTTCTGCCGCTGCGCCAGCTCCCGCAGGCCCTGGCTGAACGTGGAGTCGAGGTGGATGGACTCCCGTGCGCCTCGGAAGCGCCGTGTCGCGGGGCGGGAGTGGTCGATGGGCAGCTCGATGGAGGGCAGCCGCTCGACGTGCTGCTCCAACCAGTAGCGCTCATGGGCCACCATGGCCGAGGTGGACTCCTGTGCGCGGAGCCAGCGGACGTAGTCGCTGAACTGAGTCACGGCGGGCAGGGAGGGAGCGCCGCCGTCCACGAAGGCGGAGTAGGCCGCCGCCACCTCATGGAGGACGACGCCGAGGGACCAACCATCCACGACGACATGGTGCGTGGTCAGCACCAGCAGGTGTTCGCGGGACCCCAGCTTGAGCAGGTTCGCTCGGAACAGCGGGCCGCGATGCAGGTCGAACGCGGTGGCGCTCTCCTTCGCGTACCACTGGGACAGCGACTCGCTCCGGGCGGCCGGCGACAGCGCGGTCAGGTCGAGCACCGGCAGCGCCACGTCGAGCGTGGGCAGGATGTGCTGCTGCTCTCCGTGGGGGGCGACGTACGTCCGCAGGGCCTCATGGCGGTCCACGATGTGCTGTAACGCACGCCGCAGCGTCTCTTCGCGCAGGGCCCCTTCGAGCCGGAGCGTCATGGACAGGTTGTAGGCGATGGAGCCGCCCTCGTTCGCGCGAGCGAGGACCCACAGGTGCCGCTGCGCCTCCGTGAGCGCCAGGCTCTTCGTGTTCGTGTCGGAGTTGCTCGGGAGCGGCAGCCCAGGGCCAGGCTGCGGATGGGGCCAGAAGCCTCCGGCCTGCATCTCCGCGACGCTGTCCGCCACGGCGTGGACGATGGCGTCCATCTCCGCGTCTCCATGCGCGGTGGAGAGCATGCAGGTGCGCCCCTCCCAGATGTAGATGCCGCGGTCTCGGAGGTGGCAGTAGAAGAGGTCCATCTCCAGCGGCTGGAAGAGGTAGCTGGAGTTTCCGGCCGCGTTGAACCGCATGACCGAGCCGCCATGGACCATCTCCACGGGGGCCTGGGCGCGTTGGAAGACCTCGTTGATTCGCTCCACCAGTCGTGCGGCGCGCTGATTGAGCCGCTCCTGGAGACCGGGGCCCTCGTCCTTCAGATGGGCGAGCGTGGCGATCATCGTCGCCATGGTGAGCGGGTGCTTGCAGAACGTGCCCGCGGCGAAGGTGGTCTCGACGGCCGGGTAGGAGTCGTCGCCGTAGTTCCAGTCGCCACCGTCGATGCGGTCGACGAAGCCGCCTCGGTCCGCGACGATGCCGATGGGCATCCCGCCGCCGACGACCTTTCCGTAGGTCACCAGGTCGGCTTCGATTCCCAGCCAGGCCTGCGCGCCGCCGGGGTGGAGCCGGAAGCCGGTGATGACCTCGTCGAACATGAGGGGCACACCCGCCGCGCGAGTCATCTCCCGCAGGGACTGGAGGAATGCGCGAGGTTGGAGGTTGGGCCTGCGGCTCTGTACCGGCTCCACGACCACCACCGCGAGCTCACCCAGGTGCTGGCGGATGATGTCGAGCGAGCGCTCCTCGCCGTAAGGCAGCACGATGACGTCGCTTGCGACCTTCTCCGTGACACCCGCGGCCATGGGGAGCGTCTGGGGGACACCGTCGACCATGCGCCCGACGACGAGCGTGCCGTCGGAGTGGCCGTGATAGGAGCCCGTGAACATCACCACCTTCGAACGCCCCGTCGCCGCGCGAGCCAGACGGAGCGCCGTCATCACCGCTTCTGTACCCGAGTTGCAGAAGGTGACGCGCTTCATCCCGGTGAGCTCACAGACGAGCTCCGCGGCCCGGCCCGCGAGGTCCGACTGCGGGCCCACCTCCATGCCCTGCTCCAGCCGCTCGCGCAGCGCGTCCACGAGGAAGGACGGCTGGTGCCCGAACAGGTGCACCCCGAAGCCCATGGACAGGTCGATGAACTCGTTGCCGTCCGCGTCCCAGAAGCGCGCGCCACGGGAGCGCGTGCTGACGATGGGGTAGCAGACCTCCTTGAGCTCCGCGCGGAAGTTCATGAGCCACCGCACATCGCTCCACTTCGCGCGGTGTTGGACGGCCTGCTGCTTCGAGCTTCGCGTCCGCCGCGCGTGACGCTCGACGAGCGTGTCCACGTGGCGCTGCTGGACGGATGTCAGCACCCGGTCCGGCTTTCCCTTGAGTGAACCCGAGGCGAAGGGAGACGCAGGGGCGGGAGTGACTCCCGTTGAAGGGGCGGCGCTTGTGGCGTTCCGCGCTACAGCAGGCGTTGTAGCGGGAGGCGTCACAACCAGGTGGCTCCGCGCCGCGAGCACTGCCTGCATCGGGTCGGATGATGTGGACGCAACTCCCGCCAATTGGGGGGCCGCCGCCCGTCCGCCGAGCAGCGCGAGCTGCTGCGCCATCAGCTGGAGCTGGAGCTTCACGACCTGTTCGAGGCCCTCGCCGCCGGGCATGGCGGGCGTGAGCGCCGATGGTGGGGCCGCGAGAACGGGAGGTGCGACAGGGGCCGGTGTGGCGGGCTGCTCGATGGGGAGCGCGGCGTCCGCGGGGACGGTGAGGTCCAGGTAGCGGGCCATCGCGTCCAGCGTCGTCAGCTCCTCGAAGAGCTGGCGCATGGTCAGCTTCAGCCCGAAGCGCTTCTCCACGGCCCGGGCCGCGTCCATCAGGACGACCGAGTCCGCCCCGAGCTCCAGGAAGGACGCATGGGCATTCATCCGCTCGGCGGGAATCTGGAGGAGCCGGGACAGCAGGGCACGGAGCTCGTTCAGGAAGCGTTCCTGCCGGGTCACGGTGGCGGCGGCGGTCATGGGGACCTGCGAGGGCAGAGGAGAGGGAGCGGCGTCCAGCCAGTACCGCTGGCGCTCGAAGGGATGGGTCGGGAGCAGGACGCGGGGCTCGGCGTGGCCCGCGTGGAACACACGCCAGTCCACCGGCACACCTCGGACAAAGAGCGCGCCCAAGGTGCCCAGGAGCGTCTCCCAGGCATCGCGCTGCTTGCGCAGGCTGGGGAGCCACTGCGCCGTGCCCTCGGGGACACATCGCTTCGCCATGCCCAGGAGCGTGTCGTGTGGCCCCAGCTCGACGAACAGCGGGGCTCCTTGCCGGGCCACGTGCTGGATGCCCTGGAAGAACTGGACGGGCTCGCGCACGTGGCGGCGCCAATCCTTCGCTGTGGGCGCCGAATCCAGCGGAGCCCCGGTGAGGTTGGAGATGAGCGGCAGGCGAGGCGCCTGGAACGCGACACCGGAGGCCGCCTGCTCGAACGCGTCGAGCATGGGCTCCATCAGCGGCGAGTGGAACGCATGGGACACCTGAAGCTCGCGGCCTTCCACGCCGCGAGCCTCCAGGGCTCGAGTCACCCGCTCCACCACGCGCCGCTCGCCGGAGATGACGACATGGCGGGGACCGTTGACGGCGGCCACGGCGACGCCGGGCTCGGACCCCAGCGCGTCGCGGACCGTTGCCTCATCCGCCATGAGGGCCACCATGGCTCCCTCTTGAGGAAGGGCCTGGATGAGGTGTCCCCGGAGCGCGAGCAGCCGCAGGGCGTCCTCGAGCCCCAGCACCCCGGCCACCCGCGCGGCGGCGTACTCGCCCACGCTGTGCCCCAACACGACGTCCGGCTTCACGCCCCACGAACTCCACAGCTCCGTCAGGGCGTGGGCCACCGCGAACAGCGCGGGCTGCGTGTAGCGCGTCTGGTGGACTCGAGCCTCGTCGTCACCGGGCCCGGGAAAGAGCAGCGACTTCAGCGGCACGTCGAGGTGCGGGCGCAGCAGCGCGTCGCAGCGTTCGAGGGCCTCGCGGAAGACGGGCGAGCTCTCATGGAGCTGCCGCGCCATGCCAGGGTACTGCGCGCCTTGTCCAGGGAAGAGGAAGACGACGCGCGGAGGGGCCTCGCGCCGTGCCTCGCCTTGATGCACACCTGGGTCCGTCTGCCCCTGGAGGAACGCGTCGAGCCGCGCCGCCAGCTCCTCGCGGGAGCTCGCCACGACGGCGAGCCGGTGGGGCCAGGTATCCCGTCCCGTCGAGGCGGTGAAGCACATCGCCTCGAGCGAGGGCGCGGACCTGGACGCGAGCAGCTCCCGGTACTGCCGGGCCAGTGTGTGCAACGCCGGCAGTGTCTGCGCGGACAGGGCCAGCAGGTGGTGCGTGCGCGTGGGAGGACTCGTCGACGCACGGGCTCGCGAGGGTGCCTCACCGACGATGACGTGGGCGTTGGTGCCTCCGAAGCCGAAGGCGCTGACCCCCGCGTATCGCGCTCCCGGTGCGCCGGGCCAGGGCTCGTTCCGAGAGGCAATCTGGAAGGCGGGCTGCCGCAGCGTGATGTGGGGGTTGAGCTGACGGAAGTGGACCTGCGGGGGAATCTCGCCGTGTTGGAGCGTCAGGACCGCCTTCACGAGCCCCGCGATTCCGGCGGCGGCCTCCAGGTGGCCGATGTTGCTCTTCGCGGAGCCGACGAAGCAGGGCCGCGAGGGCTCGCGCTCCTGGGACAGCACGGCCTGGAGCGCATCGACCTCGATGGGGTCTCCCAGCTTCGTCCCCGTGCCATGGGCCTCCACGTAGCCGATGCTCGCGGGGGCAAGCCGCGCCTGGCCCAGGGCCTGCCGGATGACGTCCTGTTGCGCCGCGCCACTGGGAGCGGTGAGGCCGTTGCTCTGGCCATCGTGATTGACCGCCGAGCCCCGCAGGACGGCGAGGATGGGGTCACCCGCGGCGAGCGCGTCCTTCAGCCGCTTGAGCACGATGACGCCGCAGCCCTCGGAGCGGACATAGCCGTCCGCGGACGCATCAAAGGTCTTGCAGCGGCCGTCGCTCGCCATCATCCCCGCCTGGGAGAAGGCGATGGTGAGCTCCGGGGTGAGGATGGCGTTCACCCCGCCCGCGAGCGCCAGGTCGCACTCATGCGAGCGGAGGCTCTGGCGCGCCAGGTGGACGGCGACGAGCGAGGACGAGCACGCGGTGTCCACCGCCATGCTCGGCCCCCGCAATCCCAGCAGGTACGAGAGGCGATTGGCCGCGATGCTGTGCGCGTTGCCCGTGCCCGCATAGGCATCCAGCAGGGCCGGGTCGCTGAACTGCTGCCGCGAATAGTCCTGGGTGCTGATGCCCATGAACACGCCGGTGCGGCTGCCTTGCAGCGAGCGGGGCGCATGTCCACCGCGCTCGAGCGCCTCCCACGCGACCTCCAGCAGCAGCCGCTGCTGCGGGTCCATGCGGTGCGCCTCTCGCGGGGCGATGCCGAAGAAGAGCGGGTCGAACGCGTCAATCCCCTCGAGGAAGCCGCCCCAGCGCGTGTTCATCGTCCCGGGCGCGCCCGGGCCCGCGCCGTGAAAGCGCCGCACGTCCCACCGGCTCGGCGGCACCTCGGTGATGGCGTCGCCACCGCGCTGGAGCAACGCCCAGTACTCCTCGGGCGAGGAGGCCCCCGGGAAGCGGCACGCCATCGCGGTGACGGCGATGGCGTCCTCGTCCTCCACCTCTTTCACCTCGGCCTCGGGCCGTGGCGCCTCGGGCGTGGCGGACTCGGGAGGTGGCGCGAGCAGTCCCGCCAGATGCCGACTCAACGCGGCGATGGTCGGGTGCTCCCACAGCGCGGTGGGGGAGACGTCCCGCTCCAGCCAATCCGCGAGGTCTCCCGTGAGGAAGACGGCCTCCTTGGACGTCAGTCCATAGGTGACGAAAGGCTCGTCGAGCCGCACCTCCTCGGGAGGTAGACCGGCCGCCTCGGCCACCGCGGCGACAAGCCACGCCACGAGTTGCTCGGGGGTACGAGGAACGCGCGAAGAGGGGAAAGTGGATGAGGGCAGGGAGGAGCTCAAGACTGGATTAAGTTGATTAGAGTTACAACGATGATTTAATACAACAGTCATCAATTAGAGGTCTAGGTAGCGACCGCGTGGCAGGTGCGATTCGATGGCATTTGGGGAAATCGAGTGCTGGTCGGAGGACGGCCGGCTGGACAGCCTGGTGGTCTTCCAGCCCGCAGCGCTGGACGTCTCATCGGACGAGGAAGCCGCCGCCGTCGGGTTTTCTCGAATCGTGACAAGAGTTGAAGCGCAGGACGCTTCAAACCGGCTCCGCGAGGTGTTGGGGTCCTTTGGCTGTCGCGCCATCGACCTGGTGGATTTCCTGTCACCCGCGGACCGGGTCGTCAGCAACACCACGGTGAACAGGGTATTTGTGCGTGACACGGCGGTGGCGTTGGGGTCGCGGTTGGTTCGCGGCGCCGCGGCGTTCCCCGCACGGTTGGCCGAGTTCGACGTGACGCATGGCGCGCTGTCGCGGTTGATGGGGCGTCCGGAAGGCGACGTGGAGTGGGCGTCGGTGGCGCGCGTGGAGTTCGGGGACGTCTTCCTGCTGGGGGAGCGGAGGCTGCTGGTCAACGTGGGCCTGCGCAGTGATGCGCGGTCCGCGCGGGACTTCGTGGAGCTGGCGTGGGAGGCGGGCTTCGAGGAAGTGGTGGTCGTCCGCATTCCGGAGAACCTGGGCATCATCCACCTGGACCTGGCCTTCAACGTGCTCGGTGAGGAGGCGGTCCTGGCGCGGGCCTTCTTGCGCCACTGCCCGCTCCGGGTCTGCGTGCGAGGACAAGCGGCGCGCTGGGAGTCGTTCGAGGACTACTTCGTCCAGCGAGGGCGCCGCGTCGTCACCTTCGAGCCGGGGAACACGCACCCGTTCCTCTCCAACTTCATCCACCTGGAGCAGCGGTTGCTCCTCGCCTCGGAAGGGGCCGCGCCGCACCTGCGTGCGCTGGTGCGGGGGCTGGGGATGGAGGTGGTGAGCGTGGATGTCGAAGCGCTCGAGGGCGGCAATGGCAGCGTGCGCTGCCTGACGATGCCGCTGCGGCGCAGGGCCGCCTGACTCACCGGGCGGGTGGCAGGGCCGCGGTGACGAGCGGGCCCATGAGCCGGGCGGCGAACGCGCGGCGGCTGCGGACGCCGGACTTGGTGAAGATGGACTTCAAGTGGTCCTGGACCGTCGCCGGGGTGATGTAGAGCGCCCGGGAGATGGTGGCGGTGTCGTGTCCCCGGAGCACGAGCACCGCGACGTCCTGCTCTCGGGCGCTGAGCCCCATGCCCATCAAGGCCATGGGAAGAATCTCCGAGGGCGTGGCGGGAGCCGCGACGATGGCGACCTGCCCCGAGGGAGCGCCATCCAGGAGGGTGGCGTGCAGGGTCAGCCACCGGCCTCGATGGGTGCGCACGCGGGAGCGGGAGGGCAGGCCCGCGCGGCCGGTGGCGGCGACGCCTCGTGCGTGCTCGGCGACGGCGATGAATCCGGTGGGGATGCCATTGGGGGAGGGAATCGTCTCGGCCAGCTCCTCCAGGACCGCTTCGCCGCGTGAGTCCACGGACATCAGCTTGCCGGTGGGACCCAGCACGGCGACGCCGGGAAGCAGGGGCTCGGGGCCTTCGGTCAGGTCGCTCGGATAGGCGCGGCACAAGAGCTGGCTGATGTGGGGCGCGAGCCGCTCGGCCAGGCCCAGCTCGCGCGCGGTGAAGGGGCCTCGGTCCGCGGAGCGCATGAACACCGCCGAGCCCCAACATCCGGAGGGCAGGTCGAAGTTGATGCGAAGCTCATCCCCGAAGCCCACGGGCTGCAGCAGCTCGCGAAAGCGGGCGCTGTCCTCGGGGTGTCCCCTCGCGGCCTGGAGGAGTGTCGCCGCCCTTCGTCCGGACGCGCGCAGCCGGGTGAAGGTCAAGGGCTCGGGAGCCCACATCTCCAAGGCGGCGGCGCGCTCGAAGCCGCGCGGGTCCAGGTTCTCCGCCACCGTCGAGGTCACGAACCCGGTGGCGGGGTCCGTGCCGTGCCAGCAGCTTCCGTCGTAGCCCATGGGTTCGCGGAGCAAGGAATTGAGCTCCGTGAGCAGTCGTCCCAGGGGGAGCGTGGCCTTGGCGAGGTCGCGAAGGGCCCCCAGCAGTTCGTACTCGACCCGAGTGCGAGTCACCATCGGCTTCTCATGCGCATCCTTGCATCGTGGGGTGGGGAAAACATTCCCAGGTTTCTGGGATGGTTCTACCCGGCATGACTGACTCATGCTGAGAACACTCTTCGCGACTCCAGGTTTGTGGTGCAAAAGGCAATCATTGCCGGGGCCTTGCGGGGAGTGTGTTGACAACCGCCGTGACATCTTGGGAGCGACAATGCGGATCTTCGTGGGTGCCTTGCTGGTGATGGGATTGATGACGGGGTGTGGTGGTGGAGAGATGGAGCCGACGGGCGCCGAGACGACGCTGGCCACGAGCGAGGGGGCCATCGAGCCGACCGTGACGTGTGCGATGGACCCGGAGCTGTGCCCGCCCTCGACGCAGTGCTGTGTGTCCAACCGGGGATACAACTACCGCTGCGTCGAAGCCGGCAGCGCGTGTCCCACCAACTTGTGAGCGTTTGAAGCAGGGGGGGGCGAGCGGTCCGCCGGGCCGCCTCGCCTCCTGGGCGCTGGGTGTCTGGGTTTGCCCGGCGCCCCCTATCGCGGGGCGCCTTGCTCTATCCACGTGGAGATGAGGTCGATGTCCTCGTCCGGGATGGGCGGAAGACCCAGCGGCATGCCCAACACGTCTGGATGCGCGTGTCCCTCCAGCTCCGCGCGGCGCGCGAGCAGGGTGGCGATCAGCCGCGGCGTGCCGTCCTCGAGGCGGTCTGGCAGCCCACGGAACTGGCCCTCGCGCTTGACGCCCCGGAGGATGCCTTCATGTGTGGCCAGGTCGAGTGACGCGCCGGTGTAGCCGAAGCCGCCGCTGTTGCCGGGGCCCTGGTCTCCCGCGCGGCGGCTGTCGGAGTGGCAGTGGTAGCAGAGATGGCGCGTGAGCTTCTTCGCGACCTCCGGATAGTGCACCTCCCGCTCGAGCCGCCGGGGCTTGTACGGAGCACGCGGCCCTGGCTCCGTCTCCGGCAGGGGCTCGCGGAGGAAGGCCACCAGGTCCTCGACCTCCTTCGGCGTGAAGGCGAAGACGGGCATCTGCGTGTCGGGGAGGACGCCGCGGGGGTCCCTCAGCCACTGGCGCAGCTGCGCGAGCGACATGCGGGCGCGCACATGCTTCAGGTCCGGAGCCCTTCGCCGAGCGGAGGCGGCGCGGAACGCCTCGGAGCCATAGGCCGGGGCCTCGGCTGGCGCGTCGGCGCGGAAGTGACACGTCGAACACCCGTACTTCTCATAGAGCAGCCGGCCCGCCGCCGCGTCGCCGCTGGAGTCCTCCGCGGTCTCCTCCTCCGTCACGTGGAGGAAGTCGGCGATCAACTCGGCGTCCCTCGGGCCTAGCTTCATCCGGGGCATGGTGGCCCCATAGAGCGGCCTCACCGAATGCGGGGCTTGAAGCCAGGAGACGAGCCAGCTTCGTTTGATGCGCTGGCCCACCGAGCCCAGGTCGGGCGTCCGCATCAGGTGCGTGAGGTTCTTCTTCCACTTGAGGACCTCGGCCTCCTTGTACCAGAGGTCCAACCTCCCGGCGGTGATGGCCTGGTGGCACGTCACGCAGTTCTCGCCCAGCGCGGCGGAGGCCGGTTCGATGCCGGGCACCACGTGACAGCGATTGCATTGGAAGTGCTCCACGGCTTCGCGCGGGCTTTCGGGCGACGGCTTCGTGGGCGCGAGGACCTTCGTGGGAAAGCGCAGCGCCACGATGTCGGCATCGCGGACGAGCACGAAGGCTCCCGCGGCCGTGGCGGCGAGGAGTGCGGCACCCGTCAGAGCGGCGAAGGGGAGGGAGCGAAGGTCCACGGCAGGGTGCGCCTGGAGTGGCTCAGTACACGAGCTCCGGGTCGAGAATGGTCGGGCCCGCCTTGCAGAGCTTCGGGAGGATGTACGTGTCGCGGGCCATTCCCAGTCCAATCACCAGGAACAGGGACGAAACCACCACCCCCACGAGCGCGCCCCATCGCGTCTTCCGGAACAGCCGCCGGCCCGGGCCTTGGAAGAACGCGGACTGCAAGCTGAAGAGCAGCGCGGGACTGGCGACCAGCGCCAACAGGAAGGGGAGGCTGACCGAGCACCGGGCGATGTCCTCCGCGCTGATGGTGAGGATGGGGCCCCCTGCCATGACGGCGGCGAGCACCAGGATGAACGCGGCGCTGACGAGCAGGAAGAAGGCCCGCCGGGCCCAGGACACCTTGTGCACCTGTTGCGAGGGCGGCCCGTCGTTGTTGAAGAGGACGACGCGATTCAGGAACACCGCGCCGACGGTCCACAGCCCCAGGTCGGTCCCGAAGGACTCGTGGAATCCCCTGAGCGTCCCATCCATCGCGTTGATGCACGCGAGGACTTGGAGCGGCCAGAGGACCGACGCACAGACCAGGGTGGACGCGAGGGCGCGGGCGAGCATCCAGCAAAGGTAGCAGGGATACACTTTGAGTGCGAGTCACCCTCGGGGACGCCGCTCACTCGGGGCCCGTGTGCCGCCAGCTGACCACGGGCTCGGTGGTCGTCACGCAACAGCGCAGATACAACAGCAATTCAGATGCCAGTCCCATTCCAGGGACGCGCCATCCCACCGCTCCACGTGGGTTGCCGGCTCGTCACGGGTCCAGTGACAGGAAAGCCGCACCCCGGTGTTTGTCTGACTTACCAGGCAGCTCGGGAGGTCGCCATATGGCACCCGTAGGACGGCTCTTGTCTTGGTTGGTCGCAGGATTCCTTGTCGTGTCTGGCACGGCCAGGGCGGAACAAACTTTCGTGAACTGGGAAAGCCCTCATGTCCATCCGGTGGACCTGACCCCAGATGGTACCCGGCTTCTGGCTGTGAATACGGCGGACCACCAACTGCAAGTCTTTGCGGTCTCGCAAGAGGGCTCGCTGACGCTCACCGCCACCATCCCCGTGGGGCTGGACCCTGTCTCTGTCCGGGCCCGCTCCAACACCGAGGCGTGGGTGGTCAACCACATCTCCGACAGTGTGAGCATCGTCAACCTGTCCACCCTCAATGTCATCAACACCATCCCCACCGATGACGAGCCGGAGGACGTGGTCTTCGCGGGGACACCCCAGCGGGCCTTCATCTCCTGCTCCCAGGTGAACCAGGTGCTGGTGGTGGACCCCGCCCGCCCGCTCGCCACTCCCCGGCGAATCCCGATTCTGGGAGAGAGTCCCAAGGCGTTGGCGGTGAACGAGTCCGGCACCCGCGTGTATGTCGCCATCTTCGAGTCCGGCAATCGCACCACGCTCCTGTCGGGCGGCCGCACCTTTCCCAACCCGGTTCCGCCCAACGTCGTGAGCGACCCCCGAGGCCCCTACGGAGGCGTCAATCCTCCGCCCAACTTCGGGAGGGATTTCGAGCCGCCCCTGAATCCCGACAACCCGCCGCCACCGCCGCAGGGCCTCATCGTGAAGAAGGACGCGCGCGCCCGTTGGATGGATGACAATCAAGGGGATTGGACCAGCCTGGTGAGCGGCGAGAACGCCGCGCTCTCCGGCCGCGTCGAGGGCTGGGACATGCCGGACCGCGACGTGGCCATCATCAACACGTCCACCCTGGCGGTGACGTACGCCACCGGCTTGATGAACCTCAACATGGCCCTGGCGGTGCACCCCAGCGGACTGGTGACGGTGGTGGGGACGGATGCGACGAATCAGGTGCGCTTCGAGCCGAACATCGTGGGCCTCTTCCTTCGCGTGCAGCTGGCCTCGGTGAACCCCTCCGCTCCATCCCGCTCCGTGGTGAGGGACTTGAATCCTCACCTGGACTACTCGGTGCCGGTGGTGCCGCAGTCGGTGCGGGATTTGTCCATTGGCGACCCGCGAGGCATTGCCTGGCACCCGTCGGGCACCCGGGGCTACGTGACGGGGATGGGGTCCAACAACGTCGTCGTGGTGGATGGGGTGGGCCAGCGTGTGGCGAACATTCCCGTGGGGGAGGGGCCCACGGGCATCGTGCTCAACCGCCCGGGGACTCGGGCCTACGTGATGGACAAGTTCGCGGCCAGCATCTCCGTCGTGGACTTGAAGCAGCAGAAGGAGGTGGCCCGCGTCCCGTTCTTCGACCCGTCTCCCGAGGCCATCAAGCTGGGGCGCAAGCACCTCTATGACACCCACAAGACCTCGGGGCTGGGGCACATCTCCTGTGGCTCCTGCCATGTGGATGGACGCATGGACCGGTTGGCGTGGGATTTGGGAGACCCTTCCGATGTCGTGAAGTCCATCGCCGGGCAGAACCTGGGCATGGGCATCCCCGGGCTCACGGAGGACTTCACGAACTGGCACTCCATGAAGGGGCCGATGACCACCCAGACGCTCCAGGACATCATCGGCAAGGAGCCTCACCACTGGCGCGGAGACCGGGCGGGACTCGAGGACTTCAACCCGGCCTTCATCAAGCTCCAAGGGGATGACGCCATGCTCTCCGCGGTGGAGATGCAGCAGTTCGAGGACTTCCTCGCCACGCTGACCTTCCCCCCCAATCCCTTCCGGAACGTGGACAACACGCTGCCCACGCGCCTGGCCTTGCCGGGGCACTACACGCCGCACAAGTTCCCGCCCGTCGGGCGCCCGCTCCCCGTGGGGAACGCCGTCAATGGCTTGCAGATGTTCCGGCCGCCGCGCCTCTTGGACAACAACGTGTTCGCCTGCTCCACCTGCCACACGCTGCCCACGGGGCTGGGCTCGGATTTCGTCTGGGATGGCTCGCGCTTCAATCCGCTCCCCGCGGGCCCTCATGGTGAGCGCCACCTGGGCCTGGTCTCCCAGGATGGGACGACGGCGGGGACGACCAAGGTTCCGCACCTGCGCAATCTCTACCAGAAGGCCGGGACGGAGTTCTCGCAGCGGGAGAGCCTCGCGGGCTTCGGGTACTTCCATGACGGCGCCACGGCGTCCCTCTCCGAGTTCGTGACTGTCACGGCCTTCAAGCTCATGACCGAGCAGGAGGTCGCGGACATGGTGGCCTTCCTGTTGAGCTTCTCGGGTTCGGACCTGCCCATGGGCTCGGTGACGAGTGTGATGGAGCCCCCGGGCCCCTCCAGCAAGGACACACACGCGGGCGTGGGCCGGCAGGTGACGCTCAGCTCTCCGAATCCCGCGCCCTCGCAGCTGGGCGACGTGGCGCTGTTCCAGCAACTCGCGGACAGGGAGGCGGTGGGGCTGGTCGTGCGGGGCCGGCAGGGGGGACTTGCCCGTGGCTACGTCTACGTGGGCAACGGCGTCTTCCAGTCGGACCGCTCGCGGGAGGTGGTGAACGCCTCCGTGCTCAGGACCCTGGCGCGGCCCGGGAGCGAGCTCACGTACACGCTCGTGCCTCGAGGAATGGAGTTCCCGCTGGGCGTGGACCGGGACAACGACGGCGTCCTCAACCAGGACGAACTGGAGCGGGGCACCCGTCCGGATGACCCGCTGAGCAAGTAGGCACGAGAAGGGCGGACGGTCCCCGGGCTCGAACAGCGCGGGGACCGTGCGCCTTGAGGCATCAGCTCGCGCGGCTCTTGGCCTTGCTGGCGCGCCCCGTCTGGGCGGACCCGCTGCCCGAGCCCACCGCGGGGCCACCGACGTACGCGGCCAGGTGCTTGCCGGTCAGCGTCTTGGGCGATGCGACCAGGTCGGCCGGAGTGCCCTCGAACACGATGCGGCCACCGTCGTGGCCCGCGCCCGGCCCCAGGTCGATGAGCCAGTCGGCGTGCGCCATGACGGCCTGGTGGTGCTCGATGACAATGACGGACTTGCCGGAGTCGACCAGCCGGTCCAGCAGCGCGAGCATCTGCGCGACGTCCGCCAGGTGCAGGCCGGTGGTCGGCTCGTCGAGCACGTAGATTCCGCCTTCCTCGGCCATGTGCGTCGCGAGCTTCAGCCGCTGCCGCTCGCCACCCGACAGCGTGGTCAACGGCTGGCCGAGCCGCAGGTACCCGAGCCCCACGTCCGACATGCGCTTGAGGATGGCGTGCGCGGCCGGTGTGCTCCCCTTGCCGGAGCCGAAGAAGGCCACGGCCTCGTCGACGGGCAGGTCGAGCACCTCGGCGATGTTGAGCCCGCCGAACTTGTACTTCAGCACCGCGGCCTGGAAGCGCTTGCCCTCGCAGTCCTCGCACACGGTGGAGACACCCGCCATCATCCCCAGGTCGGTGTAGATGACGCCCGCGCCGTTGCACGTCGGGCAGGCGCCCTCCGAGTTGGCGCTGAACAGCGCGGGCTTCACGTTGTTGGCCTTGGCGAAGGCCTTGCGGATGGGCTCCAGCAGGTCCGTGTACGTCGCGGGGTTGCTGCGCCGCGAGCCCTTGATGGCGGACTGGTCCACCGACACCACGCCCTCCCGGCCCGACACGGAGCCGTGGATGAGCGAGCTCTTCCCCGAGCCGGCCACGCCCGTCACCACCACCAGCACGCCCGTGGGAATGTCGACGTCGACCTTCTGGAGGTTGTGGCTGCTGGCGCCGCGCACCTTCAGCACGCCCGTCGGCTTGCGCACCGACGGCTTCACCTTGGCCCGGTCATCCAGGTGCCGCCCGGTCAACGTGCCGCTGGCGCGGAGCGCCTCGACGGTGCCCTCGAACACCACCTGGCCACCGGCCGTGCCGGCGCCCGGGCCGATGTCCACGACGTGGTCGGCGATTTGAATGGCCTCCGGCTTGTGCTCCACGACGAGCACCGTGTTGCCCTTGTCACGCAGGTTCAGCAGCAGCGTGTTCATCCGCTGGATGTCGTGCGGGTGCAGGCCGACGGTGGGCTCGTCGAACACGTACGTCACGTCGGTGAGCGCGGAGCCCAGGTGGCGGACCATCTGCGTGCGCTGGGACTCGCCGCCCGACAGCGTCCCCGTGGGCCGGTCGAGGCTCAGGTAGCCCAGGCCAATCTCCACGAACGAGTCGAGCGCGTGCTGCAGGTTCGCCACCAGCGGCGCGACGGAGGGCTCCTTCAGGCCGCGCACCCAGTCGGCCAGGTCGTTGATCTGCATCGCGCACGCGTCGGCGATGTTGATGCCCTTGATTTTGGAGGAGCGGGCGGCCTCGCTGAGCCGGGTGCCCTTGCAGTCCGGGCAGGTGGTGAACGTCACCGCGCGCTCGACGAAGGCGCGGATGTGTGGCTGGAGCGACTCCTTGTCCTTGGTCAGGAACGACTTCTGGATACGAGGAATCAGCCCCTCGTAGGTGAGGTTCATGTTCTCGACCTTCACCTTGACGGGCTCGCGGTACAGGAAGTCGTGGCGCTCCTTCTTGGTGTAGTCGCGGATGGGCTTGTCCCCGTCGAGGAAGCCCGAGGCCGAGAAGATGCGCACGTACCATCCGTCCTGGGTGTAGCCGGGGATGGTGAGCGCGCCCTCGTTGAGCGACTTCGAGTCGTCGAAGAGCTGGGTCAGGTCGATGTCCGTCACCGAGCCCATGCCCTCGCACTTGGGGCACATGCCGCCGGTGATGTTGAAGACCTTCTTCTCCGTCTTCCCGCCCCCTTCGCCCTTCTCGACGGTCATCTGTCCCACGGCGCGCACCGAGGGGACGTTGAAGGAGTACGCGTTGGACGAGCCGATGTGCGGCTTGCCCAGTCGGCTGAAGAGCACCCGCAGCATCGCGTTGGCGTCCGTCGCCGTGCCGACGGTGGAGCGGGAGTTGGCGCCCATCCGCTCCTGGTCGACGATGATGGCCGTGGTGAGCCCGTCCAGGACGTCGACCTCGGGGCGGCCTAGGGACGGCATGAAGCCCTGGACGAACGCGCTGTAGGTCTCGTTGATGAGGCGCTGCGACTCCGCCGCGATGGTGCCGAACACCAGCGACGACTTGCCGGAGCCGGACACGCCGGTGAACACCGTGAGGCGCCGCTTGGGCAGCTCGACGCTCACGTCCTTCAGGTTGTTCTCACGGGCCCCGCGGACACGAATCATGTCGTGGCGGTCGGCGGGGTGCTGGTTGGGAGAGGAGTTGGACTTGGTCATGGGCGGATGGGGTGTGGGGAGTCCAGCACGCTGCGGAGGGCTTCGGCTCAGGCCTGGCTGATGCGAATCATGTTTCCAGCGGGGTCTCTCACGGCGCAGTCGCGCACGCCCCAAGGCTGGTCCGTGGGCGGCTGCACCACGTCCACCTGGGCGGCGCTCAGCTTCGCGAACGTCTCCTCCAGGTTGTTGCTGGCGAAGATGGCCCCGCCCAGCGAGCCCTTCGCGAGCAGGCGCGCCACCGCGTCACCGTCCTCCTTCGTGCGGCCGGCATGAGGCTGGCTCAGCACAATCTGGACGCCGGGCTGGTCGGGGGACGCGAAGGTGAGCCACCGGAAGGGGCCTTGGGCGACATCGCCGGTGAGCGTCAGTCCCAGGGCGTCCCGGTAGAACGCGAGCGCACGCATGGGGTCGTCGACAATCAGATGAACGGTCGAAAGCTTGAGGGTCGTCATGAGGGAACTGTGGCGCATCACTCCGGGGATTGCTTCTCCGATCCTGCTCGACGTGGACGTGTCCGCTCTTTCTGGACGCAGGCGGGCAGCACGGCGTCCTCCGTGTGCTCCTGGGTGCGGTAGTCCGACGGGGGCATGCCCACCAGCTTGGTGAAGCTGGCGCTGAACGAGCCCAGCGACGTGCAGCCGACGGCCATGCACACGTCGGTGACGCTCATGTCTCCGCGCCGCAAGAGGGCCATGGCCCGCTCGATGCGGCGTGTCATGAGATACGAGTACGGGCTCTCCCCGTACTCCTGTTTGAAGCGCCGCGAGAAGTGGGCGGGTGACATGGCGGCCGCCCGCGCGACGGACTCCACGTCGAGGGGGTTCTCGAACTCACGGTCCATGAGGTCGCGGGCGCGCCGCAGGCGGACGAGCTCGGCGAGTTCGTTGGCCAGCGTCTCTTTGGAAGCCATGGCGGCAGGCTATGTCGCCCTCGGGGAGACCCCAAGGGTAATCCGCCCACCCGTGGGCCGCTTGGACCTCACGGGTGGGATGGTGGGCACGTCCGCTTGCGACGACTCACGGCCTGTCGTCGGAAATCACTCCGTCGGCGTGCCGGACACAGGCTGTGGGTGCGAGGGCTGACGGTCCTGTGAGTGCAGGTGTCGGAGCGCCATCAGTGTCACCAAGGCCATGAGCGAGGCGTAAGCCACCAGGGGCCATGCGGTGTCGCCGTCGAGCAGGACGACCAGCAGCGTGCCGACGACGCCGACGATGAGGCTCTGGATGCAGAAGTAGAGCGCGACGGCCGTGCCCGCCACGTCGCCAAAGGCCTGGAGCGCGCCGTTGGCGGTGACGGAGGCGGCGAAGACGATGCCCGCCGCGATGACCCACATCGGCGCGATGAACGTCCAGAACGACGGGGTGGAGAAGCGCTGCCCCGTGGCCAGCAGCGCGGCGCCGAGCAGCAGCAGGAGCATGCCCCGCGTGAGGCTTCCCGCTCGTCCCCACTTCGCCACGAAGTGCCTGGCGAAGCGCGTGGTGAGAATCATCGCGAGCGCGGCGGTGGCGAAGGCCAGGCTGAACCCGAGCTCCGAGAAGCCGGCCCGCCCGATGAGGACCCGGGGCGCCGTGGAGAAGAACACGAAGAACGAGCCCATGGCCGCGCTGAAGCCCAGCGTGTACGTCCAGAACGCGGCGTTGCCCAGGATGGGCCGGAACGTGATGCCGCGGGGGGCCTCACCGGGCGGGCGTGTCTCCCGCCATCGAGGCAGGGCGTTCAGCGTCGCCGCCACCGCCAGGATTCCGAGCGTGATGAAGATGGCGCGCCAGCCGAAGTGCCTCGCGAGCAAGGCCCCCGCGATGGGGCCGAGGGCCGGAACGAAGGCCAGCATCGCGCTGAACGTGCTGTAGAGGGTCGCGCTCTCGGGGCGCTCCGCGTAGACGTCACGAACGGTCGCGAACGTGGCGACCAGCGCCGCGGACGCTCCGACAGCTTGCAGGAGCCGGAGGCCGACGAACGTGGCGGCATCGGAGGTGGCCGCGAGGAGGAACGAGGCGGCCGCGAACAGCACGGCGCCAGCGAGCAGCACCGGCCGCCGGCCGATGCGGTCCGAGAGCGGGCCGAACACCATCTGGCCGAGTCCGAGCACCGCCATGTACAGGCTCAACGTGAGCTGGACGATGGAGGGCGTGGTGCCGAGGACTCCCGTCATCGCGGGAACGACGGGCAGGTAGATATCCATGGCCAGGGAGGCCAGGAGGTCGAAGGGGGCCATCAGCAACAGCGCTGCTGGCACGGAGTGATTCCACGACAGGCTTCTTGAAACAGGCATGTTTGCATCCGCGCAAATGAGGAACATCTGGCGGCGCTCTGCCTCTCCACGGGGACCGGGATGAACTGGGGCAGATGGCCGCGGCAACGAGGGTCGTGTCGCCGCGGCTCACTCATCTGCGGATGCGGTGTCGCCCATCCGGATCAGCTCCAAGGTGCGCCTTGCCTGTGAGCGCACGAAAGAAGAGCGTGGGTCATACCAGCCGCGCGAGGGCGGCTCAATCTCAGCCCTTCTTCTGGGCCTCGAAGAATGCCCGTGCCGCGTCATCCGCGGCCTTGCGGTACTCCGGGACGCGGCTTCGCTCCGCCTTGGCGAGCGCCGCCTTCAGCTGTGGCGCATCGAGGTCGTGCGTGTAGCAGGGCGTGCCCGGCTGCTGGCGCCAGGAGTCATCGAGGGTGCCCGTGTCGACGGTGTCGAACCCGAGCTCGTCGATGACGCGCATGACCTTCGCTTTCGCCTCGGGGGCGTCACCCGCGACGGGGAGGGCGATGCGCCCAGGCGTCCCCTTGGGAGTGCTCTTGTCCGCGAGGGACGTGAAGTAGATGTTGTTGAACGCCTTGATGACCGGCCGGCCCAGATGCTGGCTGACCCACACGCTCTCGACCTGTCCCTGCTCGAGCGCGGGGATGCTGCCGTCACGGCTCGGGTAGTAGTTGCCGGTGTCGATGACGACCACGTCCGACGGCACATTGGCGAAGAGGTCCTTGGGCAGGTTCGCCACGGCGCCTTGGGGAATGGTGACGACGACCATCTCGCCGCTGCGCGCGGCCTGCTCGGCGGTGACGGCGGTGGCGCCGATTTCAGCCGCGAGCGCGCGCAGGGAGTCCGGTCCTCGCGAGTTGGCGAGGGAGACCTGATGGCCCAACTTCACCCACTTTCGAGCAAGCGTCGAACCGATGCTGCCCGCACCGATGATTCCAATCTTCATGTGTTGCTCCTGTAGGGCCGAAGTCCGCGAGACGGGAGAGTTCACCTTGGGATGGGGGCGGAATAGTAACCTCCAGGGCTGGGCTCGCCACGGAAGGTGACGGTGTCGGAGCTGAAGCGGGTGGGTGCGTGATGAACCGAGGGTTGTTCATCCTCGCGGTGACGTGGCCCCTGAGCGGGAGACGAAGCTCGGGGCGTTCAAGGCCTACTGCGACGCGCGGCTCTCGTAGGGCGCGAGGCAGTGTTCCGCGTCGGACGCGACGGCTTGCTACGCCCTCGCCCGGGTCCTCCAGGAGAACGACGCCACCATCACCTTGGCGGAATCGCTCTACGGCCGAGCGTGTGTCCTGGGGGCGAGGTCGGGTTGTACCTTTCAGGCCGCGTTGCTCGGGTTTCTGTACGGTGGTGGTGAGCAGGGAATGACGTGTGTCGCACGCACCTACGACAGGATGTGTGAGCGAGGAGACCCGTGGGGATGTGTGATGCATGGCGTTGGCCTCATGTATGGCAAAGAGGTTCCGCAAGACCTGAAGAAGGCCCGCGAGGTCTTGGCGCGCTCCTGCGAGAAGGGACCGGAGGACCCGCGTGTGAGTCCGCGCGCGACACCCTGGCGACGCTCGCCGAGCTGGAGCGGAACCCGGACATGAAGCTGCCGGCTCGCGCCTCCAGCCCAAGTCCCCGCTGACCGAACCCACCTGGAAATCGAAGGCGCGGGCTCCCTCCCGGGCCTGCGTGGGCGCCATCTGCTCCGACTCTTGCACTTTGCTCACGTTTGAAATCAGGTGGATGTTGTTCCTGGAGTTCAAGTCGGGGGCTTACACGTGCGAATCAAGGGGTTGATGGGGCTGGCTGTCCGAATCGACTACAAATACAGCACTCGAAAGAAGTGGCTCGTGAGTCGATTGGAGGGACAGGACCGCACCGCCGGGGAGTTCCTCGCGGAGCTGCGTGAGCGCCCCCTGTTCGACCTGTCGAGCCTCGACATTCCCGGCGAAATCCATGGCGCCGTGCCGGCGGCTGACTTTCCCGGCCTACGCGCGCGGATGGAGGCCCTCCTCGACCTGACGGTGCGGTTGGGGGGACGCGCGGAGCTGGCGGAGTTCACGCTCGACGGAGAGGTGCGGTGCTTTCTCTGGGAGGGAAAGAGGCGCGCCCTCCCGGTCCGTCACGAGGACCCTCGGGTGAAGACGGACTTCGTCATGTTGCAGAAGCACTGTCGGGAGGCGGTGCTCAAGTACAAGCCACCTCGCACGGATGCGCTGCGTTGTTCGTGTGGAGCGCCCGCCGAGCCGGCCGCGGTGACCTGCTCCCGCTGCGCGCGGGACTTCACCGTCCCCATCGGCATCGCGACGAGGCCCGAGGCCCATGAGCGCTTGCGTCCGCTGCGCACCCGGTTGGTGGAGCTGAAGTTCCCGCTTCCGAAGCACGACGTCTTCGAGGCGAAGGTGTTCTGCCCGCGCAACGCGCTCGAGGCCCTGACGTATGACGAGCTATTGCCCAAGGCGGGGCTCACGTTCGTGGCCCCCAAGCAGTTGGCGAGCCACGTCGCGCTTCTGTCTGAGCTGAGGATGGGGTTGAAGCGCCATGTCCCCCTTGGACCGGAGGCCGAGGACGAGCCGGGCTTCATCGACGGGCTCCGGTCGATTCTGAAGCAGCCCCCTGCCTCTGCTCGCAAGTGTCTGGAGCGATGGGCCAAGGAACAGAAGCACCTGTTCCAGGCGTTCGCCGCCGTGGAGCCCGAGGCTGCGGGCTGGTTGGCCGCGGCGGAGGTCAGCGGATTCCCGCTGCACAGTGAGCATCAGCACGACTGGGTCCGCGAGGCCTTGGACTTCATCTTGCGCTTCTCGGGCGCTCGCGCGGAGCTGTCCTCGAAGTTCCTTGAGGAACTCGAGAGGATTGCCCCGGACCTGCTCAGCGCGAAGGAGCGGAAGCGCCGCGAGCGGGACGTGGACGCGCATGCCTTGCGGACCGGCGAGGGTTTCGGCGCGTACCTGAAACGCCTGACCGCGTCGGTGAAGTCACCGCCCCAGGCGGTCGCCGCGGTGCTCAAGGCGGCGGGAGACCCGGACGAAGAAGACGACTTCATTCCGAACGTGCTCAAGGAGACTTCGCGCGCGGCCGTCGAATGGCTGGTGGACGGGCAGCGACCCGACGTGGGAGACGTGCCGGGGGACTGGCTCGCGGGGCAGTTCAAGGCTGTCCAGCGCGCGAAGGTCTTTCCCAAGGTCATCCTCAAGCGCGCGGAGGAGGCGCGGCTCCACCCGGCGCCTTTCGGACTGCCGGGAGAGCGGACCTGGGACGTTCAACCCGTGCCACCGTCCGACGCGGACTCGAAGGCGCTCGCGGCTTGCCCTGAGTGCAACCGGCGGGTGAAGCCGAGCCGGGTGTTCCATGTTCCCGCGCTCGAGAAGGGCACGGAAGGACGCACCCTCCGCCTCTATGAATGCGAGCGGTGTGACAGGTCCATGCTGTTCGCCCGCGCCGAAAAGCTGGCCCGCTCCACGAAGGCCCCGGCGAACGTCTTCACCGAGTACGCGAACCCGCTCCTGGAGGAGACGCAGCCTCCCCAGGGCTTCGTGCGGTGGCGGTTCGAGCGCTTCGTCACCCGTCAGCATCAGGGCAAGCGGCTTGCGCTTCAGTTCGGGGGACTGCCGGTCACGGATTCCTGGCGTGAGCCCGTCATGGGGCTGCGCTGCAAACATTCCTCCGTGAGCGTTCGCATCTACACGGACAACCTGGACCTCCAGCCCGCGTACGGCGCCGACTTCATGATGGGCCGGGTGTGCATGACGCCGGGATGCAAGAAGCCCGACGTCAGGACCGAGCGCGACGATTGATGCGACCCGGGCTCCTGCGCCCGGGCCGCACGTGATTCACATCACGACGAAGCGTCCTTCAAGTGTTGAGCGAGCTGCATCAACAGCTCGGAGACTCCCGGCCCGCTCAGCATCGTGAAGTGGTTGCCCGCGACGTCGTGCACCGAGAGCAGCCCGGTGAGCCACTCGCGCCAGCCCAGGTCCTCGCGCACAGGGGCTTCGCCCGGAGCGCGGGTCGCGCGGAAGAGCACCGTCCTCCCCGTGTAGACACCCTTGGGCACATGGACACGCCCTACCTCGGCGAGCCGCAGGTAGACGCTGAAGAGCCGCTCGGCCGTGTCCAGCTCCAGCGTGCTCAACCCGGGCGCGGCGTGACGCAGGGCGGGCAGCACCTGGGCCAGCACCTCCCGTGCTCCCCGGCCTTCCATCTGGCCCAGGTCCAGTGACAGGTCCGTCCACGACACGCCGAGCATCTGACCGAAGCCCGCGAGCCGCGTGAGCAGGTCCGGCTCCCCCTCCATCTTTCGCGACGGGGCGTGGCTGTCGAACAGCACGAGCAGCTCCACCGTTTCGTTCGTGGCCTGGAGCAGCCGGGCCATTTCGTGCGCCACGAGGCCACCGAAGGACCATCCACCGAGGAGATACGGCCCCCGCGGCTGAACGGTCCGGACCTGCGCGAGGTAGTCGCGCGCCAGCGCCTCGACGGACTGCGCGGGCAGCTCGCCGCCCTCCAGCCCCGATGCGGACAGGCCGTAGATGGGACGCTCCGTGCCGAGCTCACGGGCGAGCTCCGTGTATCCCAGCACCGTGCCTCCACCCCCGTGCACGAGGAAGAGAGGACGCTCCGTCGACGTGCCTCCATCCATCCGCACGAGGTTGGACGCCGGACGAGGAGGCTGAATCACCCGCTGCGCCAGACGCTCCACGGTGGGAGCCTGGAAGAGGGCGGACACCGGCAACGAGACACCGGTCCGCTCACGCAGCATCGCCATGAGTCGCACCGCCATCAGCGAGTGGCCGCCCAGCGCGAAGAAGTCATCGGTGGCGCCGACCTTCTCCCTCCCGAGCAGCTCGCTCCAGAGCGAGGCGACCGTCTCCTCGCCGGAGTTTCTCGGAGCGACGTACTCCGCCTCCGTGGAGGACATGTCCGGGGCGGGCAAGGCCCTGCGGTCCACCTTGCCGTGCGGGTCCAGCGGGAGTGCCGCGAGGAAGACGAACGCGGAGGGCACCATGTACTCGGGCATCGACCGGAGGAGCTCCGCTCGCACGGCGGCGAGGTCCAGCGAACGGCCTTCGTCGGTGACGAGGTAGGCCGCGAGCCGCTTGTCGCCCGGACGGTCCTCCCGCGCGAGGATGACGGCGCGGTGGATTCCGGCGATGGCCCCCAGCGTGGCCTCGATTTCGCCCAGCTCGATGCGGAAGCCCCGCAGCTTCACCTGGAAGTCCAGCCGGCCCAGGTACTCGAGTTGGCCGTTGTCCAACCTGCGCACCTTGTCGCCCGTGCGGTACAGCCGCGAGCCGGGGACCGACGAGAACGGATCCGGGAGGAACCGCTCGGCGGTGAGCTCGGGTCGATCAAGGTAGCCCCGGCCGACACCCGCGCCGCCCAGGCAGAGCTCACCGGGTACGCCCAGGGGAACCGGCTGCATCCGAGTGTCGAGCACGTAAGCCTGGATGTTGGCCAGCGGCCCTCCCAGGCTCGGCCGCGGGGTTCCCCGCATCGGATGGACGGTCGCCACCACCGTGCACTCCGTGGGGCCGTAGGCATTGAAGACCTGGAGGTGCGGATGGCTGGAGAGCCGCTCCCAGAGGGCCTCGTCCGTGGCCTCGCCTCCCACGAGGACGCGCAAGGGACGGTGCGCGGCCAGGCCCTCGTCCAGCAACAGACGCAGGTGCGAGGGGGAGTACTCCACCATGTCGATGGCGTGCTTCTCCAGCCAGGTGAGCATCAGGGCCGCATCCTGGCGCTCGGCCTGCGGAATGACGCTCAAGGCATGGCCATCCGTCAGCAGGACGAGCATCAGGACGGAGGCATCGAACGCCAGCGGCGCGTTGATGGCGAGCCGCAGCGCGACCTCTCCTTCCTTCACCACCGTGGCCGAGAGCGCGGCCCGCATGTTCATCAGCGTGCCATGTTGAATCATCGCGCCCTTGGGCCGGCCGGTGGAGCCCGACGTGTAGATGACGTAGGCGAGGTTCTCCGGTGAGGTGACTCGCGCCGGATTGGTGTCGGACTCGTGCGCGAGGGATTCGATGAACCGCGCGTCATCCAAGCACACGACCTTCGCATCCGGTACCTCGAGCCGCTCCGCCAGATGGCGTTGCGTGAGGACGATGCGCGCATCGCAGTCCTGGAGGATGTACGAGAGGCGCTCGCGCGGATACGCGACGTCCGTGGGGACGTAGGCTCCACCGGCCTTGAGGACGGCGAAGACCGCGACGAGCATGTCGACGCCTCGCTCGAGGAAGAGCGCGACGCGGACCTCGGGCCCGACGCCCCGCGCGCGCAGCCAGTGCGCCAGTCTGTTGACGCGGCGGTTGAACTCATCGAACGAGGCCGTCCCGCTGTCATCGAAGACCGCCGGGGCGTCCGGGGTCCGCAGGACCTGCGCCTCCAGCCGCTCATGGAGCGCCCCGTCCTCGGGCACCGTGAGGCGGTTGTTGTTCCAGCGCGTCAGCAGTTGTTCACGTTCGGCGGTGGGCAGCAGCGGCAACTCGCCCACGCGTGTCTCGGGAGCGCGGACGGCCGCCTCGAGCAGCGTGACGAAGTGGCCCGCCATCCGGGTGATGGTGTGCGCCTCGAACAGGTCCGTCCGATAGGTCAACCCGCCCGCGAAGCCCTCCGGTGTCTCCGCGACCGACAGGGTCAGGTCGAAGTGCGTGGTGCTCCCCTCCGGAGCAAACGGCTTGAGGCTCAGCGCCGCGGTGGTGCCTTCCCCTGCCTCCCGCGTGGCGGGCGGCGTGTTCTGGAGGGCGAACATCACCTGGAAGAGCGGCGAATGGCTCA
This sequence comes from Myxococcus stipitatus, assembly GCF_037414475.1. Next base: position 1,820,824 of record NZ_CP147913.1, on the reverse strand, counting down.
GGCTGCGCTGGGGCTGGAGCTCCTCGACGAGCTTCTCGAACGGGATGTCCTGGTGCTCGTAGGCCGCGAGCGTGGAGGTGCGCACCTGGGCCAGGAGCTGCCGGAAGGACGCACCCGAGTCGATGCGCGAGCGCAGGACGAGCGTGTTGACGAAGAAGCCGATGAGGCCCTCGAGCTCGGACGCCCTTCGTCCCGCGATGGGCGAGCCCACCGAGATGTCGTCCTGCCCGGAGTAGCGCGAGAGCAGGACCTGGAAGGCGGTCAGCAGGCCCATGAAGAGGGTGACGCCCTCCTGCTTGCAGAACGCTCCGATGGCGCGAGAGAGGTCTCGCGGGAGCTGGAAGCCGACGGTGCGGCCGTGGAAGGACTGGAGCGCCGGCCGAGGGAAATCGGTGGGCAGGTCGAGGACGGTGGGTGCCCCGGTGAGCTGCTGCTTCCACCAGGCCACTTGCCGGGCGAGGACCTCACCCGTCAGCCACTGGCGCTGCCAGTTCGCATAGTCGGCGTACTGGAGCGGCAGCTCGGGAAGGGGCGACGGCCTGCCTTGCTGGAAGGACTCGTAGAGGACCGTCACTTCCCGGATGAGCAGGCCCGTGGACCAGCCGTCGGAGACGGCGTGGTGGACGTTGAGGAGCAGGACGTGGTCCTCGGACGCCATGCGCAGCAGGGACGCGCGAAGGAGCGGGCCGCGACTCAAGTCGAACGGGCGGACGGCGTCTTCGTGGGCCCGCTTCCACGCGAGGGCCTCGCGCTCGTCAAGAGCGGAGAGGTCCTCGATGACGAGTGAGAACGGCGCGGGCGGTGCGATGAGCTGGAAGGGCTCACCGTTGTCCGCGAGGAATGAGGTGCGCAGGACCTCGTGGCGGCGGACCAGCTCGGTGAAGGCTCGCTGGAGCGCGGCGACGTCGAGTGCCCCTTCGAGGCGAAGGGCCGCGGGCATGTTGTAGGTGGGCGTCCCGGGCTGGAGCTGCTCGAAGAACCAGAGGCGCTGCTGCGCGAAGGACAGCGGGAGCGTGCGAGTGCGCGCCACGGGGAGCAGCGGCGGGAGCGCAGCGGAGTCGGCGCGCTCGACGCGGAGGGCGAGCTGCTCGAGGGTGGGTGACTCGAAGAGGGCACGCACGGGGAGCTCCACGGAGAAGGTGGAGCGGATGCGAGCCATCAGCTGAGTGGCGAGGAGGGAGTGACCACCGCGCTCGAAGAAGTGGTCATTGCGGCCGACGGAGGAGAGACGGAGGACGTCCGCCCAGAGGGAGGCGAGACGAGCCTCGGTGGAGGTGCGGGGCGCGACGAAGGCGTCAGTGCCCGCATCCGTTGCCTCGGGAGGAGGCAGAGCCTTTCGGTCCACCTTGCCGTTGGGAGTGAGGGGGAAGGAGACGAGGGTGACGAAGGCGTTGGGGACTTCGTAGGCCGGGAGCCGCTCGGCGAGGAAGGAGCGCAGAGAGGAGTGCTCAGGCTCGGCGGAGTGAGACGTGAAGTAGGCGACGAGGCGCTGGTCTCCGGGGCTGTCCTCACGAACGAGGACGAGGGCCTCGCGGACGGAGGGGTGACGGGAGAGGGTGGCCTCGATTTCGCCGAGCTCGATGCGGAAGCCGCGCAACTTCACCTGGAAGTCGATGCGGCCGAGGAAGGCCAGCTCTCCGTTGGGGAGCCATCGCGCCTTGTCACCGGTGCGGTACATGCGGGCGCCGGGGACAGAGCTGAAGGGGTTGGGGAGGAAGCGCTCCGCGGTGAGTGAGGGACGAGCGAGGTAGCCACGCGCGACGCCGTCACCTGAGAGGAACAGTTCACCTGGGACGCCCATCGGGACAGGCTGGAGCTGCGCATCCAGGACGTAGGCCTGGACGTTGGTCAGCGGTGCGCCAATCGAAGGGGTCGATGCTCCACGAATGACCCGCGCCGTGGAGTCGACGGTGCATTCAGTGGGGCCGTAGACGTTGAAGGCGGTGATGCGCGGGTGGTTGGCGAGCTCTTCCCAGAGCGCGTCATCCACAGCCTCTCCGCCGATGAGGACCCGCAGCGAACGGGCGGAGGCGAGCCCTTCACGCAGCAACTGGCGCAGGTGAGAGGGCGCGCAGTCGAGGACGTCGAGTTGGTGCTTCGCGGCCCACGCGACGAGGAGCGCCGTGTCCTGGCGAACGGCCTGGGGCACGACGCACAACGTGTGGCCGTCACAAAGCTGGACCAGTTGCTTGACGGAGGAGTCGAAGGCCAGGGGGGCGTTGAGGCTGACGCGCAACGGACCCTTCAACCCGGCGAAGGCGGTGGAGGCGAGGGCCGCGCGCAGATTCATCACGGAGGCGTGCTGAATCATGACGCCCTTGGGCTGGCCGGTGGAGCCCGAGGTGTAGATGACGTAGGCGAGGTGATGAGGCGCGGAGACGTGCGGCGGAGTGGTGTCGGCTTCGTTGCTGAGGGCCTCGGCGACGCGCGGGTCATCCAGGCAGAGCGTCTTCACGTTCGACGCGTCGAGTCGCTCAGCCAGGAGTTGCTGAGTGAGGACGACCGGCGCACCGGAGTCCTCGAGGACGAAGGCAAGCCGCTCACGAGGATGAGCCGGGTCGAGAGGGACGTAGGCGCCGCCAGCCTTGAGGACACCGAGGAGGGCGACGAGCATGTCGACGCCGCGCTCCATGCAGAGGGCGACGCGAGACTCGGGGCCGATGCCCTGAGCACGCAGCCAATGGGCGAGCCTGTTGGCCTGGCGGTTGAGCTGGTCGAAGGTGAGCGATGTCGTGTCGTCGAGAGCTGCGAGCGCATCAGGCGTGCGAGTGGCTTGGGCCTCGAAGCGCTCATGCAGAGCGCCTTCCCAGGTCAGCTCCCGGTACGTGTCATTCCATCGCACAAGGAGTTGCTCCCGCTCCGAATTGGAGAGGAGAGAAAGAGAACCGAGGTCCGCATCCGGAGTGGAGACCACGGCCCGGATGAGGGTGACGAAGTGCTCCGCCAGGCGTGCGACGGTGGAGGCTTCGAACAGCTCCGAGCGGAAGGTGAGCGCGCCTTCGAGTCCCTGGGGCGTTCTGGTGAGCGAGAGCGAGAGGTCGAACTTCGCCGAAACACCCTCCGCACCCATGGGCGTGAGCTTCAGCGCTCCCGGCCCGGAGTGAAGCTCGAGCTCCTGCCGAGGCGTGTTCTGGAGGGCGAGCATCACCTGGAAGAGAGGCGAGTGGCTCAGGCTGCGCTGAGGCTGGAGTTCCTCGACGAGCTTCTCGAAGGGGACGTCCTGGTGCTCGTAGGCCCCGAGCGTGGTGGCGCGCACCTGGGCGAGGAGCTTCCGGAAGGATGCACGCGCGTCGATGCGCGAGCGCAGGACGAGCGTGTTGACGAAGAAGCCGATGAGGCCCTCGGTCTCCACACGGTTGCGGCCCGCGATGGGTGAGCCGACGGAGACGTCGTCCTGTCCGGAGTAGCGGGAGAGCAGGAGCTGGAAGGAGGCCAGGAGGCTCATGAAGAGCGTGGCCCCTTCACCCTGGCTGAAGGACTCGAGGGATTGCGTCAGGTCCTCGGGCAGGTGGAACGGTACGAGGCCGCCCTTGGACGTCTGGACCGACGGTCGCGGCTTGTCCGTGGGCAGCTCCAGCACGGCGGGAGCCCCCGCGAGCTGCTGCTTCCAGTAGTCGAGCTGACGCTGGAGCGCCTCGCCCTGGAGCCACGCACGCTGCCATGCGGAGTAGTCCGCGTACTGCATCGGCAGGGGCGCGAGGACGGGCGACGAGCCCGAGGTGATGGCCTGGTAGTGCGTGACGAGTTCGCGCACGAGGACATCCATCGACCAACCGTCGGAGACGATGTGATGCATCGTCACCAGCAGCACGTGCTCCTGTGTCCCCACGCGGAGCAGAGACGCGCGCAGGAGAGGACCGGTGGCGAGGTCGAACGGCCGGACGGCTTCCTCGTTGATGAGCCGCTGGGCCTGGGCCGCGCGCTCAGCTGTCGCAGAGACACTCAAGTCCACGAGCGGCAGGGGGAAAGCGGAAGCAGGGTGGATGACCTGCACAGGTTCGCCTTCATGGGATGCGAACGTGGTGCGCAGGGCTTCATGGCGGCGGACCAAGGCCTCGAAGCTGGCCTGCAAGGCGGGCACGTCGAGAGCGCCCTCCAGGCGCAGCGCGGCGGGCATGTTGTAGAGCGCGCTGCCGGGTTCGAGCTGATCGATGAACCACAGCCGCTGTTGCGCGAAGGACAGCGGACGGACGCCGGAGCGCGCGAGGGCCACGAGTGGCGGGAGCGCAGTGGAGTCGGCGCGCTCGACGCGGAGGGCGAGTTGCTCGAGGGTGGGCGACTCGAAGAGGGCACGCACGGGGAGCTCCACGGAGAAGGCGGAGCGGATGCGAGCCATCAACTGAGTTGCGAGGAGTGAGTGACCACCGCGCTCGAAGAAGTGGTCATTGCGGCCGACGGAGGAGAGACGGAGGACGTCCGCCCAGAGGGGGGCGAGGCGAGCCTCGGTGGCGGTGCGGGGCGCGGCGATTGCGTCGGCGCTGGATGCCGCCTCGGGAGGAGGCAGAGCCTTTCGGTCCACCTTGCCGTTGGGAGTCAGCGGGAAGGAGACGAGGGCGACGAAGGCATTGGGGACTTCGTAGGCGGGGAGCCGCTCGGCGAGGAAGGAGCGCAGAGAGGAGTGCTCGGGCTCGGCGGAGTGAGACGTGAAGTAGGCGACGAGGCGCTGGTCTCCGGGGCTGTCCTCACGAACGAGGACGAGGGCCTCGCGGACGGAGGGGTGACGGGAGAGGGTGGCCTCGATTTCACCGAGCTCGATGCGGAAGCCGCGCAACTTCACCTGGAAGTCGATGCGGCCGAGGAAGGCCAGCTCTCCGTTGGGGAGCCAGCGTGCCTTGTCGCCGGTGCGGTACATGCGGGCGCCGGGGACGGAGCTGAAGGGGTTGGGGAGGAAGCGCTCCGCGGTGAGTGAGGGCCGAGCGAGGTAGCCACGCGCGAGGCCGTCACCAGAGAGGAACAGTTCGCCTGGGACGCCGACTGGAACCGGCTGGAGCTGAGCATCCAGGACGTAGGCCTGGACGTTGGCGAGAGGCGTGCCGAGAGAGGGCTTCGCCGAGCCGCGCACCGCGCGAGTGGTGGAGTCGACGGTGCACTCAGTGGGGCCGTAGACGTTGAAGGCGGAGATGCGCGGGTGGTTGGCGAGCTGCTCCCAGAGGGCATCGTCCACCGCTTCGCCACCGACGAGGACGCGCAGCGAACGGGTGGAGGCGAGCCCCTCACGCAGGAGCAGACGCAGGTGAGAGGGAGCGCAGTCGAGGACATCGAGCTGGTGCTTTTCAACCCAGGCGACGAGGAGTGCCGCGTCCTGGCGAACGGCCTGGGGCACGACGCAGAGGGTGTGTCCGTCGGAGAGCTGGACGAGCTGCTGGACGGAGGCATCGAAGGCGAGCGGGGCGTTGAGGCTGACGCGCAGCGGGGCTTCGAGGCCCGCGAGGGCCGTGGAGGCGAGGGCCGCGCGCAGATTCATCACGGAGGCGTGCTGAATCATGACGCCCTTGGGCTGGCCGGTGGAGCCCGAGGTGTAGATGACGTAGGCGAGGTGCTCGGGTGAGGTCACCTGTACAGGCTGGGTGTCGAGCTCATTCTCCATCGCTTGGACGACACTCGGGTCATCCAGGCTGAGAACCTGTGCATCTGTCGCTTCAAGCTGCCTGGCCAGGAGCTGCTGAGTGAGGACGAACGCGGCACCGGAGTCCTCGAGGACAAAGGCGAGCCGCTCGCGGGGATGCGTCGGGTCGAGAGGGACGTAGGCGCCGCCAGCCTTGAGGACACCGAGGAGGGCGACGAGCATGTCGACGCCGCGCTCCATGCAGAGGGCGACGCGAGACTCAGGGCGAATGCCCCGAGCACGCAGCCAATGGGCGATTCTGTTGGCCCGACGGTTGAGCTGGTCGAAGGTGAGCGACGTCGTGTCATCGAGGACGGCTACCGCATCGGGCGTGCGAGCGGCCTGGGCCTCGAAGCGCTCATGCAGAGCGCCTTCCCAGGGCAGCTCCCGGTGCGTGTCATTCCAGCGCACGAGAAGTTGTTCCCGCTCCGCGCCGGAGAGGAGCGACAGCGAACCGAGGTCCGCATCCGGAGTGGAGACCACGGCCCGGAGCAGGGTGACGAAGTGCTCCGCCATGCGCGAGGCGGTGCGCGCTTCGAACAGCTCCGAGCGGAAGTCGAGCGTGCCTTCGAGTCCCTGAGTCGTCCTGACGAGCGAGAGCGAGAGGTCGAACTTCGCCGACACGCCCTCCGAGTTCATGGGCGTGAGCTTCAGCGCCCCTGGACCGGAGTGAAGCGCCAGCTCCTGCCGAGGCGTGTTCTGAAGCGTGAGCATCACCTGGAAGAGAGGCGAGTGGCTCAGGCTGCGCTGAGGCTGGAGTTCCTCGACGAGCTTCTCGAAAGGGACGTCCTGGTGTTCGTAAGCCCCAAGCGTGGTGGTGCGCACCTGGGCGAGGAGCTTCCGGAAGGACGCACGCGCGTCGATGTGCGAGCGCAGGACGAGTGTGTTGACGAAGAAGCCGATGAGTCCTTCCAACTCAGAGGCCCGTCGTCCCGCGATGGGTGAGCCGACGGAGATGTCGTCCTGTCCGGAGTAGCGGGAGAGCAGGAGCTGGAAGGTGGCCAGGAGGCCCATGAAGAGCGTGGCCCCTTCACCCTGGCTGAAGGACTCGAGCGCCAGCGTCAGGTCCTCGGGCAGGTGGAACGGTACGAGGCCGCCCTTGGACGTCTGGACCGACGGTCGCGGCTTGTCCGTGGGCAGCTCCAGCACGGCGGGAGCCCCCGCGAGCTGCTGCTTCCAGTAGTCGAGCTGACGCTGGAGCGCCTCGCCCTGGAGCCACGCACGCTGCCACGCGGAGAAGTCCGCGTATTGAACCGGCAGCGGGAGGAGGGCAGGTGAGGTGCCCGAGGTGATGGCCTGGTAGTGCGTGACGAGTTCGCGCACGAGGACATCCATCGACCAACCGTCGGAGACGATGTGGTGCATCGTCACGAGCAACACATGCTCCTGCTCTCCGAGCTGGAGCAGCGATGTACGCAGGAGAGGGCCGGTGGCGAGGTCGAACGGCCGGACGGCTTCCTCGTTGATGAGCCGCTGTGCGTCGGCCGCACGCGCATCGGAGGGCACGGCGCTCAAGTCCACGAGCGGCAAGTGGAACGGGGAGGCCGGGTGGATGACCTGGACAGGTTCGCCCTCGTGGGATGCGAACGTGGTGCGCAGGGCTTCATGGCGGCGGACCAGGGCCTCGAAGCTGGCCTGCAAGGCGGGCACATCGAGAGCCCCTTCCAGGCGCAGCGCGGCGGGCATGTTGTAGAGCGCGCTGCCGGGTTCGAGCTGATCGATGAACCACAGCCGCTGCTGCGCGAAGGACAGCGGCAGGATGCCATCGCGTGGCGCTGAGAGCAGTCGAGGCAGCGAGGCGGACTCAGCGCGTTCGACGCGGAGGGCGAGCTGCTCGAGGGTGGGCGACTCGAAGAGGGCACGCACGGGGAGCTCCACGGAGAAGGCGGAGCGGATGCGAGCCATCAACTGAGTGGCCAGGAGGGAGTGACCACCGCGCTCGAAGAAGTGGTCATTGCGGCCGACGGAGGAGAGACGGAGGACGTCCGCCCAGAGGGGGGCGAGGCGAGCCTCGGTGGAGGTGCGGGGCGCGACGAAGGCGTCAGTGCCCGCATCCGTTGCCTCGGGAGGAGGCAGAGCCTTTCGGTCCACCTTGCCGTTGGGTGTGAGGGGGAAGGAGACGAGGGCGACGAAGGCATTGGGGACTTCGTAGGCGGGGAGCCGCTCGGCGAGGAAGGAGCGCAGAGAGGAGTGCTCAGGCTCGGCGGAGTGCGGCGTGAAGTAGGCGACGAGGCGCTGGTCTCCGGGGCTGTCCTCACGAACGAGGACGAGGGCCTCGCGGACGGAGGGGTGACGGGAGAGGGTGGCCTCGATTTCACCGAGCTCGATGCGGAAGCCGCGCAACTTCACCTGGAAGTCGATGCGGCCGAGGAAGGCCAGCTCTCCATTGGGGAGCCATCGCACCTTGTCACCGGTGCGGTACATGCGAGCGCCGGGGACGGAGCTGAAGGGGTTGGGGAGGAAGCGCTCCGCGGTGAGTGAGGGCCGAGCGAGGTAGCCACGCGCGAGGCCGTCACCAGAGAGGAACAGTTCGCCTGGGACGCCGACTGGAACCGGCTGGAGGTGAGCATCCAGGACGTAGGCCTGGACGTTGGCGAGAGGCGTGCCGAGAGAGGGCTTCGCCGAGCCGCGCACCGCGCGAGTGGTGGAGTCGACGGTGCACTCAGTGGGGCCGTAGACGTTGAAGGCGGAGATGCGCGGGTGGTTGGCGAGCTGCTCCCAGAGGGCATCGTCCACCGCTTCGCCACCGACGAGGACGCGCAGCGAACGGGTGGAGGCGAGTCCCTCACGCAGGAGCAGACGCAGGTGAGAGGGAGCGCAGTCGAGGACATCGAGCTGGTGCTTTTCAACCCAGGCGACGAGGAGTGCCGCGTCCTGGCGAACGGCCTGGGGCACGACGCAGAGGGTGTGTCCGTCGGAGAGCTGGACGAGCTGCTGGACGGAGGCATCGAAGGCGAGCGGGGCGTTGAGGCTGACGCGCAGCGGGGCTTCGAGGCCCGCGAGGGCCGTGGAGGCGAGGGCCGCGCGCAGATTCATCACGGAGGCGTGCTGAATCATGACGCCCTTGGGCTGGCCGGTGGAGCCCGAGGTGTAGATGACGTAGGCGAGGTGATGAGGCGCGGAGACGTGAGGCGGAGTGGTGTCGGCCTCGTTGCTGAGGGCCTCGGCGACGCGCGGGTCATCCAGGCAGAGCACCTTCACGTTCGACGCGTCGAGCCGCTCGGTCAGACTCTGCTGAGTGAGGACGAACGCGGCACCGGAGTCCTCGAGGACGAAGGCAAGCCGCTCACGAGGATGAGCCGGGTCGAGAGGGACGTAGGCGCCGCCAGCCTTGAGGACACCGAGGAGGGCGACGAGCATGTCGACGCCGCGCTCCATGCAGAGGGCGACGCGAGACTCGGGGCCGATGCCCTGAGCACGCAGCCAATGGGCGAGCCTGTTGGCCTGACGGTTGAGCTGGTCGAAGGTGAGCGAGGTCGTGTCGTCGAGGGCTGCGAGCGCATCAGGCGTGCGTGTGGCTTGGGCCTCGAAGCGCTCATGCAGAGCGCCTTCCCATGGCAGCTCCCGGTGCGTGTCATTCCAGCGCACGAGGAGTTGCTCCCGCTCCGCGCCGGAGATGAGCGACCGCGAGCCCAAGTCCCCATCTGGATCGGAGAGTACGGCCCGGATGAGGGCGACGAAGTGCTCCGCCATGCGTGCGACGGTGGGGGCTTCGAACAGCTCCGAGCGGAAGTCGAGCGCGCCTTCGAGTCCCTGGGACGTCCTGACGAGCGAGAGCGAGAGGTCGAACTTCGCCGACACACCCTCCGCGTCCATGGGCGTGACCTTCAGCGCTCCCGGCCCGGAGTGAAGCTCGAGCTCCTGCCGAGGCGTGTTCTGGAGGGCGAGCATCACCTGGAAGAGCGGCGAGTGGCTCAGGCTGCGCTGAGGCTGGAGCTCCTCGACGAGCTTCTCGAAGGGGACGTCCTGGTGCTCGTAGGCCCCGAGCGTGGTGGTGCGCACCTGGGCGAGGAGCTTCCGGAAGGATGCACGCGTGTCGATGCGCGAGCGCAGGACGAGCGTGTTGACGAAGAAGCCGATGAGGCCCTCGGTCTCCGCGCGGTTTCGGCCCGCGATGGGTGAGCCGACGGAGATGTCGTCCTGTCCGGAGTAGCGCGAGAGCAGGAGCTGGAAGGCCGCCAGGAGGCTCATGAAGAGCGTGGCCCCTTCACCCTGGCTGAAGGACTCGAGCGCCAGCGTCAGGTCCTCGGGCAAGTGGAACGGAAGCACTCCACCCGAAGAGGACTGGACGGAGGGACGAGGCTTGTCCGTGGGCAGCTCCAGCACGGCGGGAGCCCCCGCGAGCTGCTGCTTCCAGTAGTCGAGCTGCCGCTGGAGCGCCGCGCCCTGGAGCCACGCACGCTGCCATGCGGAGAAGTCCGCGTACTGCACCGGCAGCGGCGCGAGAGTCGGAGACGTACCCGTCGCGATGGCCTGGTAGTGCGTGACGAGTTCGCGCACAAGGACATCCATCGACCAACCGTCCGAGACGATGTGATGCATCGTCACCAACAGCACGTGCTCCTGTGTCCCCACGCGGAGCAGAGACGCGCGCAGGAGAGGACCGGTGGCGAGGTCGAACGGCCGGACGGCTTCCTCGTTGATGAGCCGCTGGGCCTGGGCCGTACGCTCATCCGTCGCCGAGACACTCAAGTCCACGAGCGGCAGGGGGAAAGCGGAAGCAGGGTGGATGACCTGGACAGGTTCGCCTTCATGGGAGGCGAACGTGGTGCGCAGGGCTTCATGGCGGCGGACCAGGGCCTCGAAGCTGGCCTGCAAGGCGGGCACATCGAGAGCCCCTTCCAGGCGCAGCGCGGCGGGCATGTTGTAGAGCGCGCTGCCGGGTTCGAGCTGATCGATGAACCACAGCCGCTGCTGTGCGAAGGACAGCGGAAGCGCGCCCGTGCGCGGCACGGCCACCAGCGGCGGAGCTGTCAGGGCTCCGGCCTGAGTGACGGCGTCGATGCGCGAGGCGAGGGACTCCGGCGTGGGGTTCTCGAACAGCGCGCGCAGGGGCAGTTCGACCTTGAGCGTCGCCCGAATGCGGGAGACGAGCTGCGTGGCGAGGAGTGAGTGGCCACCGAGCGAGAAGAACGAGTCGTTCACACCGACTCGCTCGACGCGCAGGAGGTCGGACATGAGTCCGGCGAGTGCCTTCTCCGTGGGGGTCGACGGTGCGTTCCACGTGGGCTGGGCGTCGGCCGCCGCGCCGTGAGGCGGAAGCGCGTCGGAGTCCACCTCTCCGCCGGGCGTGCGAGGCAGCGCCGGCAAGGTCACGAAGGCCGTGGGCACCAGGTACTCGGCGAGACGCTCCCGGAGGAAGGCACGCAGCGCGGTCTGGTCGAGCGCGCCTTGCGGGACGAACCAGGCGACGAGCCGCTTCTTCCCGAGGCTGTCCTCCCGGAAGAGGGCGACGGCCTCACGGATGTTCGGATGCGAGCGCAGAGCGGCCTCGACCTCGTCGAGCTCCGCGCGCTGCCCGCGCCGTGTGGCGCGAGGAACAATCCGCCCCAGATGCTCCAGGGCACCGTTCGCCCGCCAGCGGACCTTGTCGCCCGTGCGGTACAGCCGCGCACCCGACAGTCCACTGAGCGCATCCGGGAGGAAGCGCTCCGCGGTGAGCTGTGCACCCTGGCCGTAGCCGAGCGCGTGGTGGACGCCGCCCAGGAAGAGCTCTCCGGGGACACCCACGGGGACGGGCTCCAGGGTTTCGTCGAGGACGTAGGCCCTCGTGGTCGAGGCCGCGTCGTTCCACTCCACGAGGAGGCGGTGCCGCTCGGTGCTGTCCATGAGCGGCAGGGCGGAGACAGGCTTCTCCGGGTGGTTCACGGCGGCGCGGAGCAGCGTGAGGAAGTGCGCGGCCATGCGCTCGGCCGTGGAGGCATCGAAGAGCGCGGTGGCGACCTGGAGCGCGCCCTCGTAGCCGGAGGCCGTCTCGTTGAAGAAGAGGTCGAGGTCGAACTTCGCGGGCGCGTCGTCGTAGTCGACGGAGTGCACACGCAGGCCGGGCAGCTCCAGTCCTCCCATGGGCGTGTTCAACAGGGAGAACATGACCTGGAAGAGCGGCGAGACACCGAGGCTGCGCTCGGGTTGCAGCTCCTCGACGAGCTTCTCGAATGGGACGTCCTGGTGCTCGTACGCGCCCAGGGTGGTGACGCGGACGCGGTCCACCAGCTCGCGGAAGGAGGTGTGCGGGTCGATGCGCGTGCGGAGCACGAGCGTGTTGACGAAGAAGCCGATGAGGCCTTCGGTCTCCGCGCGGTTGCGGCCCGCGATGGGGGAACCCACGGAGATGTCGTCCTGCCCGGAGTAGCGCGAGAGCAGGAGCTGGAAGGCGGCCAGCAGCGTCATGAAGGGCGTTGCGCCCTGTTGCTGCGAGAGCGCCCGGACGGCGTCGGAAAGCTCGGCTCCCAGCGAGATGGGGAGGTTGGCGGCCTTGCGCGACGCGTGCTCGTAGCGCGGCCGGTCGGTGGGCAGCTCCAGGAGCGCGGGAGCCCCGTGAAGCTGCTGCTTCCAGTAGGCGAGCCGCGTCCGGAGGGCCTCGTCACGCAGCCAGCCTCGTTGCCAGGCCGCGAAGTCGGCGTACTGCACGGACAGCGGTGCGAGCTCCGACGGCACGCCGGACAGATGCGCGGCGTAGAGCGCCCCCAGCTCCCGCACCAACACACCGGAGGACCAGCCGTCCGAGACGATGTGGTGGACGTTGGCGAGGAGCAGGTGCTCGCGCTCTGCCAGCTGGATGAGGCTCAGACGGAAGAGCGGCCCCGTCGCGAGGTCGAAGGCGCGCTCGGCCTCCTCTTGGGCCAGACGCCGGGCCTCGGCCTGCCGGTGGGCCTCGTCCAGGTGCTGGAGTTCGATGAGCGCGATGGTGACCGGCGCCGCGGGGTGGATGACCTGGGCCGGTTGTCCGTCGATGGACGCGAAGGTGGTGCGAAGCGCCTCGTGGCGCGCGACGACGTCGGAGACCGCGCGCTCCAGGGCGGTGATGTCGAGTGTCCCCTCGAGACGGAGCGTCGTGGGGATGTTGTAGAGCGCGCTGCCGGGCTCGAGCTGGTCGATGAACCACAGCCGCTGCTGCGCGAAGGACAACGGCAAGGCGCCGGTGCGAGGCACCACCGTCAGCGGCGGAGCCACGAGCCCTTGCTGCTCTTGACGTGAGGCATCCACGTACCGGGCGAGCCCGGCGACGGTGGGCGCCTCGAAGAGCTCGCGCAGCGGAAGCTCGATGTTGAAGGTGGAGCGGATGCGCGAGACGACCTGCGTGGCGAGGAGCGAGTGGCCTCCCAGCTCGAAGAAGTCGTCCCGCGGACCCACGCGCGAGACGCCGAGCACCTCGGCGTAGATGCCCGCGAGCATCTCCTCCGTGGCGGTGCGGGGCGCGTCGGGCAGCTCGGGCGCAGGGGCGCTGGCTCCCGGTGGCGGCAGGGCCTTGCGGTCGACCTTGCCGTTGGCCGTCAGGGGCAGCTCCGCGAGCATGACGATGGCCGACGGCACCATGTACGCGGGGAGCCGCTCCTCGAGGAACGTGCGCGCAGCGCTCACGTCCAGGCCCTGGGCGGAGGGCACCACGTAGGCGACGAGCCGCTTGTCGCCCGGCGCGTCCTCGCGCACGACGACGATGACTTCACTCGCGCCCGGGTGCTGGCGCACGGCGCTCTCGACTTCACCGAGCTCGATTCGGAAGCCACGCACCTTGACCTGGAAGTCGGCGCGGCCCTGGAACTCCAGCGTGCCGTCCGGCAGCCACCGGGCCTTGTCGCCCGTGCGGTAGAGCCGGGCACCCGGAGCGCCGAACGGATGAGGCACGAAGCGCTCCGCCGTGAGGTCGGGCCGCTCGAGATAGCCCCAGGCGAGGCCGTCGCCTCCGACGTAGAGCTCTCCCGTCACTCCGGGAGGAACCGGCTGGAGGGCGCTGTCCAACACGAAGGTGGAGGAGTGCGGCACCCGCTTGCCGATGGGGACGGAGTCGCCCACCCCGTCACCCGCGCGCAGGGCGTGGGTGGCGGAGAACGTGGTGTTCTCCGTGGGGCCGTAGCCGTTGATGAGGACACCGCCCGGGGGCAGCAGCGCCAGGTGTTCGCGCACGCGCTGCGCGGGCAGCACGTCGCCACCCGCGAGCACCTGCGCGACACCGGCCAGGGCCTGGGGCTGGTAGGCCACCATCTGCTCGTAGAGGGCCGCGGTGAGCCACAACGAGGACACGCGGTGGCGCGTGAGCACCGCACCGAGCTCCTCCAGGGACAGCGCGCCATGAGGCGCGATGACGAGCCGGGCGCCATGCAACAGCGCGCCCCAGATTTCGAGCGTGGAGGCGTCGAAGGCGACCGGGGCCGCCTGGAGCCAGGTCTCGCCGGGCCCGAAGCGGATGACGCCGTGGGGCTGCACGAGCCGGACGACACCTCGATGCGGCACGCTGACGCCCTTGGGCTGGCCCGTGCTTCCCGAGGTGAACATGACGTACGCCAGCGAATCCGCGCTCGTGAACAGCTCCGGCGCGGTCTCCGGACGGCGGGCGATGCGCGAGGCTTCCTCGTCGAGGACCACCAGCACGGCGCCCAGCTCCGGCAGTTCGTCCGCTACGGAGGACTCCGTCAGCAAGACGGCGGCGGAGGACTGGCGCAGGACCCAGGCCATCCGCTCGGTGGGCCACGAGCCATCCAGCGGGACGTAGGCGGCTCCCGCCTTGAGGATGCCCAGGAGCGCAGCCACCAGGTCCACGGAGCGGTGCAGGTACACGGCGACGCGGCTGCCGGGCTGCACACCCAGCGCGCGCAGGTGATGGGCGAGCTGATTCGCGCGCGACTCGAGCTGCGCGTACGTGAGGCGCTCCGACTCGGACTCGACGGCGAGGGCGTCCGGGGTGAGCGCGGCCTGACGTGTGAAGAGCTGATGAATGGTGGCATCCCGCGGGTACTCCGCGGTGGTGCGGTTCCACTGCACCAGGACCTGGTCCTGCTCCTCGGAGGACAGCAGCGGCAGCAGCCCCACAGGGCGCTCCGGCGCGGTGGTGATGGCGCCCAACAGCGCGGCGTAGTGGCGCATCAAGCGCCGCATCGTGTCCGCGTCGAAGAGGTCGGTGTTGTAGTTGAGCGCGCCGACGAAGCCCTGGGGCCCTTCCTCGAGCAGGAGGCTGAGCTCGTACTGTGACGTGGTGATGTCTGGCGTGAGCGGGCTGAAGGTGAGGCCCGGGAGCTGGGTGGACTCGGCGGGGGTGTTCTGGAGGGTGAGGGTGGCCTGGAACAGCGGGCTGCGCGCGAGGTCTCGCTGGGGCTGGAGCTCCTCGACGAGCTTCTCGAAGGGGATGTCCTGGTTCTGGTACGCGGCCAGCGTGGAGCTCCGCACGTGGGCGAGGAGCTGGAGGAACGAGCCCCGAGCGTCGATGCGCGAGCGAAGGACGAGCGTGTTGACGAAGAAGCCGATGAGGTCCTCCGTCTCCTTCTGCTGGCGGTTGGCGATGGGGAATCCGACGGAGACATCGTCCTGGCCGGCGTAGCGGGCGAGGACGAGCTGCCAGGCCGCGAGCAACACCATGAACGGCGTGGCGCCCTCGCGTTGTGCGAGCGCCCGCACCGCGGTGCTCAGCTCACCCGTCAACTCGACGGGGAGCAGCGTGCCCCGGTGGGACTGGATGGCCGGACGGGGCCGGTCGGTGGGCAGCTCGAGGGCACCCGGTGCGCCCGAGAGGTGCTGCTTCCAGAAGTCGAGCTGACGCTGGAGCGCGTCGCCGCTCAGCCACGAACGCTGCCAGGCCGCGTAGTCGGCATACTGGATGGGCAGCGGGGACAGCGCGGCCGGGGTGCCCGTGGTGTGGGCCACGTACAGCGTGGCCAGCTCGCGCACGAGCACACCCGTGGACCACGCGTCGGAGACGATGTGGTGCATCGTCACCAGGAGCACGTGGTTCCTCGCGCCATGCCTCAACAGCGAGGCGCGCAGCAGCGGCCCCGTGGAGAGGTTGAACGGCGCCAGGGCGTCCTCGGCGATGAGCGCACGGGTCCGCGACTGCTGCTCCTCGGCGGGCAGCGCGCTCAAGTCCACCACGGGCACGGTGAAGCCCGGAGCGGGGAGGATGCGCTGCACGGGTTCACCCTCGTGCAGGGCGAAGGTGGTGCGCAGCACCTCATGGCGGCTCACCAGTGCGTGGAAAGACTTCTCCATCGCCGCGAGGTCCAGGTCACCCTCCACGCGCAGGGCCGTGGGCAGGTTGAACAGCGGCGTGCCGGGTGAGAGCTGGTCGATGAACCACAGGCGCCGCTGGGAGAACGAGAGCGGCAGCGCCCCCTCGCGGGAGATGGGCACGAGCGGTGGGCTCGTCTGCGCCTCGCGCTGGCTGGCGTCGATGCGCACGGCGAGGCCCGCCACGGTGGGCTCCTCGAAGAGGGCGCGCAGGGGCAGGTCCACCTGGAACGCGCCGCGGATTCGAGACGCGAGCTGGGTGGCGAGCAGCGAGTGGCCTCCCAACGTGAAGAAGTTGTCCGCCACTCCCACGCGTTCGACGCGAAGGAGCGTGGCCATCAGCTCCGCCAGGGTCTGCTCCGTGGGGGTGCGCGGCGCGACCCACTCGGAGGCTCCACTCGTGTGGACATCCGGCGCGGGCAGAGCCTTGCGGTCCAGCTTGCCGTTGGGCGTGAGCGGGAGCGACGCCAATGCGACGAAGGCCGCGGGGACCATGTACTCCGGCAGCCCCGTCAGCAGGCCCTGCCGCAGTTGTGTGGCGTCGACCGCTTGGCCGGGTCGTGACACCACGTAGGCGACCAGCAGTTCGTCGCGGACCAGCACGGCGGCTTCGTGGACGCCGGGCTGGCGCAGGAGCGCGGCTTCGATTTCACCCAGCTCGATGCGCAGGCCGCGCAGCTTCACCTGGAAGTCGATGCGGCCCAGGTAGTCGAGCGTGCCGTCCGCCCGCCACCGCACCTTGTCGCCCGTGCGGTAGAGACGCGCGCCGACCTCGGAGGTGAAGGGGTTGGGGAGGAACCGCTCGGCGGTGATGCCGGGCCGGTTCAGGTAGCCCCGCGCCAGGCCCTCGCCGCCCAGGTACAGCTCACCGGGCACGCCGGTGGGAACCGGCTGCATGTCCGCGTCGAGGACGTAGGCCTGGGTGTTGGCCATGGGCCGGCCGATGGGCGCCACGGGGCTGGTGAAGTCCTCCACCGGCCACGTGGTGGCGTCGATGGTGGTCTCCGTCGGACCGTAGTTGTTGTCCAGGCGCGCGTGCGGAAGCACCTCGCGCACGCGAGGCGGCAGGTCGGCCGGGAGCGCCTCTCCGCCGGAGATGAGCCGGCGCAGATGGGTGGCGGCCCGCAGGCGCGGCTCCTCCAGCAGGACCCTCAGCAGCGACGGCACCACTTGGAGCAGCGTGACGTCATGCCGCACCAGGGTCTCCGCCAGGAGGGCCGGGTCGCGGTGGGCCTCGCGCGGGGCGACGACCAGGGTGGCCCCGGACAGCAGCGTGGAGAACAGCTCGGCGACGGACACGTCGAAGCTGAGCGACGTGACGAGCAGCGGGCGCTCTCTGGCTCCCATTTCGAACCGCGAGCGCATCCACGCGGCGTGGTTGGAGAGGGAGCGATGGGTCAACACGGTGCCCTTGGGCTGGCCCGTGCTGCCCGACGTGTAGATGACGTAGGCCGCGCTATGCGGCGGAACGCTCTCGCTGAGGGGCGCGGTCGCGCCGTCGAGCCCGGCTTCCCAGCCAGCGTCGAGGCACACCACGGTGGGGCCCTGGGGCAACACGCCGAGGAGGTGCCGCTGCGTGAGCAGCACCGGAGCGGCGGTGTCCTCGAGCATGAAGGCCAGCCGCTCACGCGGGTAGGCCGGGTCCAGCGGGACGTACGCCCCACCGGCCTTGAGCACGCCGAAGACCGCGACAGGCACCTCCAGCGAGCGCTCCATGCACAGCGCCACCAGCGCACCGGGCTTCACACCCGACGAGCGAAGGTGCGCGGCGAGCAGGCTCGAACGCGCGTCGAGCTGAGCGAAGGTGAGTGTGCCCTCGTCGGAGATGACGGCGAACGCCTCCGGCGTGCGCGCGGCCTGGGCGGAGAGCTGGTGGTGGATGCTGGCATCACCGGGGACCGGCGCCGCCGTGTCGTTCCAGTCGTGGAGGATGCGCCGCCGCTCCGCTTCATCCATCAGCGGAAGGGCGGAGAGGGACTGCTCGGGGTTCGCCACGGCCGCGCGGAGCAGGGTGAGCAGGTGCTCCACCATCCGGCCCATGGTGGCGCCGTCGAACAGGTCGATGTTGTAGTCGAGTGTTCCCGCGAAGCCCTGGGGCGTCTCCGTCAAGGAGAGGTCCAGGTCGAACTTGAGCGGCATCTCCCGGTCGCCGAGTCCCTCCAGGCGGAGCCCGGGCAACTCCAGCGCGCCCGCGGGCGTGTTCAGCACGGAGAACACGACCTGGAACAGCGGCGAGTAGCTGAGGCTGCGCTCGGGTTGCAGCTCCTCGACGAGCTTCTCGAAGGGCACGTCCTGATGGTCGAAGGCCTCCAGCGTGGTGCGCTTCACCTGCGTCAGCAGCGAGGCGAAGGAGGCTTGCATGTCCAGGCGCGTACGCAGGACCAGGGTGTTGACGAAGAAGCCGATGAGGCCTTCGGTCTCCCCCCGGTTGCGTCCGGCGATGGGCGAGCCGACGACGATGTCGTCCTGGCCGGAGTAGCGCGCGAGCAGCACCTGGAACGCGGCCAGCAGCGTCATGAAGGGCGTGGCCCCATGCTGCTGGGACAACGTCTTGACGGCGTCGGAGAGGTCCGAGGGCAGCACGACGGCGTGCTGCGCGGCGTTGCGTGTCTGGACGGACGGACGCGGCTTGTCGGTGGGCAGCTCCAACAGCGCCGGGGCGCCTTCGAGCCGGCGCTTCCAGTAGCCCAGTCGCGTGGCGAGCGCCTCGTCTCGCAGCCAGCCTCGCTGCCAGGC
The DNA here is from genome assembly GCF_037414475.1 of Myxococcus stipitatus. Next base: position 1,802,268 of record NZ_CP147913.1, on the reverse strand, counting down.
CGCGAAGTCGGCGTACTGCACGGGCAGCGGCGGCAGCTCCGCCTGGGTCCCGGACAGGTGCGCCGCGTAGTGCGCACCCAGCTCGCGCACCAGCACACCCGCGGACCAGCCGTCGAAGACGATGTGGTGCATCGTCGACAACAGCACGTGCTCCGTGTCGTCCACGCGCAGCAGCACGACGCGGAAGAGCGGACCCGTGGCCAGGTCGAAGGGACGCAGGCCTTCCTCATGGGCGAGGCGGTTCACCTCGGCCGTGCGCTCGGCGGCGGGCCGCGTGCTCAGGTCCACCACGGGCAACGTCACCGGGACGGCCGGGTGGATGTGCTGCACGGGCTCGCCGTCGCGCGAGGCGAAGGTGGTGCGCAGCGCTTCGTGGCGCTCCACCACGGCGGAGATGGCGCGCTCCAGCGCGGCCACGTCCAGCTCGCCCACCAGTCGGAGCGCGGAGGGCATGTTGTACAGAGGGCTTGCCGGCTCGAGCTGGTCGATGAACCACAGCCGCTGCTGCGCGAACGACAGCGGCAGCGCCTCGGTGCGCGGCACCGGCACGAGCGGGGGCAGACCCAGCCCCTGACGCTCAAGTCTCAGGGCATCCACCTGCGCGGCGAGCGTGGAGAGCGTCGGAGACTCGAAGAGCTCGCGCAGCGCCAGCTCCAGGTCGAAGGTCGCGCGGATGCGCGAGACAATCTGGGTGGCGAGCAGCGAGTGGCCGCCCAGCTCGAAGAAGTCGTCATTCCTCCCCACGCGCGGGACGCCCAGCACGTCGGAGAAGATGCTGGCCAGCGCGACTTCGGTGGCGCCGACGGGCGCCAGGTACGTGTCGGCGCTCGCACCCTCCAGCTCCGGCGCGGGCAGGGCCCTGCGGTCCACCTTGCCGTTCGGCGTCAGGGGCAGGGACTCCAGGCACACGAGGGCCGAGGGCACCATGTACTCGGGCAGCTTCTGGCGCAGGAAGTCCTTCATCCCCGCGACGTCCGCGTCGGGCGCCACGACATAGGCGACCAGGCGCTTGTCGCCGGGCGAGTCCTCACGCACCACGACGATGGCCTCGCTCACGCTCGGGTGCAGGCGGAGGACGTTCTCCACCTCGCCCGGCTCGATGCGGAAGCCGCGCACCTTGACCTGGAAGTCCGTGCGGCCCAGGAACTCCAACGTGCCGTCGTCCTTCCAGCGCACCTTGTCGCCCGTGCGGTAGAGGCGCTCTCCCGGAGCGAAGGGGTGGGGGACGAAGCGCTCGGCCGTGAGGTCCGGACGGCCCAGGTATCCCCAGGCCAAGCCATCGCCACCGGTGAACAGCTCGCCCGGCGCACCGGGGAGCACCGGCTCCATCCGCTCATCCAGCACGAAGACGCGGGTGTTGGAGATGGGGCGGCCAATGGGCACGGAGGCGCCGATGACCGCGCCTGCCTCCATGCGATGGCACGCCGTGAAGGTGGTGTTCTCCGTGGGGCCGTAGCCGTTGACCAGCACCGCGCCAGGGGCCACGCGCGAGAGGTGCTCGCGCACGCGCCGCACGGGCAGCACGTCGCCTCCCGCCAGCACCTGTCGCACGGAGGCCAGGGCCGCGGGTTGGTGGATGGCCATCTGCTCGAACAGGGCCGCCGTCAACCACAGCGTGGTGACGCCGTGGCGCACCAGCACCGCGCCCAGCTCCTCCAGCGTGGGCGTGTGAGGCGGGAAGAGGACCAGGCGGGCGCCGTGCAGGAGCGCGCCCCAGACCTCCAGCGTGGACGCGTCGAACGAGATCGGCGCGAGTTGGAGGAAGACCTCCTCGGGGCCGAAGTGGATGAAGTCCCCGCTCATCACCAGGCGGGTGATGCCGCGGTGGGGAATGGCGACGCCCTTGGGCTGGCCCGTGGAGCCCGAGGTGAACATGACGTACGCGAGGCTGTCCGCGTCCGCGCACGGCGCGAGCGCCTGGGTGGACTGGCGCGCGACCTGGCTCCATTCGGAGTCGAGGCACACGACGAGCGGGACGTAGGCGGGCAGCTCATCGGCGAGCCGCTCCTGCGTCACGAGGACGGAGGCCGCGGTCCTCGCGAGCATGGCCTCCAGCCGCTCCGCCGGGTAGGCCGGGTCGAGCGGAACGAAGGCCGCGCCCGCCTTGAGGATGCCCAGCAGACCCACGGGCAGCTCCAGGCTTCGCTCCAGGCACAGCGCCACGCGGGTCCCCGGCGTGACACCCAGGGTGCGCAGGTGCCGCGCGAGTTGATTGGCGCGCGCGTCCAGCTCCCGATAGGTGAGCGTGCCCGTGGCGGACTCGACGGCGATGGCGTCCGGGGTGCGCGCGGCCTGCGCGGCGAAGAGCTCGTGGACTCCCGCGTCGCGCGGATACGTGACGTCCGTCTGGTTCCACCCCACCAGGGCGCGCTCGCGCTCCTCCTTCGTCACCAGGGACAGGGAGGACACGAGGGCCCGAGGCTGGGCCAGCATGGCCTCCAGGGCCGTGTTCCAGTGGCGCAGCACCTGCTCCAGCACCGCGGTCTGGTAGCGCTGGGTGTCATAGACGAGGCGCAGCTCCAGCCGAGGTCCGGGCAGGACAATGGCCACGAAGGGCATGTCCGACTGCTCGGCGCTGACGAGGTCCCGGACCTGGAAGTCGCTGCCGCCGGAGTAGACGGCGTCGTCGACGGGGTAGTTCTCGAAGACGTACAGGCTCTGGAAGAGCGGCTGTCCGCGCGGCACGTCGCTCCAGCCCTGGATGCGCGCCAACGAGTCGTGCTCGTGCTGATGCAGCGCCTGCATCTGCGTGTGCTGCGAGGCGAGCCAGGCGACCACGGGCAGGTCAGGGTCCAACCGGCTGCGCAGGGGCAGCGTGTTGATGAACAGGCCGACCATGTGCTCGATGCCCGCCGCCTCGGCGGAGCGGCCGGAGACGGTGGTGCCGAAGACGACGTCGCGCTCTCCGGAGTAGCGGGCGAGCACGAGCGCCCACGCACCCTGCAACACGGTGTTGGCCGTGAGCTGGTGCTGGCGCGCGTACGCGTGCAGGGCCTGGGTCGTCTCGGTGCTCAGCAGGAGCCCGCGCTCGCCCTGCTTGTACGGTGCATCGTCGGTGTCGGGGAGGCGCGCGCCAGGCAGCGGCGTCGGCGTGGTGAAGCCCTGGAGGGCTTCGCGCCAGTAGACCTCGCCGTGTGTGGAGGGGGCCTCACGCAGCCAGGAGATGAAGTCGCGATACGCGGGCGCGGCCGCCAGCGCGGGACGCTGGCCCTTCGCCGCGGCGTCGTAGGCGGCGAACAGCTCCTTGAAGATGAGGCCGAGGCTCCAGCCGTCCATCAGCAGGTGATGCGACGACCAGAGGACGCGGTGCACTCCGCCGTCCAGCTTCACCACCGTCAGGCGCATCAGCGGCGACTGGCGCAGGTCGAAGCCCCGGACGCGGTCGGTGGCCATGAGGGCGTTGAAGCGGGCCTGCTGCTCCTCCACCGGGAGGCCACGCCAGTCGTGCTCTTCCCAAGGCAGCTTGACGCGAGGGCTCACCACCTGGAGGGGCTCATCCAGGCCTTCCCAGGCGAAGGCGGTGCGCAGCGGCGCGTGGCGCTCCACCACCATCTCCCAGGTGCGGCGGAAGACGTCGAGGTCGATGCGTGTGCCGAAGGAGAAGGCGAACTGCGTGACGTAGACGCCGGAGCCCGGCGCCATCAGCGAGTGGAACAGCATGCCCTGCTGTGTGGGGGACAGCGGGTAGACGTCCTCCACGGGCACGCCGGGCGGAAGCACCCGGTCCAGCGACTCCTGCGTGATGCGCGCCAGCGGGAAGTCCGCCGGCGTGTACCGCAGGGCATCCGGCGTCGCCCGGCCGGCGATGAGCAGGCGCAGCGTGTCCCCGAAGGACTCCACGAGCGCGCGCACGGTGGACTCGTCGTGGAGGTTGCGGCTGTAGGTGACGGAGAGGTGGAGCTGGCCTCCCTGCACGAGCGCCGCCACCGCGAGCACATGCGCGCGCGGCGCACGCGGACTGACGGACGGACCCTGCGGCTCCTCGGCGAAGGTGAACAGCGAGGCGTCGCTGGACGTGGAGTCCACCTGGCCCAGGTAGTTGAAGATGACCTCGGGCACCGGCAGCGCGCGGAGCCGGGCCTGGGTGTCGTCGTCGCGCAGGTGGCGCAAGAGGCCGTGTCCCAGTCCGTTGGCGGGCAGGGCGCGCAGCACATCCCGCGTGGCGCGCACGGTGTCGCCTGGGCTCTGGGCGTCGCCCACCTGGAGCAGCACCGGGTACAGGGAGGTGAACCAGCCCACCGTGCGCGACAGGTCCACGTCGGTGAAGAGGTCCTCGCGGCCGTGGCCCTCGGCCTCGACCAGGAAACGCGACTGTCCCGTGCGGGTGGCCAGGGCGCGGCCCAGCGCGGCCAGCAGCACATCCTGGAGGCGGGCGCGATACGCCGCGGGCACTTCCCGCAGCAGGAGGCCGGTGTCCCCGGCGTCGAGGCTCACGGAGACGGTGTGCGCGGACGCGACGGTGTTGGCTCCGTCCGCCCGGTCGCGTGGCAGAGAGAGGACGCGGGCGCGGGCCTCGTCCAGCCACCAGGCGCGCTCGGCGTCGAGCGCTTCGGAGCGGGCATGCTGGTGCAGGCGCTCCGCCCACGTCTTGAAGGACGTGGTCTTGGGCGGGAGGGACTGCGCCTCGCCGCGCTGGGCTTGCCGGCAGAGGGTCTCCAGGTCCTCGACGAGGATGCGCCACGAGACGGCGTCGACGACGAGGTGGTGGGCCACCAGCAGCAGGCGCGCGGATTCTCCGGGACCGAAGTCGAAGTGGACGGCGCGCAGGAGCGGCGCCGAGCCCAGGTCGAAGGAGGCCTGGGTCTCGGTGGCGATGGCCTCCACCTTCGCGGTGCGCTCACCCGCGGGCAACGAGGACACGTCCTCGGCGCGCAGCGAGGGCACGTGCTCCACGCCGGTGTTGTGCTGGCTCCACTGGCCGTCGGCCTGGGTGAAGCGCATGCGCAGCGCGTCGTGGTGCTCCACCAGCTTGCGCAGCGCGGCCTCGAGGACCGCGAGGGCCACGGGCTCGCGCAGCCGCAGCATCAGCGCCTGGTTGTAGTGGTGCGGCGCGGGGTTGGGCTCCTCGAGGAAGGCGCGCTGGATGGGCGTGAGGAGCACCGGGCCGACGATGGGCGTCTGCTCGGCGGTGGTGGCCTGGAGCCGGGAGACGATGGGCGCCAGCGTGGCGATGGTCTGCGACTGGAAGAGCTGCCGGGGCGCGAAGTGCAGGCCGGCGCGGCGGGCGCGCGCGACGAGCTGGAGGCTGATGATGGAGTCGCCGCCGAGCTGGAAGAAGTTGTCGTGGATGCCGACGCGCGGGACGCGCAGCACCTGGGCCCAGACCGCCGCGAGGGCCTCCTCCATGGCGTCGCGAGGCGCGACGTACGTGTCGGTGCTCACCGCGTCCGGAGAGGGCAGGGCCGAGCGTTCCACCTTGCCGTTGGTGGACAGCGGCAGTGCCTCCATCGCGACGATGGCCGACGGCACCATGTACGCGGGGAGCCGCTCACCCAGGTGGGCGCGCAGCACGCTCGTATCGGGCAGGGAGCCGCCCAGGGACGGCGCGACGTAGGCCACCAGCCGCGAGCCGGAGAGGCCGTCGTCGCGCACCACGACCACCGCTTCGCCGACGGACGCATGGGTCCGCAGCGCGGATTCAATCTCTCCCAGTTCGATGCGATAGCCGCGGACCTTCACCTGGAAGTCCGCGCGGCCCAGGTACTCCAGCCGCCCGTCGGCGCCCCAGCGGACGCGGTCGCCCGTGCGGTACAGCCGGGCTCCGGGCTCGGTGCTGAAGGCATCGGGGATGAAGCGCTCGGCGGTCAGCTCGGGCCGCCGCCAGTAGCCTCGCGCCACGCCCGAGCCACCGATGAACAACTCGCCCACGACGCCCACCGGCACCGGCCGCAGGTGGACGTCCAGCACGTACAGGCGGGTGTTGGCGATGGGACGGCCAATGGAGATGGAGCCGCTCGTCGGGTCCGACGGCGCCACGGTGTGGATGCTGCAACCGACCACCGTCTCCGTGGGGCCGTACTCGTTGATGAGCTGCGTCTCCGGAGCGTGCTGACGCCAGAAGGCCACGCCTTCGGCGGTCAGCGCCTCTCCTCCGATGACGAAGGCACGCGTGCGGTGAGCCGCTTCGCCCGGCTGGAGCTGGGCGGCGAGCAGTTGGAGGTGCGTGGGCGTCAGCTTCACGAGGCTGAGGTCGGTGCCCGCGCGCACGGCTTCACCCAGTCCCTCCACGCCCGCGTCCTCGGGCACCAGCACCACCGGTCTGCCCGCCACGAGCGGAGCGATGAGGCTGGTGACGGTCAGGTCGAAAGAGAGCGGCGAGTGGACAGGTGAGCCCGTGCCCTCGGCGATGCGGTAGGCCTTCAGCGCCCAGGTGAGGTAGTTCACCACGCCCCGGTGCTCCACCATGACGCCCTTGGGGAGGCCGGTGCTGCCGGAGGTGTAGATGAGGTAGGCGAGGTCGTCGGCGGTGGCCAGGGGCACGGGCGCCGTCGTGGGCTCCTTCGCCGCGATGGACTCCCAAGCCGTGTCGAGCTGGAGGGCGATGCTCACGCTCGCGGGCAGCTCATTCGCGAGCGACTCCTCGGTGAGGACGACGGTGACGCTGGTGTCGTCCAGCAGGAAGGCGATGCGCGAGGCGGGCAGGGACGGGTCGAGCGGGAGGTAGGCGCCACCGGCCTTGAGCGTGGCCCAGAGCGCCACGACCATGTCCGGCGAGCGGCGGAAGCACAGGCCCACCCGCGTGCCTTGTCCCACGCCCAGTTTGCGCAGCGCATGGGCGAGCTGATTGGCCCGGGCGTTCAGCTCACGGAACGTGAGGCGCGCGTCGCCCATGGACACGGCGAGCGCGTCGGGCGTGCGAGCGGCGGTGTCCTCGAAGAGGGCATGGACGGTGGTGTGCGCGGGGAAGTCCACGCGGGTGTCGTTCCACTCCACCAGGACGCGGCGCTGCTCGGCCTCGTCCATGAGCGCGAGGGACACGACGGGCGCGTCCGGTTGGTCCACCGCGGCGCGCAGCAGCGTGAGGAAGTGGGACGCCATCCGCGCGATGGTGGACGCGTCGAAGAGGGCGGTGGAGAACTGGAGCGCGCCCTCGAAACCCGACGGCGTCTCGGAGAGGGAGAGGTCCAGGTCGAACTTCGCGGCGGCGTTGCCGAAGTCGACGGGGAGGACACGCAGGCCCGGCAGCTCCAGGTCCCCCATGGGGATGTTGAGGAGCGAGAAGAAGACCTGGAAGAGGGGCGAGAAGCCGAGGCTGCGCTCGGGCTGGAGCTCCTCGACGAGCTTCTCGAAGGGCACGTCCTGGTGCTCGTACGCCTCCAGCGTGGAGGTGCGCACCTGGCCGAGGAGCTCCCGGAAGGAGGCGCGCGGGTTGATGCGTGCGCGGAGCACGAGCGTGTTGACGAAGAAGCCGATGAGGCCCTCCGTCTCCGCGTGGTTGCGGCCCGCGATGGGAGAGCCGACGGAGATGTCGTCCTGCCCGGAGTAGCGCGAGAGCAGCAGCTGGAAGGCGGCCAGCAACGTCATGAAGGGCGTGGTGCCCTCACGCCGCGAGAGCGCCTTGATGGACTCGGAGAGCCGCGCGCCGAGGGAGAACGGGTGGACCGCGGCCTCTCGTGAAGGCGTCGCGAGGCGCGGCCTGTCGGTGGGCAGCTCCAGGAGCGCGGGGGCCCCCTGGAGCTTCTGCTTCCAGTAGTCGAGCTCCGCGCGGAGCGTCTCGTCACGCAGCCAGCCTCGCTGCCAGGCCGCGAAGTCGGCGTACTGCACGCGCAGCGGCGGCAGCGTGGCCGGTACCCCCGAGCGGTGCGCCGCGTAGAGCGCTCCCAACTCCCGTACCAGCACTCCGGAGGACCAGGCATCCGAGACGATGTGGTGGACGGTGAAGAGCAACAGGTGCGACTGCTCCTCGAGGTGGAGCAGGCACAGCCGGAAGAGCGGCCCCGAGGTCAGCTCGAACGGACGGGTGGCCTCCTCCAGGGCGAGGCTCCGCTCCTCGAACGAACGAGACGCCGGGTCGAGGTGACGCAGGTCGACGCGTGGGATGGAGACGGCCGCCGCGGGCTGGATGCGCTGGAGAGGCTGTCCTTCGGCGGAGGCGGTGAAGAAGGTTCGCAGCACCTCATGGCGCGCGACGACGTCGGAGACGGCGCGCTCGAGGGCGGCGAGGTCCAGGTCCCCGTCGAGGCGGAGCGCGATGGGGATGTTGTAGAGGGCGCTCCCCGGCTCGAGCTGGTCGATGAACCACAGGCGCTGCTGCGCGAAGGACAGCGGCGAGGCCTCGGTGCGAGGCATTGGGACGAGCGGAGGCTTCGTCGAGGCATCCGCGTGGGTGCTGGCGTCGATGCGCGCCGCGAGGGCCGAGACGGTGGGCGCCTCGAAGAGCGCGCGGAGGGGCAGTTCGACCTGGAACGCCGCGCGGATGCGCGAGGCGAGCTGGGTGGCGAGGAGCGAGTGGCCGCCGAGCGCGAAGAAGGAGTCCTCGGCGCCGACGCGCTCGACGCGCAACAGCTCCGCCATCAGCGTGGCCACCGTGTGCTCGGTGGCTCCACGAGGCGCGACGTAGGTGTCCGTGAGTGAGGCGTCGGGCGCGGGCAGGGCGCTCCGGTCGAGCTTGCCGTTGGCGGTGAGCGGCAGGGCGTCCAGTCGCACGAGGACGGCGGGCACCATGTATTCGGGCAGGCGCCCCAGGAGGGAGGCGCGGAGGGCGGCGACGTCCACCGACTCCGGGGCCACGACGTAGCCCACGAGGTTCTGATGGCCCGGCGAGTCCTCGCGAACGAGCGCGACGGCTTCACGGACGTCGGCGTGAGCGAGGAGCGCGGACTCCAGCTCACCGAGTTCGATGCGCTGGCCGCGCAGCTTCACCTGGAAGTCGAGGCGGCCGAGGTACTCGAGAGAGCCGTCGGCGAGCCAGCGCACCTTGTCGCCGGAGCGGTAGAGGCGCGCGCCGGGCTCGGTGCTGAACGGGTTCGGGACGAAGCGCTCCGCGGTGAGGTGTGGGCGGTGGAGGTAGCCCAGCGAGAGCTGCGCGCCGGCGAGGAACAACTCGCCTGGAACACCCGTGGGAACGGGCTGGAGGAGCGCATCGAGGACGTACGCCCGGGTGTTGGAGACAGGCCTGCCGATGGGGATGGCGGCACGAGGCTCCGACGGCGAGGCGAACGCGAACGTCGAGTCGATGGTGACTTCGGTCGGGCCGTAGAGGTTGACGAGCCGGGTGGCCGGGAGCGCGGCGTGGAGGCGGCGCGCGAGAGACGAGGGCAACGCCTCGCCGCCGCAGAAGAGGAAGCGGAGGTGAGACGCGGCGGACAGACCTTCCTCGTCGAGGAGGAAGCGCAAGAGCGACGGGACGAGCTGGAGGACCGAGACGCGGTGCCGCGAAGCGCTGGCCAGCAGCGCGGCCGGGTCTCGATGAGCATCGGGAGGCGCGAGGACGAGCGGCGCGCCGGAGAGCAGCGGCGCCCAGACCTCCCAGATGGATGCGTCGAAACTGAGCGGCGTCTTGAGCAGGACCCTGTCGTCGGCCGAGAGCGGGAAGGCCGAGAGGAACCACGCCATGTGGTTGGCGAGGGCCTGGTGGGAGACGAGTGTGCCCTTGGGCTGGCCGGAGGAGCCGGAGGTGTAGATGACGTACGCGGGGCTGGAGGCCGCGACGGGGACGCCAGTGAAGGAGAGCCGCGTGTCCCCATCCGCCTGGGCCCCCCACTGTGCTTCGAGGCTGATGACGGAGGGGCCGGCAGGCAGTGTCGACTGGAGGTGCGGCTGGGTGAGGAGCACCGGAGGCGAGGCGTCCTGGAGCATGAAGGCCAGGCGCTCACGGGGGTATGCCGGGTCGAGCGGGAGCCACGCGGCGCCCGCCTTGAGGATGGCGAGCAGCGCGACGGGCAACTCGAGCGAGCGCTCCATGAAGAGCGCGACGAGTGAGCCGGGCTTCACCCCGGCGAGGACGAGCCGGAAGGCGAGGAGATTGGAGCGCGCTTCGAGTTGGGCGAAGGAGAGCGTGCCCGAATCCGAAACGACCGCGGTGGCGTTTGGCGTGAGGGCGGCCCGCGCGGAGACCTGACGATGGACAGGGCCCTCGTGCGGGAAGTCGACGGAGGTGTCGTTCCACTCGACGAGGAGGCGGTGCTGCTCGCCTGCGTCCATGAGTGGCAGGCTCGCGACCGGCACCTCCGGCTGGGCGACGGCGGCGCGCAGCAGGGTGAGGAAGTGCGCCGCCATGCGCGCGGCGGTGGAGGCGTCGAAGAGCGCGGTGGAGAACTGGAGCGCGCCCTCGAAGCCGGAAGCCGACTCCGAGAGGGAGAGGTCCAGGTCGAACTTGGCGAGCAGCCCCTCGGGGGCGAGCGGGCGCAGGCTCAGGCCGGGGAGCTCCAGGTTGCCCGTGGGCGCGTTCTGCAGGGAGAACGTCACCTGGAACAGCGGCGAGAAGCCGAGGCTGCGCTGCGGCTGGAGCTCCTCGACGAGCTTCTCGAAGGGCACGTCCTGGTGCTCGAAGGCGCCCAGGGTGGAGTGCTTCACCTGCGAGAGCAGGTCCGCGAACGACGAACCCGGAGCCACCCGCGCGCGCAGGACGAGCGTGTTGACGAAGAAGCCGATGAGGTCTTCGGTCTCAGCGCGGTTGCGTCCCGCGATGGGCGAGCCGACGACGACGTCATCCTGTCCGGAGTACCGGGAGAGGAGGAGCTGGAACGCGGCCAGCAGCGTCATGAAGGGCGTGGTGCCATGGCGCTGGGAGAGCGCCTTGACCGCCTCGGACAGCTCGGCGCCGAGCGCGATGGGGTGATGCGCCGCCTCACGTGAGGGAAGCGCCGCGCGAGGCCGGTCCGTGGGCAGCTCCAGCAGGGCCGGAGCCCCCTCCAGCGCGTCACGCCACCAGGACAGCTGCTCCGCGAGGGCTTCGTCGCGCAGCCAACCGCGCTGCCAGACGGCGAAGTCCGCGTACTGCACGGCCAGCTCCGGCAGCGGCGAGGCACGGCCGTCGCGGAAGGCCTCGTACAGGGCGACCAGCTCGCGCACGAGGACACTCATGGACCAGGCGTCGGAGACGCTGTGGTGCATGGTGACGAGCAGCACATGGGCGGTCGTGGAACGCCGCAACAGCGTGGCGCGCAGCAGCGGCCCGCGCGCGAGGTCGAACGGGCGCTGGGCCTCCTCCGACATCCACCGGCTCGTCGCGTGGGCCTGCTGCTCGGGCGCGAGCGACTCCAGCGCCACCACGGGGAGCTGGAACGGCGCGGGCGGATGGATGTTCTGGACGGCCTGCCCGTCCACGGTGCCGAAGGTGGTGCGCAGGGACTCGTGACGACGATGGAGCTCGGTGAAGGCGCGCTCCAACGCGGGGACCTCCAGCGGACCCTCGAGCTCCAGGGCCGTGGGGATGTTGTAGAGCGAGCTTCCGGGCTCGAGCTGGTCGATGAACCACAGCCGCTGCTGTGCGAACGACAGCGGCAGGTCTCCCGTGCGCGGCGCGGGTGTCAGCGCCGGGGCCTTCGTGGTGCCCGCGCCGGTCTGCGCCAGCGCCTCAATCCGCGCGGCGAGCCGCTCCACGGTGGGGGCCTCGAAGAGCTCGCGCAGCGGCAGCTCCAACCCGAAAGTGGCCTGCACGCGCGAGAGCGACTGCGTGGCCAGCAGCGAGTGGCCACCCAACTCGAAGAAGTCGTCATGGACGCCGACGCGCTCGACGTGCAGCAGCTCCTGCCACAGCGCGGCGAGCCGCTCCTCGGTCCGGGTGCGGGGCGCGACGTACTCGCGTGTCTCGGTTTCGCCCGTGCCCTCGGGGGGCGGCAGGGCGCGGCGGTCCACCTTCCCATGGGCCGTGAGGGGCAGCGTGGGCAGGAGGGCGATGGCGGACGGCACCATGTGCTCGGGCAGCCGTTCCTTGAGGGCGGCACGCAGCGAGGCGGTGTCCAGGGTGGCGTCCTCTTCGGCCACGACATAGGCGACCAGCCGGGTCAGGCCCGGAGAGTCCTCGCGCACGGTGGCGACGGCCTCGCGGACGAACGGGAGCCGCGAGAGGACGGCTTCGACTTCACCCAGCTCGATGCGGAACCCGCGCAGCTTCACCTGCGAGTCGATGCGGCCCAGGTACTCGAGCGTTCCATCGGAGCGCCACCGCGCCCGGTCACCGGTGCGGTAGAGCCGCGCTCCAGGCACGCCCGAGAGCGCGTCCGGGATGAAGCGTTCAGCGGTGAGCCCAGGCTGCCCCAGGTACCCGCGCGCGAGACCGACGCCTCCCACGCACAGCTCACCCGGCACTCCGATGGGCTGCGGGCGCAGCGACGCGTCCACGACGTACACCTGGAGGTTGGCCCACGGGCGGCCGATGGTGAGGAGCTGTTGCGCCGACAGCGGCTCGGTGATGGAGGCGCAGACGGTGGTCTCGGTGGGGCCGTACGCGTTGAGGAAGCGGACGTGAGGCGCCCAGCGGCGCACCAGCTCCGGCGTGCACGCCTCTCCAGCGGAGACGAGCGTACGCAGCGAGGGGAAGTCCTCGGGTGAGAGCTGCGCGAGGACGGAGGGCGTGAGCGTGACCGCGGTGATGGACTCGTCCCGGGCCAGCGTGCGCAGCGGCGCACCTGGGAGCAGCTGCTCGCGAGGCGCGAGCACGAGGGTGGCACCCGAGAGCAGCGCGCCGAAAATCTCCCAGACCGAGGCGTCGAAGCCGGCGGAGAAGAACTGGAGGACCCGGCTTCCGGTCCCGAGCTCCATGGCGCGGCCCGTCTGGAGGGCCGTGTTGCAGAGGCCCCGGTGCTGGAGGAGCGTGCCCTTGGGGCGGCCGGTGCTGCCCGAGGTGTAGATGATGTACGCGAGGTTGTCCGCGCCAGAGGTCTGCTCGGGGGCGTGCGTGGGCTGGGCGGTGATGAAGCGCGCCTCCGCGTCGAGCAGGACGAGCTGCTCGCTCCCGGCGGGGAGCTCATCCGCGATGGCCTCGGTGGTGACGAGGACCGGCGCGGCGCAGTCGCGCAGCATGAAGGTGAGGCGGTCGACCGGATAGCTGGGGTCGAGCGGGACGTAGGCTCCGCCCGCCTTGAGGATGCCGAGGATGGCGACGGCCGTGTCGAGGGAGCGCTCGACACAGAGGGCGACGGGTACGTCCTCGCGGACGCCGAGCCCGCGCAGGTGATGCGCGAGCTGATTGGCGCGAGCGTCGAGCTGCGCGTACGAGAGCTGCTGGTCTCCGAAGCGCACGGCGATGGCGTCGGGGGTGCGCTCGGCCTGGGCCTGGAAGAGGTGATGGGCGCCCGCGTCACGCGGGAAGTCGCGCGCCGTGTTGTTCCAGTCGACGAGGAGCTGCTGTTGCTCCGCCCGCGCCATGAGGGGCAGTCCGGCGATGGTCGCGCCGGGATTCGCGGCGGCGGCCTTCAGCACGACGCCGAGATGGCGCACGAGCCCTTCGATGGTGGAGGACTCGAAGAGGCCCGTGCGGTACTCGCAGGTGCACTCCAGCCCGGCCTCCGTCTCGACGATGGAGAGGGTGAGGTCCAGGCGCGAGGTACCGGACTCCGGGTACTCGGGACGCAGCGTGAGGCCTGGCACCGCCAGCTCCGCGGCGGGCTGGTTCTGCAGCACCAGCTTCACCTGGAACAGTGGGGCATGTGCCAGGTTGCGCTCGGGGTTGATGGCCTTGACCAGCTCCTCGAACGGCAGGTCCTGGTGCGCGTAGGCGCCCAGCGTGGTGTCGCGGACCTGGGTGAGCAGCTCGCGGAACGTCATCTCCGGCGCGATGCGCGCGCGCAGGGCGAGCTGGTTCACGAAGAAGCCGATGAGGCCCTCCGTCTCCACGCGATTGCGGTTGGCGATGTCCGTGCCGATGACGAGGTCCGCCTGACCCGAGTAGCGGGACAGGACGATGTCGAAGCCGGCGAGCAGCGCCATGAAGAGGGTGGTGCCCTCCTGGCGGGAGAGCTCCTGGAGCGCCTCGGTCAGCTCGCGCGGAAGCGTGCGAGTGAGGGTGGCACCCTGGAAGCCCTGGACGGCGGGCCGAGGGAAGTCGGTGGGGAGCTCGAGGAACCGCGGGGCGCCCTGGAGGTGATTGCTCCACCAGGAGAGCTGCGTCTCGAGGGCTTCACCCTGGAGCCAGCCGCGCTGCCACGCCGCGTAGTCCGCGTACTGGATGGGCAGCTCGGGCAGCGAGGAGGGCCGGCCCTCGCGGAACGCGGCATAGAGCGCCGCGGACTCGCGCACCAGCACGTCGACGGACCAACCGTCCGAGACGATGTGATGCACGGTCAGCAGGAGGATGTGCTGTGAGTCGGAGAGCCGCAGCAGCGTGGTGCGCAGCAGCGGGCCGCGCATGAGGTCGAACGGGCGCCGCGCCTCTTCATGCGCGAGGCTCCGGGCCCGCGCCGCTGCCTCTTCGGCGGGGAGCGAGGAGAGGTCGACGCGAGGCAGCGGGACCGGGGCCGAGGGATGGATGACCTGGACCGGGCCCTCGCGGAAGGTGGTGCGGAGCACTTCGTGCCGGCGCACCAACTCGGTGAAGGCGCGCTCCAGCGCGGAGACGTCGAGCGTCCCCTCCAGCCGGAGCCCCACGGGCATGTTGTAGAAAGGGCTGCCCGGCTCGAGACGATCCAGGAACCACAAGCGCTGCTGAGCGAAGGACAGCGGCAGCTCGTTCGTGCGTGCGACGGGGCGCAGCGGCGGCGGGCCGTGACGCTCTGGTGCCTGCGCCGAGGAATCAATCCGGCGCGCGAGCTGCTCGACGGTGGGCGACTCGAAGAGGACGCGCAGCGGCAGCTCCACGCCCAGCACGGAGTGGATGCGCGAGACGACCTGCGTGGCGAGGAGCGAATGCCCGCCGAGCGCGAAGAAGCTGTCCGTGGCTCCGACGCGCTCCACCTCCAGCACCTGCGAGAACAGCTGCGCGAGCTGCTCTTCGGTCGGTGAGCGTGGCGCGATGTAGCTCGGACCCGCGTCCGTCACCGCCGGGGCGGGAAGGGCCTTGCGGTCGACCTTGCCGTTGGGGGTGAGGGGGAGAGCGGAGAGGGAGAGGAAGATGGAAGGCACCATGTGCTCGGGCAGGTGCCGTTGGACGAAGTCGCGGAGAGAGGAGGGCTCGAGAGAGAGTCCGGGGTGAGGGACGAGCCAGGAGACGAGGCGTCCGTCGCCAGAGGAGTCGAGGTGGACGCCGCAGACGGCCTGGAGGACGGAGGGGTGGCGAGAGAGGACGGCTTCGACTTCACCGAGTTCGATGCGGAAGCCGCGGAGCTTCACCTGGAAGTCGGCGCGGCCGAGGAAGTCGAGGGAGCCGTCAGGGCGCCAGCGAGCGAGGTCCCCTGTGCGGTAGAGGCGCGAGCCCGGGACGCCGGAGAAGGCGTCGGGGAGGAAGCGCTCGGCGGTGAGGTCAGGGCGTCCGAGGTAGCCACGGACGACGCCGTCACCGGAGATGAAGAGCTCGCCGGGAGCGCCGATGGGAGAGGGCTGACCGGAGGAGTCGAGGACGAAGAGGCGGTTGTTGGCGAGAGGAGTGCCGATGGAGAGGGTGGAGGCGCCCTCGTCGGCGGAGGAAGCGGAGTGGGAGGAGGACCAGACGGTGGTTTCCGTCGGGCCGTACATGTTGAGGAGAGAGGACTGGGGAAGAGCGGAGCGGAGCTGAGAAGAGAGAGGCCCCGGGAGAGCCTCACCGCCGACGAGGAGGAAGCGGAGGGAGGAGAGTGAGGAGAGGGAGTCCGGGTCGAGCACCCTGGAGCGAGCGAAGGAGGGGGTGCACTGGAGATGGGAGACGGGGTGACGACGGAGGACTTCGGGGAGAGTCAGAGCGGTGCCGAGGCGAGAGGCGGCGCGCTCGTCATGGAGGACGACGTGGAAGCCACGGCAGAGAGTCCAGAGGAGCTCGAGGACGGAGATGTCGAAGGAGATGGAGGTGACGGCGAGCCAGGTGCCGGGGGACGAGCCGAGGCGGTCATCCATGGCGGCGAAGAAGTTGGCGGCGGTGCGGTGAGGCACCATGACGCCCTTGGGCCTGCCGGTGGAGCCGGAGGTGTAGATGACGTAGGCGAGGTTGTCGGGAGTTGAGTCGCCAGGAGAGAGAGCCTCTTGATTGCCGGTCTCTTCGATGAGGAGGACTTGAGCGTCGGACGCAGGGAGAGAGGAGGAGAGCGCGCGGGAGGAGAGGATGAAGGGAGCGCGAGAGTCCTGGAGCATCCAGGAGAGGCGGTCCGAGGGGTAGTCAGGGTCGAGGGGAAGGTAGGCGCCGCCCGCGTGAAGAATGGCGAGCATGGCGGCGACCATGTCGGAGGAGCGGTGGAGGAAGAGGCCGACGGGAGAGTCCGGGCGGAGGCCGAGGGACTGGAGTCGGTGGGAGATGCGGAGGACGCGCTCGAGGAGCTGCCGGTAGGAGAGGGAGTCGTCACCGAAGGAGAGAGCGGTGGCGTCGGGAGAGAGGGCGGCGCGAGTGGCGAACTGGAGGTGGAGGCAGGACGCGTCGAAGGCGCGTGAGGAGTCGTTGAACGAGCGGAGGACCTGCTCACGCTCTTCATCCCCCAACAGCGAGAGAGTCCCCAGTCGAGCGTTTGGACGCGCGATGAGTGCCTGAAGGGCCGTGGCCCAGTGGCGCAAGAGGCTGGAGGGCGTCGATGGATCGAAGCGGGTGGCATCGACGAGGAGGCGCAGCTCCAGCGACTCCCCTGGGATGACGTACGCCTCCAGCGGCGTGTCCGTCTGGTCGACGATGGTGAAGTCGCGGATGCCCAGCGCATCGCCCGATGCGTTCACCGCGGCGTCGACGGGGAAGTTCTCGACGATGAAGAGGGACTCGAAGAGCGGCGTACCACGCGGCACGTCGCTCCAGCCGTGCAGGCGCACGAGGGGCGTGTGCTCGAACTGGCGCAGCTCGAGCTGCTGGGAGTGGAGCTGCTGGAGCCACGAGAGGACCGTGGTGTCCTCGTCGACGTAGATGCGAACCGGCAGGGTGTTGATGAAGAGGCCGATGGCGCGCTCGATGCCGAAGACATCGGCGGAGCGGCCCGACGTGGTGGCGCCGAAGACGATGTCCTGCTCACCCGTGTGACGGGAGAACACGAGGGCCCATGCGGCCTGGACCAGGGCGTTGAGCGTGAGGTGGTGCTGGCGGGCGAAGGACTGGAGCTCCGTGGTGGCCTTCGCGGGCAGGTGGAACTGGAGGCGCTGACGCTGGAGCGCGGAGTCCGAACTCCGGGGGAGTGAACCCGGCAGCGGCGTGGGTGCGGTGAATCCTCGCAGCGTCTTTCGCCAGAAGAACTCCGCGGGCTCCTTCGGTTGGCGCTGGAGCCAATCGATGTAGTCGCGGAAGGCCGTCGCTTCATTCCGGACCCAGACCAGGCCCGCGCGAACCTGCTCGTAGGTGTTGAAGAGCTCCTGGAAGAGGAGGCCGAGGCTCCAGCCATCCATCAACACGTGGTGCGTGGTCCAGAGAACGCGCCACGCTTGCTCACCGGTGCGGATGACCGTCAGGCGCAGCAGCGGCGGCGTGCGCAGGTCGAAGCCGCGGGCACGGTCCTCCGAGAGGAGGGACTGGAAGCGGGACTGTTGCTCCGCTTCCTCGACACCGCGCCAGTCAAGCTCCTCCCAAGGAAGGACCGCCGTGGGGTGGACGAGTTGGAGGGGCTCCTGCGCGCCGCCCGCGAGGAACGACGTGCGCAGCAGCGGCTGTCGCTGGATGACCGCGTCCCAGGTGCGACGGAATGCTCCCAGGTCCACGGCGCCACTGAATGTCCACGTCAATTGAGTGACGTAGACGCCAGAGCCCGGCGCGGAGAGGGTGTGGAAGAGCATGCCCTGCTGCAAGGGCGACAGCGGATAGAGGTCCTCCACCGGCATGCCCGCGGGAACCAACCGGTCCGCGACGGCCTGCTTCAGCCTGCCGAGGACAACCTCCGCCGATGACTGATTCTTCGAGTCCGTCGAGGCGCGCGAGGCGAGCGCCTTCAGCGCGGAGTCAGACGGTTCGGTCCATGCGTTGCCTTCGAGCTTCACGACGCGAGCGAGCGACTCCAGCGTCGGGTGCTGGAAGAGTTGCTGGGTCGTGAGCTGAAGCCCGGCGTTGCGCGCGCGAGAGACAATCTGGATGGAGAGGATGGAGTCGCCACCCAGCGCGAAGAAGTTGTCCTGACGCCGGACGAGCGGCACGCGCAGGGCATCGGACCAGATGGCCGCGAGAATCTTCTCCTGCGGAGTCCTCGGCTCGGAGTCGTCGGTGGCCACCTCGGCCTGAGCGCTCTGGCGCAGCGGCGGAGGAAGGGCCTTGCGGTCGACCTTGCCGTTGGGGGTGAGAGGGAGAGCGGAGAGGGAGAGGAAGATGGAAGGCACCATGTGCTCGGGCAGGTGCCGTTGGACGAAGTCGCGGAGAGAGGAGGGCTCGAGAGAGAGTCCGGGGTGAGGGACGAGCCAGGAGACGAGGCGTCCGTCGCCAGAGGAGTCGAGGTGGACGCCGCAGACGGCCTGGAGGACGGAGGGGTGGCGAGAGAGGACGGCTTCGACTTCACCGAGTTCGATGCGGAAGCCGCGGAGCTTCACCTGGAAGTCGGCGCGGCCGAGGAAGTCGAGGGAGCCGTCAGGGCGCCAGCGAGCGAGGTCCCCTGTGCGGTAGAGGCGCGAGCCCGGGACGCCGGAGAAGGCGTCGGGGAGGAAGCGCTCGGCGGTGAGGTCAGGGCGTCCGAGGTAGCCACGGACGACGCCGTCACCGGAGATGAAGAGCTCGCCGGGAGCGCCGATGGGAGAGGGCTGACCGGAGGAGTCGAGGACGAAGAGGCGGTTGTTGGCGAGAGGAGTGCCGATGGAGAGGGTGGAGGCGCCCTCGTCGGCGGAGGAAGCGGAGTGGGAGGAGGACCAGACGGTGGTTTCCGTCGGGCCGTACATGTTGAGGAGAGAGGACTGGGGAAGAGCGGAGCGGAGCTGAGAAGAGAGAGGCCCCGGGAGAGCCTCACCGCCGACGAGGAGGAAGCGGAGGGAGGAGAGTGAGGAGAGGGAGTCCGGGTCGAGCACCCTGGAGCGAGCGAAGGAGGGGGTGCACTGGAGATGGGAGACGGGGTGACGACGGAGGACTTCGGGGAGAGTCAGAGCGGTGCCGAGGCGAGAGGCGGCGCGCTCGTCATGGAGGACGACGTGGAAGCCACGGCAGAGAGTCCAGAGGAGCTCGAGGACGGAGATGTCGAAGGAGATGGAGGTGACGGCGAGCCAGGTGCCGGGGGACGAGCCGAGGCGGTCATCCATGGCGGCGAAGAAGTTGGCGGCGGTGCGGTGAGGCACCATGACGCCCTTGGGCCTGCCGGTGGAGCCGGAGGTGTAGATGACGTAGGCGAGGTTGTCGGGAGTTGAGTCGCCAGGAGAGAGAGCCTCTTGATTGCCGGTCTCTTCGATGAGGAGGACTTGAGCGTCGGACGCAGGGAGAGAGGAGGAGAGCGCGCGGGAGGAGAGGATGAAGGGAGCGCGAGAGTCCTGGAGCATCCAGGAGAGGCGGTCCGAGGGGTAGTCAGGGTCGAGGGGAAGGTAGGCGCCGCCCGCGTGAAGAATGGCGAGCATGGCGGCGACCATGTCGGAGGAGCGGTGGAGGAAGAGGCCGACGGGAGAGTCCGGGCGGAGGCCGAGGGACTGGAGTCGGTGGGAGATGCGGAGGACGCGCTCGAGGAGCTGCCGGTAGGAGAGGGAGTCGTCACCGAAGGAGAGAGCGGTGGCGTCGGGAGAGAGGGCGGCGCGAGCGGCGAACTGGAGGTGGAGGTGGAGGCAGGACGCGTCGAAGGCGCGTGAGGAGTCGTTGAACGAGCGGAGGACCTGCTCACGCTCCTCGCCCGTTACCAGGGACAGAGACGAGACACGCGCATCCGGCGAGGCCATCAGCGCTTGGATGGCCGTGGCCCAGTGGCGGATGAGGCGAGCGGGCGTGGAGGACTCGAAGCGAGCCGCGTCGAAGAGCAGTCGCAGCTCCAGCGAGTCGCCGGGGATGACGTACGCCTCCAGCGGAGTATCCGCCTGCTCGCGTGCAACGAAGTCGCGGATGCCCAGGTCCGAACTCGCCGAGTTGACGGCGGCGTCGACGGGGAAGTTCTCGACGATGAAGAGCGACTCGAAGAGGGGCGTGCCACGAGGCACGTCGCTCCAGCGCTGGATGTGAGACAGCGGCGTGTGCTCGAACTGGCGCAGCTCGAGCTGCTGCGAGTGGAGCTGCTGGAGCCACGAGAGGACCGTGGTGGCTTCGTCGACGAACACGCGGACAGGCAGCGTGTTGATGAAGAGGCCGACGGCGTGCTCGATGCCGGGGACCTCGGCGGAGCGGCCCGACGTGGTGGCGCCGAAGACGATGTCCTGCTCACCCGTGTGGCGTGAGAGCACCAGGGTCCACGCGGCCTGGACCAGCGCATTGAGCGTGAGGTGGTGCTGGCGGCCAAAGGCCTGGAGGGCCGCGGTGGTCTGCGCGGGTAGCCAGAGATTGAGGTTCTGCCGTCGGAGCGCCGTCTCCGAGCCCCGGGGGAGTGCACCGGGCAGCGGCGTGGGCGCGGTGAAGCCGCGCAGCGCCTTGCGCCAATAGGTCTCCGCGGACTCCAGCGATTGACGCTGGAGCCAGCCGATGTAGTCGCGGAAGGAAGTCGACTCGCTCTTGGGCGCGGGTCGGCCCGCGCGGACCTGCTCGTAGGTGGTGAAGAGCTCGCGGAACAGGAGCCCGAGGCTCCATCCATCCACGATGAGATGGTGCAGCGTCCAGAGGACGCGCCACGTGTTCTCCTCCGTGCGGATGACGGTCAGACGCAGGAGCGGCGGCGTGTTCAGGTCGAAGCCACGCGCACGGTCCTCGGTGATGAGGGCGTCGAAGCGGCTCTGCCGTCCTGCTTCGTCCACTCCACGCCAGTCGTGCTCTTCCCAGGGAAGAGTGGCCTTCGGGTGGACCCACTGGAGGGGCTCGCCGGCGCCCTCGGCGATGAAGGACGTGCGCAGCAAGGGCTGCCGCTCGATGACCACTTCCCAGGTGCGGCGGAAGGCGGACATGTCCACGGCGCCGCTGAAGGTCCACGACAGCTGCGTGACGTAGACGCCGGAGCCCGGCGTGGAGACGGTGTGGAAGAGCATGCCCTGCTGCAAGGGCGACAGCGGATAGAGGTCATCCGCCAGCGTCCCCGAGGGCAACACCTGGTCCAGCACGGGCTGAGTCAGCCGGGCCAGCGGGAAGTCCATGGGCGTGAAGCGGCGGGCGTCGGACGAGTCACGCGCGTCGATGAGCTGCCGCAGCGTGTCCATGCAGCGCTCGGCCAGGGACTGCACGGTCTGCGCTCGATGCGCGGCCTGGCTGTAAGTCCACGTCAGCGTCAGCCGGCCCTCGAAGACGTAGCCGTTGATCTCCAGCAGGTGCGAGAGCGGGGCGGCCGGAGCACGCAGGGCGCCCAGGGGCTCGCGGGTCGCGGTGAACGGATTGAGCACCGAGCCGTCGCTGCCGGACTGGTGGAACTGGCCCAGGTAGTTGAAGAGCACCTGGGCGCGAGGAAGCGCGCGGACGTGTGCATCCTCCGTGAGGTGGCGCAGCAGTCCGAAGCCGAGGCCCTTCCGCGGAAGCCGCCGCAGCGAATCCCTCACCGAGCGCAACCGGTCGCCCAGGCTCGTGGCGCCCGAGACATCCAGCGTCACCGGGTACAGCGTGGTGAACCAGCCCACGGTGCGGGACAGGTCCACGTCCTCGGAGAAGGGCTCGCGGCCGTGGCCTTCCAGCTCCACGCGCAAGCGAGGCTGTCCCATCCAGCTCGTGAGGCTGTCGGTCACCGCCGTCAGCAGCACATCGTTGATGTGTGCTCGCCAGGCCGTGGGCGTCTCCTGCAACAACAGACGTGTCTGTGCCTCGTCGAGGGAGACTTCCACCGTGCGCGCTGACGCCACCGAGACCGCACCACCGGCGCCGTCCGTCGGGAGGGCGGAGACCTCGCGCCGGCCCTCTTCCAACCAGTAGGTCCGCTCGCGGGAGATGTCCTCGGAGCGAGCGAGGGCATCCAGCTTCGATGCCCACGTCTTGAACGACGTGGACCTGGGAGGCAGCGTCACGGGACGGCCCTGGCGCGACTGCACGTACGCCGTGCCCAGGTCCTCCAGCAGCGTGCGCCAGGAGACGCCGTCCACACCGAGGTGATGGATGGACAGCAGCAGGCGCGAGCCGCGCTCGGCGCCGAGGTTGAAGAGGGCGGCTCGCAACAGCAGCCCTTCCTCCAGCGAGTGACTGGCGTGGAGACGCGAGCCCGCGGACTCCAGGGCCGAGGCCAGCTCCGCGTCGGATACGGAGGCGAGGTCCACCTGTTCCAGACGGACAGGCGTCTCCATGCCGGTGAACTCCTGGTGCCAGGAGCCGTCAGGCCGACGCGAGAAGCGCAGCCGCAACGTGTCGTGGTGTGAGACCACCGCGCGCAGCGAGGACTCCAGACACGCGACATCCACCGGCTCGCTCGACGCGAGCATGAAGGCTTGGGCGAAGTGGTTCGGCTCGGGGAGGGCCTTCTCGAGGAAGTCGAGCTGGATGGGTGTCAGCAGTGAGGTGCCGAGCACCTGACTCTGCTCCGCCTGCGGGCCCTCGTGCTGCTTCGCCACGCGCGCCAGGGCTTCCAACGTCTGGTGTTGGAAGAGCTGGTTGGCGGCCAGGTGCAGGCCCGCCTGACGTGCGCGCGAGACGACCTGGATGGCGAGGATGGAGTCGCCGCCCAGTTCGAAGAAGTTGTCGTGGATGCCGACGCGCGGCACGCCCAGGAGTTGGGCCCAGATGGTGGCCAGCGTCTGCTGCGGCGCGGTCCGTGGCTCGAGGAAGTCCGCCGCGTCGCGAGCCTTCAGTTCCGGCGCGGGCAGGGCCCGCCGGTCGACCTTGCCGTTGGGAGACAGCGGCAGGGCCGGGAGCACCACGAAGGCGGACGGCACCATGAACTCAGGCAGGTGCGAGGCGAGTGATGAGCGCAGCGCCTGGAGGTCGACCTCGGCGGAGGTGACGAGGTAGCCGACGAGGCGAGGAGAGGACGCGTCCTCCCGGAGCACGACGACCGTGTCGGAGACGCCAGGGTAGGCGAGGAGTGCCGCCTCGATTTCACCGAGCTCGATGCGGAAGCCACGCAGCTTCACCTGGAAGTCGGCGCGGCCGATGTATTCGATGGAGCCATCGGGCAACCAGCGAGCGACGTCGCCCGTGCGGTAGAGGCGCGCGCCGGGCGTGCTGGAGAACGCATCGGGGATGAAGCGCTCGGCGGTGAGCGAGGGGCGGCCGAGATAACCGAGGCCGACCTGGATGCCGCCGATGAAGAGCTCACCCGGGACACCAACGGGAGTGGGGCGCCCGGAGTCGTCGAGGACGTGGAGCTGGGTGTTGGAGACAGGCTTGCCGATGGGGACGAAGTGGCGGGTGTCTCCGCGAGTGCAGTGCCAGAACGAGACGTCCACCGCGGCCTCGGTGGGGCCGTAGAGGTTGTGGACCTCGGCGGAGGCGGGCAGGCGCGAGTGAGCGCGGCGGACGAGCTCGGCGGGGAGGGCCTCACCGCTGCAGATGACGCGGCGAATGGACGAGAGGGACTCCAGGCCGGGTTCCTCGAGGAACACGCGGAGCATGGAGGGGACGAAGTGAAGCGTGGAGACGTTCGCCTCGGAGATGAGGCGAGCGAGGTAGGAGGGGTCCTGGTGCCCGCCGGGCTTGGCGAGGACGAGGCGCGCGCCCGTCATGAGGGGCCAGAAGAACTCCCAGACGGAGACGTCGAAGGAGAAGGGCGTCTTCTGGAGGACGGTGTCCGATGACGATAGTGCGTACTGCTGCTGCATCCAGAGCAGGCGGTTGACGATGCCGCGATGGGCGTTGATGGCGCCCTTGGGACGTCCCGTGGAGCCCGAGGTGAAGATGACGTAGGCGGGAGCATCCGCCCCAGCGGCCAGAGGCAGCGCGGCCGTGGAGTGCGAGGCGACCGCGTCCCACTGCGTGTCGAGGCAGAGGACATGCGCCGAGGAGGGCGGCAGGCTCGGAAGCAGGCGCTGGTGAGTGAGGAGGACGGGGGCCTGGGTATCCTCGAGCATTCCAGCGAGGCGCTCACGAGGATAGGCGGGGTCGAGCGGGACGTAGGCCGCGCCGGACTTGAGGACCGCGAGCAGAGCAACGACGAGGTCGAGTGAGCGCTCGAGCGAGACACCGACGAGAGAGCCCGGGCGAGCACCCAGGGAACGCAGGTGCCAGGCGAGCTGGTTGGAGCGGGCGTCGAGCTGCGCATACGTGAGGGCGGAGTCCTCGAAGCGGACCGCCTCCGCGTCGGGCGCACGACGCGCCTGTGCCTCGATGAGGGAGTGCAGGCACACGTCACGCGGGAAGGTGTCTTCGCGGCCCTGGAAATCAGAGTGGAGCTGGAGCTGCTCCTCCTGGGTGAGGATGGGCAGCTCGGACAGGCGCGTGTCCGGGTTCGCGGCCACGGCGGCGAGCAGCGTGTAGAAGTGCCCGCGCATCCGCTGGATGGTCTCGACGTCGAACAGGTCGGTGTTGTACTCGAGCCAACCGAAGATTTCGTCCGGCCGGTCCTCGCGCAGCTCCAGCAGCAGGTCGAACTTGGCGGAGCCTGGGTCCACGAGGAGGTACGTGGACTGCAACCCCGGCATGGAGAGGTCCTGCCGAGGCGTGTTCTGGAAGCTGAACATCACCTGGAAGAGCGGGTGACGGCTCAAGTCGCGCGGAGGGCGCAGCTCCTCGACCAGCTTCTCGAAGGGCAGCTCCTGGTGCGCATACGCGGCCATGCACACGTCCTTCGCGCGGCGCAGCAGCTCGCGGAAGGTGGGGTTGCCGCCCAGGTCATTGCGCAGCACCAGCGTGTTGACGAAGAAGCCGATGAGCTGCTCGAGCTCCGGCACGTTGCGGCCGGCGATGGGCGAGCCGACGGTGATGTCCGTCTGCCGCGAGTGCCGGTGCATCAACGTCTGGAACGTCGACAGCAGCGTCATGAAGAGGGTCGCGCCCTCCTGCTGGCTGACCTGCTTGAGGGCACGCGTCAGGGACACCGGGAGGGTGACGAACTGGCGGGAGCCTCGGTACGTCTGCTCGGGAGGACGGGGCCTGTCGGTGGGCAGCTCCAGCGGGGCGGGCAGGGTGCGCAGGTGCTGCTTCCAGAACTCCAGCTCCGTGCGCAGCCGCTCGCCCTGCATGCGCTCGCGCTGCCAGACGGCGTAGTCGGAGTACTGGATGGAGGGCTCGGGGACCTCCGGCGACTGGTTGGCCACCTCCGCGGCGTAGAAGGCCATCAGCTCGCGGACGAACACACCCAGGGACCAGCGGTCCGTCACCAGGTGATGCATGGTGACGAGGGCCACGTGGTTGTCGGAGCTCAGCCGGAGCACCTTGCCGCGCAGCAGCGGTCCGCGCGCCAGGTCGAACAGGCGCTGGGACTCCTCGCTGGTGCGCCGCTCCACCTCCGCGTCCTGCTCCTCCTTCGACAGGTGGGAGACGTCCTCCACCGGGACGGCGATGTGCAGCTCGGGCAGCACCACCTGGATGGGGATGCCGTCCTCGCGCGCGGCGAACACCGTGCGCAGCGACTCGTGGCGCCGCACCACTTCGTTCACACACCGCTCCAGCAGGGCGATATCCAGGGTGCCCGTGAACTGGACGGTGATGTGGACGTTGTACGCGAAGGCCCGACCGCCCTCGAGCTGATCCACCACCCACAGCCGCTGCTGTGAGAAGGACGCGGGCGCCGGCCCCGTGGCTTCCCGGCGCGGAATGGTCCGCTCCACCGCCTTGGTCGACGCGTCCTGGAGCTGTCCCTTCTTCTCCTTGAGGAGGAGCTCATACAGCGCGCGCTGCTTCGGGGTGAGCTTGTCGAGATTCTTGCTTCCGCCGCTCATGAAAACTCCAAGCGCCAGACCTCGGCCTCGATGGGCCAGGGGGCGCGAGCACTTGCCGCGTGACGCGAGGTCGGCGCGACGACACGGGGATGAATGGGGGCCCGGCGATGTATCAAGCCATCATGTCACGGACGGCTGACGCGCTTGCCGCGCCACCCGGTGACAACGCCATCAGTGATACATGCTAACTGTTGTAGCCGGGTATGCAGGCTTCTCGCTGCGATACGGGACACAGTTTGTCTGAAGGGCGGATGGGCGCGTCGAAGATGTCGGACATGCTCCGCCTAGAATCTCACTATCCCAGGGATACGCCAAAAATGGCCACGTTCCAGAATCTCAGTATCTGGGATTCTTGAGGCGTTTGCGGGATGTACGGGAATCGCAGAGCGCTCCGGCGTGAGCGGTTTCACTCGGCGCGAGTCGTGCGTTACTTGGGGTCCTGTCGCCGGGGCGCCAGCACGTGCTGGCCAAGAACTGGACAGGGGAGTGTTTCCTGGCGTGGGTGGCGGACTTTGCGTCTGTCCAAGGGCTCTCCTGACCGCATTCCCGGCAGCGGCAAGCGGTTTCGGTCGAACAGCCTCCAGTTCAATTCCTCGGAGACAGACAAAATCACTCCGGCGGAGGTGCGGGCCACGGTCACCGAAGACGCCTCCACGAGCCCCAAGCCATCCACGTCCGCCAAGGTGTCGGACCAATTCAAGACATCCGGCCCGCCGCTCTCCACCACCAATCTGGCGTTGAACGACCCATCGGAGGACGGCAAGAGCTTCTCGGTGAGGTTGGACACGGTGGACCTTCAAACGGGGGCGCACAAAGAAGAGCAGGTGACGGTCCACGCGCATGAAGTCCAGGTGGACGCCCAGTTCCCGGAGGAACTGGAGGCGAACCCCCAGAAGACGGGCCTGCCGGGCAGGAGGCCTTCTCCATCCCGCGGGCCCGAAAGGGTCCGCCCGGTCGGGGTGTAAGCCAATCGACAAGGCAATCCGCGTGAGAGGCTTTTCATGATCAAGTCATGGAGGGCCAGGAAAGGCAACGGGGCCGGCCAGTTCCCCTGAGATGAGAGCAATTGGGTCCGAGGCCGTCCGTGCCTCGGGCCTACCAGCGGTGTCACACGACAGGAATATGTCGAGTCAAAGTGTTGTGCTTCTCACGTTTTTGTTATCTTTGGCCGCGCAGGTTGAAAGAGTCGGCCAAGGAAGGACTCACGAGAATGCGCACCATGAAAACGCTTTCCGTCGCGGCGATGTTTGTCCTGTTGGGCAGTGGTTGTGGCGTCACGGACCCGAATCCCGGCGGCGATGGGGTCGCCAGCCAGATGGAGCAGGACTTCGGCGGCCCGAGTGGCCTCATGGAGTTCTTCGCGAACCACACGGAAGACGAAATCCGGGAGGCGATGGCGCCGTATGGCGTCGGGTACGTCGTCCATGGGGAGGTCACCCAGGCGGCGATTGGCGACTGCCCCAAGTATTTTCCATCGGGCGACCGGAGCATCTGGCACAACTTCGACGGTGAATACTTCTTCATCGACAGCGCGGGCCGCCCGAACCGGGCCTACAAGGACTTGCCCCCCATCGTCACCGCGCCGCGTGTCTCCACCTGCCAGACGAACGTAGGGCAGTGGGGCGACGCGGAGAACCCCAGCAACGACTATGACGGCGGGCACCTCATCGGCTCGCAGCTGGGCGGGTGGGGCGGCCGGGCGAATCTGGTGCCCCAGGACGCCAACTTCAACCGAGGCAACTGGGTCGCCCTGGAGAACAAGATGGCGGACTGCGGGAGCCTGCCCAACAGCCAGCTGCGCTACACCATCGGCGTGGGCTATCCGAACAGCACCACGCTCATCCCAGACACCATGACCATGGACATTCGCAACCAGTCCACAGGGGCGAGCGTGTCCTTGTCGTTCACCAATACGGACGGCGGTGGTCCCAACGGCGCGAGCGAACGGACCCGCGGCGTGAACTGGCTGACGAGCCAAGGCTGTATTTGACGCAGCGGTTCGCAACGGGTGGCGCCGACCCCAGCGTGTCGAGCCGGGGCGGCGCTCTTTCTCGAAAAGCCAACTTCCCAGCTTGAGGTGCTCCGCCGTAGGATTTCTCAAGGTGTCGTCACCCGGTTGCAGGTGCACATGAATTCACCTTGGAGACTGGGCCGTTCTTGCCGCGCGCGGGGAATGGCGGGATGAGCACGACTCCTCAGGGCCTCTTCCGGCAAGAGGCCGTCGAGCACTACAACCGGGGAGAGATTCAGGGCAACCTGCTCCAGCTCACCCCGTTCTGGGTTCGCACCACCTACTGGGTGGTGGTGGCCCTGGCCCTGAGCCTGGGATTGACGCTCGCCGTGGTGCGCATCCACGAGTACGCGCAAGGCCCCTTGCTCATCCAGGTCCAGGGCGTGGAGGACATCACCGCGACAGCCGGTGGCCGGGTGACACGCATCCTGGTGGGCCGGGGCCAGCAGGTCCGCGCGGGAGACCCGTTGGTGGAGTTGCATGCGCGCGGTGAGACGGCGGAGCGGGACCGGGTGGAGCAGGAGTTCCGCACCCAGCTGGCGGCCCGGCTCACGGACCCGCTCAACGCTTCGGCCCGGCAGGCCCTGGGCAGCCTGCGCGCGCAGATGGACTTGAGCGAGGTGCTCGTCTCCGAGCGCACGCTGGTGGCGCCCTTCGATGGCTGGGTGCGCGAGGTGCGCGTCCGGGAGAACCAGTACCTCGAGACGGGTGAGGTCGTGGTGACGTTGTCCCGGCAGGAGACGGGGGTGACGGCGCTCATCCTGGTGCCGGGCCAGTACCGGCCCATGCTGGAGCCCGGACAGCGGCTGCGCGTGGAGCTCAGCGGCTTCGCCTATCTCTACCAGGACGTCACCGTCAGCTCCGTGAGCGACGAGCTGCTTGGCCCCACGGAGGTGCGGCGCTTCCTGGGCCCGGGCCATGGGGACCTGGTGACGCTGGAGGGGCCCATGGTGGCGGTGGAGGCGCGGATGCCGGACGAGGGCTTCCGCGCGCAGGGCCACCACTACCGCTACTACAACGGCATGGTCGGGACGGGACGCGTCCAGGTGCGTGAGCGCAATGGCTGGACGGTGCTGATTCCCGCGCTCGATGCGCTGTGGGGGAATCGTGACTGAGCATGAGTCCGCCTCCCCGTCGTTGGTGGAGCGGTTCCCAGCGTTGAAGTTGCTGGGCCAGCGGCTCGGCGGGAGGCGCTTGCCCTTCGTGCCACAGGTCACCGCCTTGGATTGCGGCGCGGCCTGTCTCGCGATGGTGTTGGGGTACTGGGGCCGGAAGATGACGCTGGATGAGGTCCAGCGCTCTTCGGGGCTGGTGAGCACCCAGGGCGTCAGTGCGCGTGCAATCCTCGAGGCGGGGCGCCGCTTCGGCCTTCAAGGTCGCGCGGTCAAGCTGGAGGTGGGGGCGCTTCACCTGCTCCCGCGCGGCGCCATCCTCCACTGGGAGTTCCGCCACTTCGTCGTCTTCGAGGGCGTGTCGCGCCGAGGTGTCCAGTTGGCGGACCCCGCGCTGGGCCGCCGCTTCATTCCGTTGGAGCAGTTCAGCAAGTCCTTCACCGGCGTGGCGCTGTTGTTCGAGCCCACCGAGGACTTCGAGACGGGTGAGGCGGTGCGCGGCACCCACCGCTACGTGCGCCTGTTGCTGGAGGCGCGGCCGCTGCTGGTGCGGGTGCTGGGGATGTCGCTGCTGCTCCAGTTGCTGGTGCTCGTCCTCCC
Source organism: Myxococcus stipitatus (assembly GCF_037414475.1). The sequence goes on along the minus strand of NZ_CP147913.1, from coordinate 1,772,751 downwards.
CGCTGTGATGGGGGCGGTGGTGGACGTCGTGCTGCCCACCGGCGACATGTCACTCTTGTGGGTGCTGAGCGCGGGCCTGGGCGTGTTGCTGATATTCCAGGTGCTCTCCTCCCTGGTGCGAGCCCACCTGCTCCTGCACCTGCGCACGCATCTGGATGCGCGGCTGACGCTGGGCTTCGTCGACCACCTCATCCATCTGTCGTTCTCCTTCTTCCACGTCCGCTCCTCGGGCGACCTCATCGCCCGGCTCAACAGCAACGCGTCCATCCGGGAGATTCTCACCTCCGGGGCCTTGTCCACGGTGCTCGACGGAACGCTGGCCGTCCTCTATCTGGCCTTGTTGACGGTGATGAGCTGGCAGATGGGGCTCCTCGCGTTGTTCCTGGCGTTGCTCCAGGTCGCCGTGTTCCTGGTGGCCCGCGGCCGTCAGCGGGAATTGATGTCCAAGGACCTGGAGGTCAAGGCGGTGGCCCAGACCTACGAGGTCGAGATGCTGACGGGCATCCAGACCATCAAGGGCATGGGTGTGGAGAGCCGCACCGTCCAGAACTGGTCCAACCTCTACGTGGACGTGCTCAACGTCTCTCTGGAGCGTGGGCGCCTGGACGCCAACGTCGAGGCTTTCAACAGCGCGCTGAAGATGGCCGCGCCGCTGGTGCTGCTGCTGGTGGGGACGCTCCAGGTGCTCGATGCCCGCCTCCAACTCGGCGAGATGCTGGCGCTCAATGCCCTGGCCGTCGGGTTCCTCACGCCCATCGCGAGCCTGGTGGCGGCCTTCTTCCGGCTTCAGCTGGTGAGCAGCTACCTGGAGCGCGTCGACGACGTGCTGGAGACGCCCGCGGAGCAGCCCGCGTCGCGGAACCGCAGGCCCCATTCGCTGCGGGGCGGCATCCAGTTGGACAACGTCTCGTTCCGCTACGGTCCGCTCGCGCCGCTGGTGCTCCAGGACGTGTCGCTGGAAATCCAGCCCGGCCAGTTCGTGGCCATCGTCGGGCGCTCGGGCGCGGGCAAGTCCACGCTCGCGCATCTGCTCCTGGGGCTGTATCTGCCCGCCTCGGGAGTCATCCGCTTCGACGGCAATCCGTTGGGAGAGTTGGACCTCTACGACGTGCGCCGGCAGATGGGCGTGGTGCTCCAGAACCCGATGCTCTTCCGAGGGGACATCCGCCGGAACATCGCCTACCAGGACCCGTCACTCTCCATGGAGCAGGTGACGGCCGCGGCCATGCGTGCACAGGTGCATGACGACATCATGGCCATGCCGATGCAGTACAACAGCATCCTCAGTGAGATGGGCGGCTCCCTCTCTGGAGGCCAGCGGCAGCGTCTGGCGCTGGCTCGGGCGCTGGTGCACGACCCGGCTGTCCTGCTGCTCGACGAGGCGACCAACGCGCTGGATGTGAAGACGGAGCGCGCGGTGCAGAAGGCGCTGGAGGAGCTGCGCTGCACGCGGGTGGTCATCGCCCACCGGCTGAGCACCATCAGGGACGCGGACGTCATCCTGGTGATGGACAAGGGCCGCTTGATGGAGCGGGGCACTCACTCGGAGCTGCTCGGGAAGGGCGGCCTCTACCACGAGCTGGTCGCCGCGCAGGACCAGAGCGCGGCCTGACGCTCAGGGCCTCTTGCCCGAGGCGTGCGCGGAGGAACTCCCCAACTCCACGGGGACGATGGCGCCGATGGGGAGCCGCCCTCGCAGCTCGGGGGGAATGGTCAGCCGGGCCTCGGCCTTCAGGTGGCGAGAGGTGGCATCCAGTTCCGGGGAGAGGCGTTCGACCACGCCTTGCAGCGGGGCCGCGCCGTCGATACGGACCTGCACGGCCTGCCCGCCGCGCACGCTGCTGACGAGCGACTCCGGGATGGCGAAGCGCAAGAGCCGCTCTTCGCCCACCAGCCGGACGATGGGGATGGACGCGCCCGTCATCATCCCAGGTTGGAGGTACTCCTCGGACACGACGCCGGTGAAGGGGGCGCGGATGCGTGTGTACTCCAGCGACTCGAGGGCGAGGGACACCTGGGCCTGCGCCTCGACGAGGCGCGCCTTGGCCAGGTCCACGTCGGCGGAGGCGAGCGCCACGCCATGCTCGGCCTTCTCCAGGGCTTCGGCGGCGGAGTGCTCACGGATGCGCTGTTCGCGCACCAGGAGTTGCCGGGCCTGTTCGAGGAGGATGACGAAGCGGGAGTGTTCTGCCTCGGCGGCCTTCAGGCGGGCTTGCCGTGCGGTCAGCTCCAGTTGATGGGTTCGCGCGTCGAGCTGGGCCAGCACCTGACCGGCTTCCACGCGGTCTCCCAGTCGGACCTTGAGCTGCTCCAGGCGGCCTTCGATTTGGGGGAGCACATCCAGCGAGCGAGTGGCGGAGACGACGCCGACGAGCCGCGGGGAGGTTCCCGCGGCCTGCGCCGTTCGAGAGAGCTCGGCCGTGGGTGGCCGGCCGGGCTCCTGCGCGCGACCGGTGTGGGCCGCCAGGCTGAGCACGACGGCCGCTCCTCGCACGAAGGGATGCATGGCACGCATTGTCGCGTGGGGCCGTGTCACTTCGCCATCTTCTTGGGGGGCAAGGAGACGAGGACCGGCGGGTCGCTCGAAGTCGTCGCCTGGGCGTGCGAGTCTGGCGCGGGGCTTCCCCCAGCGCTCCCATTGCTGGAAGCTGACGCCCGTCATGGCGTCTCCTCCGTACATCCTCCTCGTGGAAGACGATGAGCGGCTGGCCCGGCTGGTCAGCTCCTTCCTGGAGGGGCAGGGCTTCCGAGTGCGGACCGTGGCGAACGGCCCGGATGCGCTCGCCGCCCTCCAGGACGAGCCACCGGACTGCCTCGTCCTCGACATCCTCCTGCCTGGGATGGACGGCATCGAAGTGTGCCGCAGGGCCCGCGCCATCTACTCCGGCTGGATTCTCATGCTCACCGCCCTGGATGAGGACATCCACGAGGTGGTGGCGCTCGACACGGGCGCGGATGACTACATCACCAAGCCCGTGCGCCCCCAGGTGTTGCTCTCCCGGCTGAAAGCCCTCTTCCGCCGCGCCTCGCGCGACACACGAAAGCCCACACAGGACACCCGGTGGATTGCCTCCGCGGGACTGCGCATCGACGGAGTCCTCCGCACGGTGAGTCTCGCGGAGTCACCCGTGCACCTCACGGATGCCGAGTTCGACCTGCTGTGGTTGCTCGCCAGCCGAGCCCCCGACGTGCTCAGCCGGGACGACCTGCTCTCCGCGTTGCGCGGCATCGAGCATGATGGCCTGGACCGCTCCATCGACATGCGCATCTCCAAGCTGCGCCGGAAGCTGGGCGACGAGCAGCCGCCACATCGAATCATCAAGACGGTGCGGGGCCGCGGCTACTTCTGCACGCCGGAGTAGGGCACTGGCGTTCGAGTCGACCCCATGACCTCCACCCAAGCCGATGCCGACATCCAGGATGCACTGGGAGACTCATGGCGCGAACCGCCGCCGCTGACTGCCTTCGTCCCCACTGATGACCTCGACCCGGAGCCGCGGCCTCTCGGTGTGCGGGGAAACAGGGGCATCGAGCGATGAAGGGGCGTCTGCGCTCACTCCGTCCGCTGGGCGGACTCTTCTTCCGGATGTACGCGGGAATCGTCGTCGCCGTCCTGCTCGCGGTCGTGTTGATGGTGGAGCTGGCCACGCGGCGGATGCCTCCCCAGTCGCTCGACGCGGAGCAGGCCGCGGCCCACGCGGAGTCGTCTGGCCGTGAGTTGGAGGGGCTCACCCAGGGGCTTCAGTGGCTCATCGAACAGGAGCTCCTCTCCCGGCCCCAGGCTCAGTGGGTGGATGTCGTGGCCGGGTGGCGGGCGCACTTCGACTACCCCATCGAACTGCGTCCTCGAAGCGAGGTGCTGGCCATGAACCTCCCCGCGCGCGTGCGCGAGCGACTGGCGCGGGGCCTGCCCTCCGCGTGGATGCACTCCTCGGGAGTCTCAGGGGACCGGGTGCTCCTGTTCCTTCCTCTGCGCGGGTCGGAACAACTGGTGGTGCAGTCGCTGCGCCTGGGCCCGGAGCCCGAGCGCCTGGTGGAGTTCCTCGCGCCGGAGACGTCCGTGTTGCTCGTCGTCCTGGGCCTCGCGTTGCTCGCGCTCACGTGGCCGCTGTACCGGCACGTCACGAGGCTCGCGGCCACCGCGAGCGCCTTCGGCCAAGGCGACTTCCAGGCCCGAGCGGAGTCCCGAGCCCCCGAGCCCATCGGCCACATGGCGCGGACCTTCAACGACATGGCGGAGCGCATCCAGCGCATGAGCGAGGAGCAGCAAGCCAGTCTGCAAGCAATCTCCCACGAGCTGCGCACCCCCATCTCCCGCCTGCACTTCGCCCTGCACCTGGCGCGAGAGACCGCGGACGTGGAGTCGCTGCGCACGCAACTCGAGGACATGGAGAAGGACGTGGGCGAACTGGATGAGCTCACCGAGGAGCTGCTCACGTACACCCGCCTGCACCACGATGCCCCGCCGCTGGAATGGGAGCAGGTGGACCTGACCGCGATGGTGACGGAGCTGTTCCGCCAGCTCGCCGTGTTCCGCCCGGACCTGACGCCGCGGCTCCATGCTGACGGCGTCGTGGAATGCCACGGCTCGGAGCGCTATCTGCGGCGAGCCATCGGCAACCTCATCCGGAACGCGCAGCGCCATGCCCGCTCGGAGCTGCATGTCCACGTGAGCCAGTCCGAGGCGGGATGCACCGTCTCCGTGGACGACGACGGCCCCGGGATTCCGCTCGCCGAACGGGAGCGGCTCTTCCTCCCCTTCACGCGCCTGGACGACAGCCGCAACCGGAAGACCGGTGGCCACGGGCTGGGGCTGGCCATCGTCCACCGTGTCATGCGGGCGCATCAAGGACACGCGACTGTGACAGATGCCCCACTCGGAGGCGCCCGCGTCACCTTGTCCTGGCCCCGGCGCTCGGCGAGCGCGGTGACAAACGGTGACAATCGCTGACGCGACTCCCACGGCCTGGGAGGGAGCGCTTTGGAAGAAGTCCCCGTGAGCCCGACACCTGGGCCACGGAGACATGGATGAACACACACCTTCTTGCCCCGCGCCGCTGCCTCCTGGCGCTGTTGCTGGTCTGCACCTTCACCTCGGCATGTGAGGACGACGATCCGCCCTCGCGAGCCGCGGACTACGCCGAGCTGAAGAAGAACGTCGAGCGGGAGCTCCCTCTCGCCATGAAGCAGGACGAGGTGAGAGGCGTGAGCCTCGCCCTGGTGGATGGTGACGAGGTCGTCTGGTCCCAGGGCTTCGGCATGGCCGACGCGGAGGCGGGCCTGCCGGCCACGCCTCGGACTGTGTACGGACTGGGCTCGGTGGCGAAGGTGTTCACGACGTCCGCCGCCATGCGGCTCGTGGAGGAGAAGCGGGCCTCGCTCGACCAGCCCATCGAGGAGGTCATCCCGGGCTTCAGCATGGAGGCCCGCTTCCCCAGCGCCCCCGTCACCCTGCGCACGCTCCTCATGCACCATGCGGGCATCCCCGAGCAGATGGGCGGCGCGTATTCACCTCGCGCCCTCACGCTCGAGGAGCGTGTGGCCTCGCTTCGGGGGGAGCATCGGGTGTGGCCGGTGGGCACCCTCCACGCCTACAGCAACACGGGCTTCATCATCGCCGGCCGCGCGGTGGAGACGGCCTCGGGGAGTGACTTCGGCGCCTTCATGCAGAAACACCTCTTCACCCCGCTTCGGATGGCGCACTCCGCGTTCCGGGTGACTCCTGCCGTCGCGGAGCTGCGAGCCAAGGGCTATGGCGACCTGCCGCCGGAGACGGTGCCTCCTCACTGGATTGAGAGCGAAGGCCCCGCGGGAGGCATGTTCAGCTCCGCGGAGGACCTGAGCCGCTTCGTCCGCATGCTCCTCAATGGAGGCCGCTTCGAGGGCCGGCAGGTCCTCCGCTCCGAGTCCATCCAGGAGATGTGGCGCGAGCAGAACGCGGGCAACCCGCTCGATGTGGGGACACGCAGCGGCCTCACCTGGTACCTGCACGACCTTCCCCTGGAGGGCGGCGGCGCCGTGCGCATGGTGGAGCACGACGGCAGCGACTTCCAATTCAACGCCATCGTCGCGCTCATCCCCGAGCACCGGCTTGGCGTGGTCGTGTTGTCCAACACCTTGAGCGCGGGGAGCCTGGTCAACAGCCTCGCGAGGCAGATGCTCGCGCAGGCCTTGAAGGTGAAGACGGGCAAGGTCGTCGCGCCCGTGCCGGGGCTGCCCTCGGTGAGTCCCGAGCCCCAGCCGCCCGAGGTGCTCGCGCGGTGGGAGGGGCTCTACTCGACGGACTTGGGCCCCATGGTCATCCAGGTGCAAGGGGGCGCGCTGAAGGGCCTGGCGGGAGACACCGTGCTCGACCTGGTTCCGCACCAGCAGGGCTACTTCAAGACCCTGGTCGGGGAGGAGCCGCTGTGGCTCTCCTTCCGGCGGGCGGGGGATGCGACGTTGTTGCTGGGCCACTCGCCGTTGCATGGCGTGGGGCTCTTGGGGACACGCATCACTCCGGCGCCCATGCCCGAGGTCTGGCGGTCACGGCTGGGCCGCTACACGGTGGCCACCGAGGGCTCACGTGAACTGCTCGACGAGGCCGTGTTGAGCGAGGTGAGCGGGCTGCTGGTGCTCACGTATACCGGCCCGCTCTATCGCGGGCTTCAGGTGACGATGGTGTTGGACCCGGAGGGAGACCTCGCCGCCGTCGCGGGCCGAGGCCGTCACCGGGGAGATGTGCTCCGCTTCGAGCAGACCGCGGAGGGAGCGTGGCTCCGCCTCAAGGGCGTCCGCTTGCGCCGCGTGCCGTCGTTGGCCACGGCTCATGACCTCTGAGGTAATCGCTTTGATTCCATGACGCACGTTACAGGTGTCTTCGAAACGCGGTTCCAACCCCGAGGAGCACACCTGTGAACGCCATCGAGACCATCGTTCAGCGCTACATCGCGACCTTCAACGAGACGGATGAAGCCCGTCGAGGCGTGGCCCTGCGTGAGCTGTACACGGAGGACTGCGCCTACACGGACCCGATGGTCGCCGCCACGGGCACGGAGGCCATCAGCGGGTTCATCGGCGGAATCCAGAAGCAGTACCCCGGCCTCGTCTTCACGCTCGCGGGGCCGGTGGATGCGCACCATGAGCAAGCCCGCTTCACCTGGCACGCGGGCATGCCCGGAGGCGACAAGCCGCTCGTCATCGGCTTCGACGTGGTGGTGTTGGCCAACGGCCGCATCCGGCAGGTGTACGGCTTCCTCAACGCCGTGCCCGCTTGAGTGGCGGCAAGGACGGCCTGCCCCAGCCTTCGCGGTGGCAGGCCCGCGGCTGGGGCACCCTCCAGGTCTCCTGGTATCGCGCAATCGCAGACCCCGGGCGTCTCCATCTCCCGCGCTCTGGCACAACCTGACTGGATAGGAATTGCATGGAGGACACACCTCGGCGATGCATCCGTCAGGGTCTTCGCCACCCCGCACTTCGCCTCCCACATGGTAAAACAAGTGTGTTGACACAATTCCGTGACTCTGTCTGAATTTCACCTCGGGTGTGCGGCGGAAGCACCGTGTTTGAACAGGCTCTCGCGGGAGCGCGCCGCCCCCAGCTTCGTGTCGAGACATGCGAGTGCCAGCTCCGGTGAGTGCCGCCGGACGCGTTCAGCAAGCGCGGCGAACAGAGGGGGAGTTCAGCAATGCGGAGACAGGGTCGGACGCTGTTGTTGTGTCTTGCCGTGATGGCCACATCGGGGCTGGCCGTCGCGGATGTGATTCTCAACCCGGGGGAGTTCAAGGGACAGGTCTCGTTTGGTTCGCAGACCTTCAGCAAGGTCCTCCTGATGCTCTTCTCCTCGACGGGGCAGATGTCCTTCAAGGAGTTCACCGCCAGCCCCTATTCCATGACGGTGGAGAGCGGTCAGTCCTATCAACACACGATGCGGGCCACGCTCACGCATCCGGGCGGCGGGCTGTCGACGTTCGAGGTGAACCGGTATGGCCTCTTCCCGGTCGACAACCAGGTGGGCCCCACGACGGTGGACTACGTCTATCCGGCGATGAACCTCATCAATACCTCCGTCACCGTGACGGGAGGAACCCTCAGCCGGTTCGAGGTCACCGCGACAGCGAGCAACGCCACGGAGAGCTTGAAGGCGAATGCCGTCAAGAATCATGGGACCCCGCCGGTGACCTCCAGCTCGGCTGTGATGGCCATGGTTGCCATGAGCCAGGTCACCGTGACGGGCAAGGTCTCCGTGGTCACTCCCACCGGGACCGTGGTGCAGCGGGCTCTCGCCGCGCAGGTCGTCAATCTGCTCGCGGGGCCGGCGAACGTGAGCTGGACGGAGAATCTTCCCGCCACCGGGCATCTCGTCGGGACCGTGAGCATCGCCCCGAGTTCTCCCGTCAGCTTCCATGAAGTCTATTTCCAAGGTGTCGTCGGGACGGGAACGGCGCTCGTCAACGGCATGCGCCAGGTGCCCGTCGGCGGCACCTACGACCTCGAGCTGGTTCCGGGGCAGTACGACGTCTATGCACGCACGGCCATCCAGTCCGAGGGCCAGTACTCGGATACGAAGGCCTATCGCGTCACCATCACCTCCGGAGCGACGCTCACCCAGAACTTCACCGACCCCGTGGGCACCGCGCAGGCGCCCCTGGTTGTGACGGGGCTCTACTCCAACGCGGACCTCAGTGACGCGGACCTGTCGCTCAAGCGGCAAGACGCCTCCCAGGTCCTCGAGACGGATGCCTTCGATGGCGCGCTGACGAACGGCCGGTTCGACCTCACGCTCCCTCACGGCGTCTGGAGGAAGAGCCAGCTCCGGCTGAACTTCAGCAACGAGACCCATCCCTCGTCCCCCCACTACGTGGACGTGTTCCGCAAGTATGACGTCGGTGGCTCTCCTCCACTCACGGTTCCCGCGAACAGCACCGTGAGCTTTGGCACGGAGACGCTGACGCTGGTCAAGACCACGCTCTACTTCGACGTGCGCGAGGCGAACCCCACGGACCCGGAGATTCCCCTCAAGTTGCCCTCCGCCAACTTGTTCCGAATGCACCTCGACACAAGCAGTGGGCGCCAATGGGAGTCGAGCGCTACCTCGACGGGCCCTGACGTCAACAAGACCCTGGCGGCGCTGACGGTCATCGCGGAGCCAGGGACCTACCACCTCAACGCGTCGGCCATCGTCAATGGGAACTATACGGAGTTCGGAGGGGGGAGCATGACGGTCGCGGAGCCGACCGCGACGCCCGCGGGCTCGAACGTGTCCATCACTCCCATCAGCAACCAGGACCTGAAGGTGAATGTGACATTCCCATCGGTGACGACCGGGGGCCTCACGACGGTGGCCGAGTTGCCACTGGGGCCCGAGGTTCCTCACGGGCTGAAGTCGTTCTGCACCGATGGAGCGAGCGCGGAGGGAATCGACTGTGCTCCGCTCTTCTATGACATCGACACCACCGCGCAGTTCACCGAGGCGACGGTGTGCGTCCGCCGGAAGTTCCGGGGGGCGAATGCGCTGTCGCTGTTCCTGAGGCTCTATCACTTCAACAAGGATGCGCCTCCGTCTGGCCAGTGGGAGGAGCTGCCTGCTCCCCCGGGGAGGCCACAGGCGTTTGATTGCAGTGAGAACCCGGCGGACTGTGGTTGTGCCAGCGAGGCGGCGTGCGGCATCGACTACAACGTGGACCCTCCGGTGAGTGTCATCCAGATCTGCGGTGTCACGACCAGCTTCTCGCCCTTCGCCATCTTCGAGAAGGGGCTCGAGTTCACCAACACGGTGAACGGTGTGGAGTACCAGGGCCCGACGGGTCCGCCGGCCCCGCAGACATGGACGGCGCCGAAGACGGGCAAGTACCGAATCACGGCCACGGGGGCGAGCGGTGCGAGCGCGGTGGCGGGAATCCCGGGCGGATGTGGAGCCAAGGTCTCGGGTGTGTTCTCGCTCCAGAAGAACGACACGCTTCAGATGCTCGTGGGCCAGATGGGGACCCCGGCGACGTACAGCGCGGGCGGCGGGGGTGGTTCCTTTGTCGCGAAGAGCGGCAGCCCGCTGCTCATCGCAGGCGGAGGTGGTGGACTGCGCGTGGGGGCGCTCGTTCCGGGACGGAGTGGGAGCACGAGCACGTCGGGAACGGCGGGTTCGACGAACGCCAGCTACACGTCCGGGTTCATCGCGGGTGGGACGGGGGGCCTGGGTGGAGCGCGGGCCGCGGGGTATGGCGCGGGTGGCGGTGGTTGGTCAGGCAACGGCGCTGCGGATGGGACGTACGGCGAGGGCGGCTTCGCCTTCCTGTCCGGAGGCAAGGGCGGGGCTGGCAAGACATGCGGCGGGCTGGCGCATGGCGGGTACGGCGGTGGTGGCGCGGGTAACGGCTGCTACGGCGGTGGTGGCGGTGGTGGTTACTCCGGCGGTGGTGGTGGGCGAGTGGGTGGTGGCGGTGGCTCGTGGAATGTCGGCACCCAGCAAGAGGCCGTCGAAGGCGCGTGCACGCTGAACGGGCACGGGAAGATCACCATCGAGTTCGCGCATCCGTAGTCCGCTCCTGGAGGCCGTCGCCGCGTTCATCGGCTGCGACGGCCTCCGTGTGGTTGCTCAGGGTTCATTCGTGATGCTGTCGCCATGAACTCCGACGTTCGATGCTCTCAAGGAAGGGCGTCGAAAGCAGGGGCGGGCGCGTAGATGGTCACATCAATCTCCGCGCGCAGTTGAGTGACGAGTTTCAGGGTGTCCAGCGCAAGGACCCAGGTTCGCGAGTTTGGTTGGTGACCCGCGCTGATTCCGATGCTGAATCGACGCAGGGTACACTTCTCCCAAAGGGCGCGAGTTTCTGGGGGAAGTGCGTCGATGACCGCGAAGAGGTTCCGAATCGCGGTATCGGGGTCTGGGGGTTGGGCCAGAAGCTCGAAGGAGGCCGTGGTGTTCGTGTGGTGAAGCACGATTGCGCGGCTCTCAAGCGTCGTTACCAGCTCGTTGAGGTCCTCGCCCTCGATGTCGAGATCGACATTGAGGAATCGAGTGGTGGTGTTCTTGAAGCTGCTGTCCGGGGTGGAGTCGCTCATGTGCTGGACCGGGGTGGCTCATGGATGAGCCGCTGGAGGAGAAGGGTTTTCAACGGGGGCGCATGCGCCTGCTCAAGCGACGCGAATGACGGCGCCGCCAATGCCATCATCCAGAAGCTGTTCCCAGACAAGACCGTCGTCGGCATCGACGTCCGCAACCTCTACGCCGAGGGCGGCATGGTGCATTGTGTGACGCAGCCGCAACCCTGGTAGCACACCGCTGTGAAACAGCCTCACCGCGGTGCTCAACTCCTTCGCGGCGCGGCTCAGGGCCCGAGGAAGGGCTCGACCACTGAAGTCAGCGCCGGGGACTCGAACAGGTTGTAGTGCGTATGGCTCGGGAGGATGGCGAGGCTCGACTTGGCGCGTCCGCTGCCGTCGAGCCCCCATCACGCTGGCCGCCACCGAGCAGGCCATGGAAGCGCGCGATGTACGCGGGTGACATGGAGTCCGCGTCGGCGAACACGAGCAGCACGGGCATGGAGAGCTTCGACACCTCGTCTGACCAGTCGTACGCGCCGCGCTGGAGCTCGCCCGTCTTGTCGATGAGTCGCGCGAAGCCCGCCGGCTCCGGAGCGACTGCGGCGTACGTCTGGTACACCGGTGCGGGCTTCATCATCTCCGCGATGGCCCTCGTCAGGTGCTGGACCGCCGCGGCAATCTCCGGTCACGCGGAGTTCAGGGCTGCTTCGCCGCGGCATCCTCCGTGGCGGGATTCGAGGCCGCATCCGCCGGTGCGCTCCGGCTCGCGGGAGCCCCCAGGTCCAGCGAGATGCCGCCGAACAGGCCGTTCACCCCACCCACCCGTGCGAACTTGACGAAGGGTCCCATCGACACGAGTTCACTCAGGGACAAGCTGACTCCCAGGCTCGTGTCCACACCGAAGCCATTCGTCCCGAGGTTGGCGTTGAGGTCGTACCAGACGTTGCGCACGGTGCTTTCACCATGTGCGCTCTCGAAGAGCTTGAGCCGTGCTCCCAGTCCGCCACCCCAGCCCCAGCCCTTGTCCAGGAGGCTCGTGTCCGAGAACCGGTTGCCGAAGAGCTCCACCTGGATGGAGAGCGGCGTGTGCTCCAGCATGGCATCCGAGCCGATGGCGCCAAGGCTCAGAATCCACATCACCAGCTTGCCCACCATCAGGATGCGCCGCGTGAGCAAGGGGAAGTCCGCCTTCAGCGCGAACCCGAAGCCCGCTCGCGGGCCGGGTCCCTCCGCGCCCAGGAACGCACCGGCGGCGGGCTCCAGGTGGAGATGAATCTCCGAGGCCCATGAGGTCTCCGTTCCAGAGGGAGAGACCGAGGTGATGGGTTCGAAATCAATCCGCACCCCGGACGACTGCGCCCGAGCCGAAGCGGCCACGAGACACAGACTCAACAGACCTGCTCGACTCAGCCTGACCATGACGCTCGACGAGACGCGATGACGCACGGACCGGGGTGTGTTTGCCATGCATTGGACTCTACCCGCTTAACAGGAAGGGCAGGAGTTCCTCGGCGCGTCCCAGAACCTCCTGGTCGAAATCGGGATGCCGAGGCTGCATGGGGGTGAGGTTGAGCAGCAGGGTCCACGCTCCCGCGTACTTCGCCCCACGGACGAAGTTCGAAGCGGGCGCCACCGTGCCGGACGTTCCCACCGCGAGGAAGAGGTCGCACTCGCGCAGGGCCCGTTTCGCGGCCCACTCCGCATCCACGGGAAGCGGCTCGTTGAACAGGGTGATGTCCGGCCGGAGCACCTGTCCACACCTCTCGCACGAGGGGGCCTGCGTGTACTCACGGAGGTCTTCAAAGGCTGGCGTTCCACAATTGGGATTGCCGCACCGGGTCTTCAACAGGGAGCCGTGGAGTTCGACGACGTCCTGGCTGCCCGCGCGAGTGTGCAGCCCATCCACGTTCTGCGTCACCAGCGTGAAGGAGCGCCCCGGGGGTGACGCCGCCTGCCACCGCGCGAGGGCGGCGTGGGCCGCGTTGGGGCTCGCGGCCTGGAGGTGCTTGCGCAGCGGACTGAACAGCCGCCACACCCGCGACGGGTCTCGCGCCGCCATGGCCGCGTCGGGAACCTCCTCCGTCTCCGGCCGGGTCCAAAGCCCCCCGGGGCCGCGGTAGGTCGGCAGCCCCGATGCGACGGAGATGCCCGCGCCGGTGAGGACCACGACCTGGCGCCACGCGGTGGTCCTGAGCTTCTCACGCAGTCGCAGCAGCTCGTCGTCGCTCTCCAAGGGGTCCCCCATCCCGCGAGCCTAATTGAAACGGCCGCGACGGACGAAGAGGCCCCGGCTTCAGTTGGGCAGGCCCTTCTTCGAGGGCGGCACGGACCGGACATAGGGCGCATTCACCATGGGCGGCGGCGCGTTCTCGTCCTGCTTCTTCAGCTCGAAGTACTTCCCGATGACCTCGAGCCCGGTGGGCGCCGCGTCCGTGCCGCCACCGCCTCCGTGCTCGTTGAGGACCACGACGGCAATCTCCGGCTTGTCCGCGGGGGCGAAGCCCGCGAACCAGGCATGGTGGCGCATGTAGTAGTCCATTTGATGCGTCCTCAGGCGCACGGCGCCGATGCGCGCCACCTGGGCCGTGCCCGTCTTCCCCGCGACCACGACGTCCTTCAAGCGCGACGCGAAGGCCGTTCCTCCGCCTTCGTTCACCGTCGCGACGAGCCCGTCCTTGACGGCCTTCAGGTGGGCCTCCGGAATGTCCACCTTGCGCACCACCTCGGGCTCGGACTCCTTCACGACCAGCCCGGTCGCATCCTCCACGCGAGCCACGAGCTGCGGCTTGTAGATGGTGCCCCCATTGGCGATGGCCGAGTACAGCAGCGCCATCTGCATGACGGTGACGGCGTCATCGCCCTGGCCGATGGAGCTGTTGAGCGCGGCGCCCTTGAAGTAGCCACCGGGCGTGACGCGGTCGTGGTAGCTGCTCGTGGGCATCACGCCGGGGACCTCGGCCATGACGCCGATGCCGGTGGGCTGCCCCAACCCCAGCAGGCGCCCCATCTCCGAGATGGGGTCGATGCCCAGCACGTCCGCGACCTTGAAGTACCAGACGTCGCAGGAGGACATCAGCGCCTGCCTGCCATCGCGAGGCCCGTGGCCCGCGTCCCTGTGGCACCGCCACACGCGGGTCCCCAGCCGGTAGCCACCGGGGCAGTTGATGACGGTGTGGGGGCTGAACTGTCCGGACTTGAAGGCGGCCAGCGCGGTGACGACCTTGAAGATGGACCCCGGCGCGTAGTGCTCCGCGGTGACGCGGTTGATCATCGGCTGGAGCGGGTCCCGGGCGAGCGCGGCCATCTGCGCCGGCGTGATGCGGCCGGTCAGCAGGTTGGGGTCGAAGCCCGGCCGCGAGACGAGCGCGCGGATGAAGCCCGTCGTCACGTCGATGACCACCACCGCTCCGGCGACGCCCGGGAAGATGTGCTCGACGGCCTCCTGGAGCCGCATGTCCAACGACAGGATGATGTTGTGGCCCGCGACGGGCGCGCGGGTGGTGTCCTCCGAGGCCAGCAGCCCGTTGAACGCCTCCAGCGTCTGCCCACGCGCGTCGACCACCTCCTTGCGCACGCCATCCGTGCCCCGGAGCTGTGATTCGAAATATCGCTCGAGCCCCCGCCGCCCCACGTAGTCGCCCCGGGAGTAGCTGGCTCCGTCCGCGTTGAAACGCTCGAGCTCCTCCTGGGTGATTTCGTTCATGTAGCCAATCACATGGCTGAGCAGGTTTCCCGTCCGGTAGTTGCGGTGGGGGACGGGGACGATGTCCACGCCATCCAGCTCGTTGCGTCTCGCATTGAGCCGGTCGTACTCGTCGCGGGTCAGGTCGACGAGGATGGGCACCGGCTGAAAGGGGCCATTGCGCCGGCCCGCCCGCGCCAGCGTCTCCAGGCGCTGACGCTGGGCCTCGTCCATCCCCAAGAGCTCGGCCACCTTGGGAATCACCTTCTCCACGCAGGACTGGCAGAAGGCCGGGGTCAGGAAGGCGTCGAAGGAGGGGCGGCTGTCGACGAGGATGGTTCCTCGCGCGTCCTTGATGGCGCCTCGGTCCGCGCGCAGACGCACCTCTTTCACGAAGTTCGCCACGCTCTTCGCCGCGTACTCCTCCGCCTGGGCGATTTGCAGGCGGTAGAGCTGGATGGCCAGCAGACCCATGCCCGCCGCCATCGCGATTCCAAGCCAGAGGAATCGCTTCCGAAAGTCCCTTCCAGGTGTGTCTGCGACGAGCGTTCGAGGAGCCACCTCGGCCACCCTCAGGGTTTGGCCCGGGGCTGTCAAGCTGCGGAATAGTTCAGCGCGATGGTTTCCGCGCCCTCCCAGCTATCTGAACTTTCCCGCGCACCACGCGGTGGTGTTCATCCATCCGCCCGCGTTGGGGAGCCAGTGGTCCATTCGCAAGTCGCTGCCCGTCGAAGCGCGCACGGTCAGCGTGGTGTTGCCATTGGTGTTCCACGCCGCCGCCAGGTCTGTCCTTCCGCCCTTTG
Source organism: Myxococcus stipitatus (assembly GCF_037414475.1). The sequence goes on along the minus strand of NZ_CP147913.1, from coordinate 1,757,247 downwards.
CCACCGCCGCACGGGCCGCGTGTCCGGTCCGTGGCGGTGGCGGAGGGGCACGGCCTTACTGCGCGGCGAACATCCCCTTCGGCGTGACACCCTTCAGGAACGGCTCGATGAAGGCATGCAGCAGGTCGACCTGCGTGATGACCGCGGTGTGCGACGACGCCGGGAGGACCGCGAGGCGGGAGGCGGACAGCGGCTTGCCAATGTCGCCCGGCCCACCACCGCCGAGGAGCCGGAACAGGGAGACGGAGTGCTCCAGCGTCGAGACATCCGCATCCCCGACGATGACGAGCACCGGCGTCTTCATCGCCTTGACCTGCTCCCCCCACGCCATCGGCTCCTTCTCGAGCGCGATGAGCTTGCGGACCAGCTCCGGGAACCCATCCGGGTTGGCCGCGAGCTTCCGGTACTCCTTCGCGAACGGCATCTCGAGGAACATCTCCACCTTCATGTGCGGGATGAACTCCTTGAACTCGGGCTGGAGGCCCTCGAGGTCATAGGAGGCCGACGCGACGGCCAGCTTGTCCACCTTGGCCGGGTGCCGGATGGCGAGCTGCAACGCGGCGGCGGCCCCCATGGAATAGCCGAACACATCCGCCTTCTTGAGGCCCACCGCGTCCATGAACGCCGCGACGTCATCCGCCAGGTGGGGATAGGTAATGGGCCGGTCGATGTCCGTCGTGCGGCCATGGCCCTGGAACTCGAGCGCGTAGACCTGATGTGTCTTGGCGAGCTTGGGGATGATGGCGCCCATCGACGGGATGTTCATATAGGCGCCGTGCAGGACGATGAGCGGCGCGCCCTTGCCAGACACCTCGTAATACATCTGCATGCCATTCACGGCGACGCGAGCACCCTTCGGCTTGGACTGGGCGCTGGCCAGGTTCGGGATGGCGGTGAGCAACACTGCGACGGCGAGCATCGTGCGGAACATGGGGTTTCTCCGGGGGCCCATCGGCCCTTCACGCTCGCGACGAATGGCCGAAATGGAGATCGACATCCCGCGGCTTTTCCACCGGGAGTCACCACGCCCCGGCTGGGGGGGTGGATCCGCCATGGCGTGACGCGTCATCGCCCAGGGCCTGTCCGGTGGGATGTCTTGACCCTCAAGAATTCTCGCCGGGCGACGCAACTGGAGGGCTGTGGGCCCCGACAACCCAGTCATTCGATGAAGTGAGGTCGGCGGTGCCAGGGACCTCGCTTCTCCCCCCAAATACGGAGCGATGACATGGGCCTGCTTTCGAAACTGAAGCTCCCCGAAATCAAGTTGCCGAAGATCTCCCTGCCCAACCCTGTCGACGTCGCGAAGAAGGTGGTCGACAAGGGCGTGGACACGGCCAAGAAGGGCGTCGAGGTCGCCAAGGATGGCTTCGACGTGGCCAAGGACGCGGGCAAGACGGCCCTGGACCTGACCGGCAAGGGCATCCAGGCGCAGGTGGACCTGCTCCAGGCGGGCGCGGACACGGCGAAGGCCGCGGTGAAGCAGGGCGGCAAGTTCCTGGTGGGCGCGGCCGAGGTGGCCATCGACGCGCAGAAGAAGACGCTCGACGTCGTCACGGACACGGTGGCGGACGGCGGCAAGGCGGCCTTCGACGCGGTGAAGTTCGCGGCGAAGGAAGGCCTGAAGCTGGGCGACAAGCTTCAGAACAAGGTCCACGACGCGGCGCTGAGCGGCATCGACAAGGGCCTGGGGCTGGACAAGAAGATCAACGACCTGGGCCCCGGCGACAGCATGAAGCTGAGCGGCAAGGTGGGCCTGGCGTTGGAGCTGGACGTCGACCTCAAGGGTGAGGTGGGCGTGCGCCGTGACAAGGACGGCAGCTACGTCGTCTCCGCCGAGGCCGGCGCGGGCGTGGGTCTGGGCGCGGGCGCCAACGCGCACGTCACCGCGGGCGGCAAGGTGGAGTACAAGTTCCAGAACGCCGAGGACGCGAAGAAGGGCGCCCTCATCGTGGCGGGCGCGGCGGCCTCCGCGACGTCGCCGGTGCTGGCGCCCGCGCTGGCGCCTCGGCCGGACGAGCTGGCCTTCCTCCAGAAGAACCTCTCCTCCATCGAGCTGAAGGGCGGCGTGGACGCGAGCGTGGATGCGTCCTTCGGCGCCGAGGCCGGCGTGGCGGGCATCAAGGCCGGTGCGTCCGCGAGCGCCGCGGGCACGGCGAGCTACAAGCTCGAGTTCGAGAACGGCCAGCCGAAGAACCTGGTGCGCACGACGGCCGTGGAGCTGAGCGGCAAGGCGGGCGTCACGGCGAGCCTGTTCAAGAACCTGGGCGCCCCCGACGACGCGGTCAAGGGCATGAGCGGCATCGAGGGTGAAGTGACGGGCAAGCTCACCGTCGAGTCGAAGATTCCGCTCGACTCGGCGAAGGTCGGCGACATGGCGGCCTTCCTGGCCAGCCCCACCACGGCGGCCTTCGCGGGCCCCGCGCAGACCGCGCTCAAGGGCGAGCTGACGGGGGACGCGGGTCCGGTCGGCATCAAGGGCGACTTCGAGGTGGGTGGCCTGAGCGGTGACGAGGCGAAGTCCGTGGTCGGCAAGCTCGTCCAGGGCGACTTCGGCAACGCGTTCGACGGCGTGTCGGTCCAGGCCAAGGGCAGCTGGGGCACGTTCAAGGACAAGGACCTGAGCCTCGGCGTGGACCTGAAGACGGGTGGCCTGGGTGTCGAGGTGTCCGCGAAGGGCAACCAGCGCGACTACACCGAGCAGGGTCAGTTCGGCGGCGGTGGCATCAAGGCGGCGGCCTGATGCGTCCGAGAGGGCCGTGCAAGAGGCGGCACGGCCCTCTCGGTCGAATCACATCAGGGATGACTGCGCGGCGATGGGCGAAACGATTCGCCGCGCGTAGTCCGCGGGGCTGAGCACCTTCACGGTGCTGGAGTACGAGTACACCCGGCCGAGGAAGTCCTGGTACGTCAGCGTGAGGGGATATGTCCCCGCCGCGAGCGACGCCGACAGCGAGTGGGTGTTGCTGTAGGTGAGGCCCGACAGGGTCCACTGGAACCAGGGCGCGGAGAAGCCGACGTCCGCGCCGCGCGCGCCCCATGCGGAGGTGAGGAGCAACGGCTCCGTGCTCTGGATGACCGTGCGTCCCCACAGCTCGGCGACGGGCGTGGGCTCCGGATAGAGGATGTGCATCGCCAGCCGGTCCAGCAGGGACAACCCGGCGTGGCCGTAGTTGCCGGAGATGCCACACGCGAGGAACCGGTAGTTCATCACCGAGTACCGGTCGTACACGGTCAGGTGGCTGCTGCCGTTGCTCCCGCCGAAGCCCGGGTCGCTGCACGCCACCGCGGCGTCCGCGTCGTCGCGCTTGTGCTCATGTGTGAGGCCCATCGCGTGGCCGAACTCGTGGAGGGTGTGGTCCCTCCAGGGGATGCCCTGCGCGTCGGCGTCATCTCCTAGCTTCAGGTTGTAGCGGCAGCCCCGGTGCGCGGCGAGCGAGGCGGGGCTGTTCGACCAACTCGTCCCGCTATCGTTCTCTCCGGTGTAGTTGCCGTTCTCATCGAGGAACATCGGGCAGCCCACGCCGGGCACCTTGCCGTACGGCGACGTGCTGGTTCCCCACAGGACGACGCGGATGTCTCCGTTGTGCCACTCCGTCCCGTCGGCGAGGACGATGGGCGGGGGACAGGTCCCCAGGTAGTTGAAGCGGATGTTGGCCGCGCGCTCGTAGTCCTCGATGTAGTCGAGCACCTGTTGCACGCGGTCGGGGCGCGCGGTGAGCGCGTTCCCCACGAAGCAGACGCTGGGCGTGGTGGTGTGGACGCCCCCGTTCCAGGCCGCCGCCTGGGCGGTGAAGGCCGCCAGCGCGGATGCCAGCAGGAGCAGCCCTTGTCGGGTCTTCATGTGTGACCTCCAGCCAGGGCTCCGTCAGTACATCATCACGTAGTTGATGAGCCGGCAGTCATTGGACTGGCAGCCGATGGACGTCCCCGCCGTGGAGGACGGGTTGTAGTCGATGGTCAGCGAGCGGCCCCCCACGAGCGCCGAGTTGAGCAGCGACAGCATCCGGTTGGTGTGCGCCGCGTCCGTCGTAGGCAGCGCGAAGAACCAGATGCCGCCGGCCACGGAGGCCGCGCACCGGACATGGATGCGATTGGTGAACACGCCGACCTGATTCGGCGTACACGCCGTGGTGTCCGCGAGCGCGGTTCCGGCGGAGAGGCACATCGAGAGGGCGAGGAAGGGCAACAGGCGAGAAGGCTTCATCGAGATTTCCTGAAGGGAGACGCGAGATGCGTCGTCACGCGGCTTGAGCACGGCGTGTGCCAGTCACTCCCAGGGCTCGTTCCCTCGGGCCCCGTCTTCTCCGAGGCGATGCCACACAGGCTTGCCGGCAACTTCGGCCGTTCTCCCCGGCAATCATTGCCGTCCCCGAGGAAGCCCCCGAGGACGTGCGGCAAACTCACGCAGGGTCGGCGCGTGGGCGATGCTCGCGCCGGTACGCTCCGGGGCTGATCCCCTCCCAGCGCTTGAAGGCCCGATTGAAGGAGGCCTCGTTCTGATAGCCGATGACGGTCGCGAGCTCGCTCAACGGCGTCTCGCTCTCCCGGAGGAGCTGCGCGGCCTTCGTCATCCGCCACCGCGCCAGGTACTCCAGCGGCGGCTTGCCGACGAGCGAGGTGAAGCGGGCGGCGAAGCCCGAGCGTGAGAGGGCGACGGCCGACGCGAGGCTCTCGACGGTCCACGGCGCGGCGGGTTGCTCATGGATGAGCGAAAGGGCCTTGCCAATCTGCGGGTCCGCGAGCGCCCCGAGCCCGGGCTCCTGGCCCTGCCCTGACGCGATGTGGAGGCGCAGCGCCTGCACGAGCAGGATGTCCGCGAGTCGGCTCATGACGACGGTCGCCGCGGGGCTCGACGAGGTGCTCTCGGTGATGAGCAATTGGGCCGCTGCCGCGAGCGACGGAGTCTCCGCGGTGACGTGAACGAGGCGAGGGAGCTGCTCGAACAGCAGCATGTGCGGCGCGGCTCCGAGCCGGAAGGAGCCCGTCACCAGGGAGGTGCGTTCGCCGCCGCCGCCCAGCCGTATCGGCCCCACGCCCAGGGCGCGTTGGCATTCACCGTGGCCCAGGAGGTGGAGGGGACTTCCTTCCGCGTCGCGGAGCGTGTGGCTGACACCTTGGGGGAGCAGGGCCAGGTCTCCCGCCGACAGGATGACCGTGTCAGGGATTCCCTCGACGTCCAGGCGAGCGTGTCCATGTGCGAGGAGGACGAGGTGCGCGCAAGGCTTCTCGCAGAACCGGATGCCCCAGGGCGCGGACAATTCGAAGCGGCCATACATGAGGGTCGACAGGCGCATCGAGTCCAGCACGTCGGCGAGGACGTCCGGGCCCGGCGTGTCACGCGGCTCTGGACGCCCTGCAAATTCTTTTGGACTGGCTGGCATGGTGCGTCCATAGCGGCCTTGGCATTCCCTGGCCATGGCAAACACAACGCAGCTGCTGTCTCCCTTTCGCCTGGGCCGTCTCGAGCTGAAGAACCGGATGGTGATGGCGCCCATGACGCGCAGCCGGGCGCTGGTCGATGGCAACGTGCCCAATCCCCTGGCGCCGACGTACTACGCGCAGCGGGCCTCCGCCGGGCTCCTCATCACCGAGGCCACCCAGGTCAGCCCTCAAGGCGTGGGGTACATCCGCACGCCTGGCCTGCACTCGTCCGCGCAGGTGGCGGGCTGGAGGAAGGTGACACAGGCCGTCCACGCGGTGGGCGGAGTCATCTTCGCGCAGCTGTGGCACGTGGGACGTGTCTCGCATCCAGACTTCCATGAGGGCCGCTTGCCGGTGGCGCCCTCGGCCATCGGGTACGAGGGGACGGTGTTCACGTTCCAGGGCAAGAAGCCCGTCGTGACGCCGAGGGCGCTGGAGACCGCCGAGCTGCCGGGGGTCGTCGACCAGTTCCGGCGCGCGGCGGAGAACGCACGCGAGGCGGGCTTCGATGGTGTCGAGGTGCATGGCAGCAATGGCTACCTGTTGGACCAGTTCCTGCGGGATGGCTCCAACCAGCGCACGGATGCGTATGGGGGCAGCATCGAGAACCGGGCCCGCTTCCCGTTGGAAGTGGCGCGCGCGGTGGTGGACGTCTGGGGCGCGGAGCGGGTGGGGTACCGGCTCCTGCCGCAATCCTTCCCCTACGCGGGAGTGGTGGACTCCACGCCGCTCGAGACGTTCACGTACATGGCCCGTGAGCTGAGCCGGTTGGGGCTGGGCTATCTGCACGTCACCGAGTCCGTGTCGGGCGCGGACACCCCGAGTCCGGAGCAGCGCCTCGCGCCGAGACTGCGCGAGGTGTTCCAGGGGGCGTTCATCGTGAACGGCGGATACGACGCGCGGACGGGCGAAGCGGCGGTGGCCCAGGGCGAGGCGGACCTGGTGGCGTACGGAGTTCCGTTCCTCTCGAACCCGGACCTGCCGGAGCGCTTCAGGCAGCAGGCACCGCTCAACGCAGCGGATGCCTCCACCTTCTTCACTGGTGAGGAGAAGGGGTACGCGGACTACCCGGCGTTGCGTTGAGCCGGGGGCCTCGGGCTGTTCACGCGCGCGGCGTCCAGCCCATCTCGTCGATGAAGGCCTTGGCCTCGGAGAGCAGCACGGGGGCGAGCGCGGGCGCGGAGGCGATGACGTCTCCTCGCATGACGTTGAAGGGCGCGCCCGTGACGTGGCGGATGACACCTCCGGCCTCCTCCACCAGCAGCGAGCCCGCGGCGATGTCCCACGGCTTGAGGCCGAATTCGAAGAACCCATCGAACCGGCCCGTGGCCACGTAGGCCAGGTCCATGGCGGCGCTGCCCGTGCGGCGCATGCCCTGGGCTCGCAGGACGAAGCGGGTGAAGAGGCCCACGGGCCCTTCAGGCCGCTCGCGCACGTCGTAGGGGAAGCCCGTGCACAGGAGCGCCTGGTTCAGCGCGGCGACGTTGCTGGCGCGCAGTGTCCGCCCGTTGAGCGTGGCGCCTTCTCCCCTCGCGGCGGAGAAGAGCTCGTCGAGCATCGGGTCATACACGGCGCCCGCGAGGACTCCGTCAGGCCCCTCCACCGCGACGCTGACGCAGAAGTGGGGCACTCGGTGCGCGTAGTTCGTGGTCCCATCGAGCGGGTCGACCAGCCATCGCAGCCCATCCGTGCCCGCGGTGGCGCCGCTCTCCTCGGCGAGGATGGCGTGGGTGGGGTGGCGCTCGCGGATGAAGGCCAGCAGGGCCTCCTCCGAGGCCCGGTCCGCGTCCGTCACCAGGTCGATGCCGCCCTTGAGCTCGATGATGCGCTCGCCCAGGAAGCGGTCGGCGAGGATGCGCCCGGCCAGTCGTGCCCCCTCTTCCGCGGTGCGGCGCAGGGCGGCGGGAGTCTCGAGGGCCTTGGCAACCATGGTGTCGTCTCTCCTGCTGAAGCGTGCGTGCTACGGCGCCGGCTCGGCCAGCAGCGCTTCGATTTCCGTCTGGAGCTTGGTGACCCATTCCTCGCCGAAGCCCAGGTGGGCGAAGCGCACCACGCCGCGCTTGTCGATGAGATACGTCGTGGGCAGCCCGCGCACCATGAGCAGCCGCTCGGACACCTGGGCGTTCTCGTCGAGGAGGATGGGGAGCGACGCCTTCACCTCCTTCAAAAACGGGGCGATGGCGCGCGTGTCCTCGTCCACGTTGAGCGCGTAGACCTTGAGCCCTCGGCTCGCGTACTCGCGCCCCAGGTTCTCGTAGAAGGGCAGCGCGTCCCGGCAGGGCTCGCACCACGTGGCCCACACGTCGAGCAGCACCACGTTGCCCCGGTCGCTCGCCAGGGCATACGGCTCGCCGCCCGGGTAGCGCTTCACCTGGAAGGACAGCGGCTCGGAGCGCGCCACCGCGCCGTCCGACGGGACACCGCCTCCCTCTCCGCCCGGCCGGTCCGTCGTGAGCGGCGGCATCTTGGAGCGGGAGCACCCCACAAGCGACAGGGCACCGAGGAGGACCGGGAGCAGGAGGCGCATGTCAGGCAGTCTCCCCCGCGCGAGCCCGCAGCGCCACGAGCAGCTTCTCGATGAAGCCGCCAAAGGCGCCGTTGCTCATGACGAGCAGGATGTCCCCCGCGCGTGACTCGCGGGCAACGAGGTCCACGAGCGACTGGACGTCGGTGGAGCCCTCGGCGGCGATGCCCTGGGCCTGGAGGTCCTTGACCAGCCGGGGCACGTCGAGCTCCTCGCCGACAGGCACCTTGTCATGCCGCTCTGGCACCTTGAGGCTCGCGCGGGCCGCGCCGGTGAAGGCGTGGGCGTAGTCCTCCTGGTGGATGTTGCGGCGGCTGGTGTTGGAGCGGGGCTCGAAGATGGCCCACAGGCGGCGCTCGGGGTAGCGGTGGTGGATGGCGGAGATGGTCTCCCGCACGGCGGTGGGGTGGTGCGCGAAGTCATCCACCACGAGGATTCCCCCGGGCTCGCCGCGAGGCTCCTGCCGGCGCTTCACGCCGCGGAACGTGGACAGGCCCTTGGCGATTTCGTCGAAGGACAGGCCCAACCCGCGCGCGGCGGCGATGACGGACAGCGCGTTCTCCACGTTGTGCAGGCCGCCCATGGGCAGCACCACGGTGCCGAGCACCGTGCCTCGCTCCACCACCTGGAAGCGTGCGCCCTCGGCGCCGAAGGACACCTCGCGGGGGACGTAGTCCGCGTCCGCGCCTTCCTTCGCGATGTATGTGATGACGCGGCCCTGGCAGCCCTCGCGCGCGAGCTTCACGGCGTTGGGGTACGCGGCACAGACGATGAGCTGCCCGTCCTGGGGGATGAGCCGGACGAACTTCTGGAACGTGGCCTCGTAGTGGGGCAGGTCCTTGAAGATGTCCGCGTGGTCGAACTCCACGCTGGTGAGGATGGCGGTGCGCGGGCGGTAGTGGAGGAACTTGGAGCCCTTGTCCCAGTAGGCCGTGTCGTACTCGTCGCCCTCGACGACGAAGTGCGGGCCTTTGCCGACGCGGTAGTTGCCCGCGTAGTTCTGGGTGACGCCGCCGACGAGGAAGGACGGGTCTCTGCCGGCCTCGACGAGGACGTGGGCCATCATCGAGGACGTGGTCGTCTTGCCGTGGGTTCCGGCGACGACGACGGAGTGGGCGCGCTCGAGGAAGAGCGAGCCCAGGGCGGCGGGGAAGCTCATCTGCTTGAGGCCGCGCTCGCGGACGGCGGTGGCCTCGGGATTCACGCGGCGGATGACGTTGCCGATGATGACGAGGTCGGGCTTCGCGGCGTCGAGGTTCTCGGGCCGGTAGGGCGAGGACGCGGGGATGCCCCACGCCTTGAGCATGTCGCTCATGGGTGGGTAGACATTCTCGTCGCTGCCGGTGACTTCGTAGCCGGCGGCCTTGAGCATGCCGGCGAAGGAGCCCATGCCGGTGCCTGCCACGCCCACCAGGTGGACGCGGCGCACGCTGCCGGGTTCGAGGGTGTCGAGGACGTTGCCGTTGTCGTCAGCCATGTGTTCCCTGCGAGGTAGCGGTGAGGCCGAGCGCCTCCACGACGAAGTCATGGAAGACGGGCCGGAAGTCGCGGATGCGCACCTCTTGGCGTCCAAGGGCCACGCGGTTGGTGACGAGCGCCACCACCAGCGAGCGGCGCAGGTCCACCCAGAGGCTCGTTCCGGTGAAGCCCAGGTGCCCGACGGCGCCTGGAGGTGAGTCGCCGATGACGCGGCCCGCGCTGGAGCCGACACGCGAGGGCGAATCGAAGCCCATGGAGCGGGTGCTTCCCTCCACGAGCGGGTCGGTGGCGAGCGCGCGGTGCCAGAGGGGCCCGGGCGCGAGCGCGGAGTGTTTGCCGGAGCAGCCCTCGAGGATGGCCTGGCCGAAGCGGGCCACGTCCACGGCGGTGCCGAAGAGGCCCGCGTGTCCGGCGACGCCGTCCATCACCCAGGCGTTGTCGTCGTCGACTTCACCCGGGCGCGTGGGCTGGGTGGGCACGTTGCTCCACAGGCCGTCCTGTCCGGGCGCGGGCTCGCGGGGGCGCGAGGCGCCGGTGGGGGCGGGGGTGGAGTCAGCGGGGAAGTCGGTGAGGCGGTGGAAGCGGGCGGTGAGGTCGAGCGGCTCGGCGATGTGGCGGGAGAAGAGCGTGTCGAGCGGGGCGTTGGCGGCGCGGGAGAGGATTTCGCCGAGGAGGATGAAGCCCACGTCGCTGTAGGCCGAGCGGGTGCGAGGCGGAGCCGTGAGCGGGGTGTTCGCCGCCGCCTGGATGACCTCGTCGCGGACGCGGGCGCGGGTGGCGGAGGCGCAGGTGGCGTCGAGCAGCTCGGGGTGCTGGGTGAGGGCCTGGGCGAAGAAGGGGACGAAGGGGGGGAGGCCGGAGCGGTGGTAGAGCAGGTCCGCGACGGTGACGCCCGCGTCGCCCACGGGGGTATGGGGGAAGAAGCGGGACACGAGGGTATCGGGTCCGACCTTTCCTTCGGTCCACAGGCGCAGGAACAGGGCCGTGGTGCTGATGACCTTGGTGAGCGAGGCGAGGTCGAAGCGGGTGTCGCCGGAGACGTTGCCCGCGACGCCGCCGAAGACCTGGACGCCGCGGTGGAGGACGACGGCCTGGGCGGCGGGGAAGACGCCGATGCCCACGGCTTCATCGAGGAGCGTCTGGAGGACGGCGATGGGGTGTTTCTCGGGAGGAGTGCTCATGGGGACACGGCTCCTTCGAGGAAGGTGAGGCGGGCCGCGTCCGCGTCGAGGTGGACCTGGGTGCCGAGGGCCACGGGGTAGTTGAGGGTGCCGTGGCCGATGGGGAAGCCCGCGGCGCAGGGGAGGCCCTCCTCGCGGGCGAGGTCCTGGAGGACGTCGGCGCTGGAGTAGGGGGCGTCGCGCTCTTCGCAGGCGGTGAAGTCGCCGAGGACGATGCCGCGCACGCGCGAGAAGACGCCGGCGAGGCGCAGCTGGGTCCACATGCGGTCGAGGCGGTAGGGGCGCTCGGTGACGTCCTCGAGGAGGAGGACGGCGCCGTCGAGGGGCGGCAGGTAAGGGGTGCCGAGGAGGCACGCGAAGACGGAGAGGTTGCCGCCGACGAGGTGGCCCTGGACGGAGCCGGGGACGTAGGTGGCGGAGCCCGTGAGTGGGGGCGGGGCTTCAGGGGATTCGAGGAGGCGGAAGAAGTAGTCGCGGACCTCGGGGGGCTGCTTGCCGAGCTGGGTGAGGACGGGGCCGTGGATGGAGACGCGGCCGAGGGCCTGGAGGGCGCCGTGGACGGAGGTGAGGTCCGAGAAGCCGGTGAAGAGGCTGGGGGCGGCGTTGGCGAGGGGGAGGTGGGGGAGGAGCCGAGCGCTGCCGTAGCCGCCGCGGGCGCAGAACGTGGCGCGGGCGGAGGAGTCCTGGAGGGCGTGGGCGAGCTCTTGGGCGCGGCGGGAGTCGTCACCAGCGAGGTAGCGGTGGGAGGCGAAGAGGTCGGGGCGGTGGGTGGGGGAGTAGCGCTCGGCGATGAGGGCCAGGCCGGCTTCGAAAGTGGGGCGGTCGAAGGGGCCTGAGGGGGCGACGACGTGGACGGTGTCGCGGGGGCGGAGCGGGAGGGGCTTGAGCCAACGCACGGGGCGCTTCATAGCACTGGCGATGGTGAGGTCCTCGGGATTCGCGCCGGGGCGGACGGAGGCGTGTTGAGTACCTCCGTCCGTCGGCACGCGGACAGTGCGGCCGCCTGTTGGCCCTGTGTCTAGCCCGCCGAGCGCTCCAGGACGGCGGCGAAGAACGCATCGGTGCCGTGGCGATGGGGTGTGACGAAGAGGAAGTCGCCGAGGAGGCAGGAGTCGGGGAGCCAGCCTGCGCCCGGGCGGATGAGGCGGTAGTCGGGGCGGGAGGCGAGGAAGTCGGCGACGACGTCCTGGTTCTCGGCGTGGTTCACGGTGCAGGTGGCGTAGACGAGCCGGCCGCCTGGGCGGACGAGGTCGGCGGCGCGCTGGAGGATGGCGCGTTGGATGGGGGGGAAGTGGGAGAGGGAGTCGGGGGAGGAGTGGAAGCGGAGGTCGGGGCCACGGCGGAGAGGGCCGAGCTCGGAGCAAGGGGCGTCGACGAGGACGCGGTCGGCGTCGAGGCCTGGGGAGGGAGGGGTCCGGAGGAGTTGGACGCGGGTGAGGCCGGAGCGGGAGGAGCGCTGGAGGAGGCGGTCGAGGCGTTCCGGGTTGGGGTCATGGGCGAGGAGCCGGCCGGAGTTCCGCATCTGGGCGCCGAGGAGGAGGGTCTTCCCGCCGGCGCCGGCGCAGAGGTCGAGGACGGTTTCCCCGGGTTGGGCGTCGAGGAGGAGGCCGAGGAGCTGGCTGCCCTCGTCCTGGACCTCGAAGAGGCCCTCTTGGAGGGAGGGGAGGGCGTAGAGGTTGGGGCGAGGGCCGTCGATGTGGAGGGCGAGGGGGCTCCAGGAGCCGGGGTGGGTGGAGACGCCTTCGGAGAGGAGGCGGGAGGCGAGGGCGTCGCGGGAGGTGCGGAGGGGGTTGGCGCGGAGGGTGATGGGGCCCGGGACGTTGAGGTGGGCGCAGAAGGGGTCGGCGTCTGGGCCGAGTTCGCGGGAGAGGTGGTCGGCGAGCCAGTCCGGGAGGGAGTACCGGAGGGCGAGGGAGGGGGGAGGGGTGGGGTTGAGGGAGGGGAGAGGGTCGTGAGTTACACCGGCGAGGGAGGCGGCTTCAGGGGCGGGGATGTGGGCGAGGCCGTGGAGGAAGGCGAAGAGGAGGAGGGGGGAATGGGCGTCGGGCTGGTCGAGGAGGAAGGAGAGGCGGCGGCGCCAGAGGCCGACGTTGAAGAGGGCCTCCTTGAGGGCCTGGCGCTGGGGGCTGGAGAGGGAGCGGTGCGCACGGAGGGTGCGATCCACGACACGCTCGGCGGGGGTTCCCGAGAGGACGAGGGAGAGGGCCTGGGAGGTGATGGGGGCGAGTCCGGCCAGGGCGGACCACGGTTGGTGGAGGAGCCGGGAGAGTGGATCAAACGGGACTGTTGACAGGGGCGGCTCCGTTCTCTAGAAAGCGCGTCATCGCTGCGGCGCCGTACCACAGCGAGGACATATTCCCTGATAGCTCAGCCGGTAGAGCGGGTGACTGTTAATCACTAGGTCCGTGGTTCGAGTCCACGTCAGGGAGCTGAAGAAGAGAAGGCCCCGCCAGGAAGCTGGTGGGGCCTTCTTTTTGGGCTTTATAGAGGGCTCTTTCCAGCGGACGATTTGGGTGAAAGCTAGGTTGCTACAGTCCATCGCGTTTGTCCGATTGGAGGTGAACTGAGCGACTCAATTTGCTCAGTGTCCCCTGCACGGGGGGCGGCTAGAAATCCATCGTTGAACTGCGCGAGCAGCGAGTTTCTCGCCCATTAGGGGGAAAAGTGGACGATGATGCCTGCATGTACGGTCCGTCCATCTTGGCCCGAACCTTAAGCGTCCCAGCCCCGATGGGAGCCAATGGCACGCTCTGGCAGTATCACCCCCGAAGTGACCGCCATTCCAAGGTGGCTTGCTGGGGGATCTTGTTTGATCTCCTTCGAACGTCCGACGTCTTGGCGCAGCACGTTCGAGCCGGAAAGCTTGCCTTTGGAATTAATCACGAGATGGTCGACTTTCGACTCAACCGAAAGAAAAACTTGGATCTCGTGCTCTGTACTCCCGGAACACCTGTTGCGGGGAAGCGGCATGGAAGTTTTCGCGCTCTGAGCAATCGCTACGGCATAGAGCCATCTCCCGAAGAGCAATACGCACTAGAACTCCTTCCTGACATCCCGGAAGCACCAGTAGGCACTGTGAGAATTGCGCTAGAAGCGAAGGCGGCAATGACTGCGCACGTCAAGGCGTTGCCGCGCCTCTATGATGAGCTCAATTCGTCGCATTCTACGATTCACGGAAACACTGAGTTTGCAATCGCGATTGGGCTCGTCCTGGTCAATGTGGCTGACAAATTTCAAAGCCCAGGTCGTCCAGCTGTCTCTCGACATCGGCAGCCCGAAGACTCTATCCGAGTTATCAACAAGGTTCGCGAATTACCTCGTAGGGCTGGTTCAACTGAACCTGGATTCGATGCCGTCGGGATTACCGCTGTGTCTTGCTCCAATGACGGGAGTGACTTGCGGATTGTCGCGGGGCCGCCGGCCCCGCAAGGTGGCGAGATAGATCATTATGATCAGATGATCCGTCGGGCCGCCCAAATCTATGAGAATCGATATCCTTCCCGGTGACCTAGTGGCGTAGTCGGAGATTCACTAGTTTCACTGAGATGTCGATGGCCGCGAGTCGACTGGATCATTCGGTTATCCACTCAGTGGAGGTCTGTCGAGACCTCGTCTGATACACGTATTCGTTGTTCGAGCAGTAGTCGTGCAAGTCGCTTTCGGACGCGCTCTGGCGCACTGTGCAACTGGCATTCCCATACAACCACGGCGCGATAACCGCATCGTCTAAGGGAGCGAAGTGCTCGGGCATCTCTGGCCCTATTGGCTTCAAATTTCGCCAACCAGAAATCCCGATTGCGTTTAGGTATGGTGGCTCGTGGACAGCCCTGATGCGAGTGCCAATAACATCCATGAACGAAAATAGCCCACCGCTCCTGGTGATTAGCCAAGTCTGGTGAGCCAGGAAGACTGCGATTCTTTGTCCTGAAACGCAGCCCCAGTGAGTGCAAGATTAACTGTGTTTGTCGTTCAATGTTTGTGTTGCTCTGTCGAATTCCCCCTAGGCGTGCTGAGTCCCTTGGGTCCACCGCAAGAACATGTGTGGGAGTGATTGTCTTAGGGGACTGCCTGCGTGGACTCGTTTTGCCCTTCCTTTGGAACGTCTTTGGCGTAGGCATTGCGCTCCATCCGGTCCAGGTGTGCCCGCACTGAGTCCAGGAATCCAGGCGGGAAGTTCAACGTGCTTTGTTTCGCTCGCGAGTAGAAGCCGCGAGTGGCTCTTTCCGAGAGTAGTGCGCGGGGTTGCTCCAGGAAGTGATGAAGTGGACATCTCTCCACGTGAAGGGGATAGGACGAAAGCGAAGCAATGAATCTCCCTTCCCCCACGTTGTACGCCGCTCGTGGCCACGGACTGGTACCAATTCGAAGAAGGGAATCTTGACTGCCATTGTAGTCGCCTGGAGCAGCGAGTCGGCTGCCAATCCACTCGGCCACGTCCACTGTAACGGCGTTCCCGATGAGCTTCCAGCGATGAGATGAACGAGCAACATTCGAAGCAGGCGCAGTCCAGTCAGAGGGAAACCCCTGCATGCGTTCAGCGTCGTTGATGCTTGGGGTGACGATTCTGCCTCCAGGTAGAATGATGGCCGGGGGGGAGGGGATGCCGATTGTTGACCCGCCTTTGAGTGTGGGTACTGCCTCCACTGCGGCCCCTAACCCACGTGTCCCCTCTGTCCAATAGAAGCCAAATGAGCGGCGGCGCGTCCATTTTAGGCTATCTGGTTCTCCAGCTTCATCTGCAAACAAGACGCTTCGGGGATCTTCGGTCTGAGACGCTAGGAGATACACTCGCTCGCGCCTCTGTGGGACACCAAAAGCACGAGAGTCTACTACGCGGTATGCCCACTTGTACTTCAGTTGCTCAAGCGTTCCTACAATGACCTCTAGTGCCCGCCCCCTCGCTAGTTGGAGCATGAACGGGACATTCTCCAAGAGAAGCCACCTGATAGGCTTTCCTGCAATGAGGCGGAACACATGCCCAATTAAGCCTGATTTATCTCCATCAATACCTGCCGTCTTTCCTGCTTGGCTGAGGTCCTGACAGGGGAAACCAGCAGCCACGAGATTGATGTCGCTGGGCAGAGTCTTGAGGGTACAAACGTCTCCGTGCAGAGCTACATTTGGGAAATGTGATTCAAGAACTGCCTTTGCTCCTGGCTCATTCTCGCAAAGTAGTGAGGTGCGGTGTCCAGCCCGGTGTAAGCCGAGTTCGATACCACCAACCCCTGCGAACAGCCCCGCAACGGTGAGCCTCTGTGCACTCAAAACCTCTGCCCGTGCATTTGGTTTGAGAGCAAGCTGCCCCGATGCCTGTCCTAGGTCGCTCCGAACAAGAGATCGTCGCTTAGTATCGCTCTTCATGTTCCATGCCTTCCTCCTCCCACAGTGTCGCAACCGCCATGATGCAAGGTGGGGGCCGGTAGGAAACCTCCTTCTCCTCTACTTACTGAGCTTCGTCGCGGGCCGCCATCGCCCGTTTCGCGCAAGACCCCTTTTTGACTCTTGGGGAATGGTCCAGCGCCATGGACGTCTGGAGGGTCGTCGAAGCAGCCCGGAATATCCGTGAACGAGGCGAAGCCGAATAAAACTACGCCGGCAAATATGGCCTGAGTCTCGGGTGTTCCCCCTGCCGTGACGGACCGGGGTAATGGATGAGAGGCGGGTCACCCAAGCTGTTCGTAGCGGGGGCGACCAATCGGACCGCGAGTTGGAGCAGTCGGGACGGCGGTCCGCTCCCCCCCGGAAGACCGTTGGAAGAAACGCGGCTGGCAGGTGGCGTGAGCGCCTACCCGGCCAGTCGTTCCGTGCATCTTCGTGAGTCCAAGAGCACCGCCCCCGCGGTGCGGTCAGGGACGCGCGCGGATGAGCTACCGGAGAGTCGACATGGCCAGGTTGAGAGGGGCCAGACTGGAGCGCCTCCAGGCGCTTCCTGGCGTCCTGGAGAGTTGGCGCCTCGAAGACGGCCGAGGTCTCCTTGCCGAGGCGTCCACGCAGGCGCCAGGGGGCCTTGCCGAGGACGTTCCGAGTCAGGTGTACCGTGCAGCGTTGGAGCTGGGCCTCGGGCAGTGCCTGGCGGGCCGCGGCGGCCAGCCCCGCGTGCCCGTCGGCGATGACAAGCCGCACACCCTTCAGGCCGCGCTCGAGCAGTTGGCGAAGCAGCTCCAGCCACGAGTCCTGCGACTCGCTGCCACCCAGAGTCACGGCCAGCAGGTGCCGGTGCCCGTCCTCGCCCACGCCGTAGGCAACCAGGGCCGAGACGTTCTGCACCGTGCGCGCCCACCGAGCGTCCAGGAAGGTGGCGTCCAGGTATAGGTAGGGGAAGGCCTGGGTGAGGGGCTGAGTGCGCAGGCCTTCTACCTTCTCCTCGAGGGACTTCATCACCCGGCTCACCGTCGAGCGCGAAACCTCCTCGCCCATGAGTGCTCGTGTGACTCGGCCCATCTTCCTCGTCGAGCCGCCCTGGACGTACTCGCTGGTAATCGCCTCGTCGAGCTCTTCGCTGCGTCGCTTGTAGCGGCCCAGCACGGCCTCCGCGGAGCCGCTCGCCCTCGTTCGGGGCACGGCCACCTCCAAATGTCCCATGGACGTCAGCAAGCCACGGAGATAGCTGCCATTGCGCTGGTGCTTTCGCCCCGCCACCTGCTGCCAGCGCCCCGCGCCCACCAGGCCCCGAATCTCCTCCTCCAGCAACATCTCCAGCGTCATGCGGATGGCTCCCAGGAAGAACGCGCGCTCGTCGGTGCGCACCTCCTCGTGCGAGGGCGCGGCAAACTCGGTATCGTCCACGACGGGAACTCCTCGGCTCCCCTGCCAGGGCAGGGTACCCGCACGATAGATGATCGGAATTGTTAGGAAGTCGCGGGCGAGGGTGGGCATCAGATCGCAGGTAGGGTTGGGTGCACTGTTGCCATGACCCGGACGAAAGAGATGCCCTCGAATGAAGAGATGTCCCTGCTACTCTTTGCGCGCTTTGCCGCCGTGGAGGACCCGCGGAGGCATGCGCACAAAGTGGTCTTTCCGCTTGAGTTGCTACTGCTCATCGTCTTCGGAGCGGCGCTGAGTGACATGCCAGGCTGGCAGGGGGCTGCGGACTTCGCGCGACTGAAGGAAGCATGGTTGCGAACGCTGTGCCCTTGGGATGGGGAGGGGACGCCGTCCGCCGACACCCTGGAGCGCGTCATGGGGATGCTGGACGTGGACCTCTTCGCAGAGGGCTTCTCTGCCTGGATGCGGGATGTGGCGGCACGACGAGCGTTGCCCGTGAACGGGGTGCAGCAGGTGGCAGTAGACGGCAAGAGTCTGCAGGGCGCACGGACACCGGGCGCACCGAGCGTGCCCATGCACCTTGTTCACACGTTTCTGGTGGAGGGACGCGACAGCCTGCTGGTGGGGCTTGCGCCCGCACCAGGTGGCGCCTCGGCCGAGGCGGCGGTCGCCGCAGACCTGCTGAGCCTGCTGGAACTCACTGACACCGTGGTAACAGGGGATGCCAACCTCCTGACGGGCGCACTGGCCGACAGCATCGTGGCCGCAGGGGGAGAATATGTCCTGTCCCTTAAGGGCAACCGTGGGCCCTCGCACGGGACGGTGCGCGAGGCGCTGTGCATCGCTGGCAACAAAGAGGTGTTGAATGAAGAGCGCGCGGAGTCCTTGTGCGACTCGCGCACGGACGGAGGGGAGGAGGCTGGCCATGGGCGAGAAGAGCGGCGGCGTGGTTGGGCGTTTGACGTGAAGCACTTCCCCAGAGTGTGGAGCTACCTTCCACACGCAAGGAGTGTGTTGGCGCTCGTTCGAGAGCGTACTGCGGTCACCCCAAACGGCTCAAAGACAAGCATCGAGCCACATTTCTTCGTCAGCACCCTCAATCCCACCAAGGCCGAAGCCATGGCGACCTTCGTGCGTGCGCACTGGGAAGTGGAGAATGGGTTGCATCAGCGCCTGGACGTTGTGCTGCATGAGGATGCCACTCGTATCCACAATGGCCCCGGCGCACAGAACCTCGCGGTAGTACGCCGAGCTGCCCTTGCAGTGCTGAAGACTGACACCACATACAAGGCCAGCCTGCCCAGGCGCGTCCGTCAGGCAGGGCATGACGATGCCTACCGCACCCACCTTCTCACTCTCGTCATTTCATAGACCTATCGTACGGGTGCCCTGCCTACCAGGGGGAGACCGTCTCGGTTGGTTTCTCCGAGGAGCTTCCCTCTTTCCCGCTCACCCCTGTTCGCCGACTACACACTTATAGGGACACGACCCATGCGCTTCGTGGCCACCACGGGCGCGCTGACGGGCGAGCTGGTGCGGGACTTGATGGCCGAGACGCTGGAATACCGTTTCGGAGCGGGGAGCCGCGTGACGCCGCACCCCATCGAATGGCTGACCGACAACGGCCCCTCCAATCCCGCGCGACTCCGCGCTCGCGTGGAGCCAAGACCCGCGCATCCTGAAGGTCGTCTCCACATGAGCGCGAAGGCGCTGACCGCGCGAGCGGAAACCTGGCGTCCCTGGCGCGCCTATGCGGTGATTCACCTGTGGCAGGATTCGATGGGGCCCGCAAAGGCCACATCCATGCTCAATCGCACGCCGCCCAAGAGCGCACCCTCCAGGAAGGGGAAGGGGACCGTGTCATGCAAAGCAACGTGATCTATCGCCACATCGAAAGCCCGGTCGGGGCGTTGCTGATTGCCGGAAATGACGCGGGCCTGCGGCTGATCGAGTTCCATACACCGCGCCACCCGATGCGTCGTACCGAGGATTGGCATGAAGGTGACCACCCGGTGCTGCGGGACACTCAGAAGCAACTGGACGAATACTTCGCGGGCAAACGCCGGGGGTTCGAGCTGCCTCTGGCGCCGCAGGGGACGCAGTTCCAGCGCCAGGTGTGGTTGGAACTCGCCAACATTCCATTTGGCGGCACGATCAGTTACGCCGAACTCGCGCAGCGCGTGGACAGACCCACGGCGACGCGCGCAGTGGGCGCGGCGAATGGGCGCAATCCGATTCCCATCGTGCTGCCTTGTCATCGCGTGATCGGCGCAAACGGCAGCCTCACCGGTTTCGGCGGAGGCTTGCCGACCAAGCAGTTCCTACTCCAGCTGGAAGGAGCGATGCCTCGCCAAGAGGTGCTCGTTCTGCGCTGAAATCAGAATGCGCTGAAATCAATCTGCAGGACCGGTACGTCCCCTTCGATGTCGCGCCGGAACCGCCCCCACCGGTCGAGCGTGCTCTCGTCGAGCACGGCCGGGTCGCGATACTGGTGGAACAGCGCGTAGTTCATCGAGCGCTGGAGCGCGAGCAGGTCCGGCACGGCCGCGAGCCACTCGCGATCCATCCGTCGAAGCTCCCGATACCCTTCGAGGAACGGCCCCAGGAACGCTGCGACCGCTTCGTCGCGCGCCTCTCGCGCCTCACCTCGCGCGATGTAGAAGAGGAGGACCGCGATGTCCTTGACGAACCACGCGTACTCGCAGTTGTCGAAGTCGAACGCGGTGACATTCCCTTCGGCGAAGCAGAAGTTGTGCATGTGGAGATCGGCGTGGATCAGCCCGTAGCTCTCCGGTGTTCGCGGGAGCCGGTTCAATCGCGCGATGATCGCCGCGGTGCGCTCGCGAACGAGCTTCTCCTCGGGGGGCGCGAACCGGTCGATGTCGACCACGTCGTACTCATGCCATTCCTGGCGCTTGAGCTTGGGGCTCGAAGGCGCATAGGTCTCGGCGCGGTTGTGGAGCCGCGCGAACAGTCGCCCCAGGTCGCGGAACAGGGGGGCCTTCCAGTAGCGCTCCTTGAGCGGAGGCGCGTCGTCGAAGACGATGCCCGGCGCGCGCTCGAACGCGGTGACGACGAAGTAGCCGCCGGGCTCGCGGTCTTCGATCCGCTCCACGAACTGCCCCGAATCGGAGAGGACCGGCGAGGCGATGGGAATGCGCGCGGCGGCCAGATAGCGAACGAACTCGACCTCGCCCAACGTGTAGTCGAGCGTTCGCCGCGTGCTGTGCGAGATGCGCAAGATAAGGCCCTCGCCATCGTCGTTCTCCGCCTCGTAGACGAAGTTCTCGAAGGCGACGAGCTCCGTGAGCTGCTCGGGCGACAGGCCATACCGGCGCGCAGCCTCATCGCGAATCGGTTCGTGGAAGCGGCGGACGAGCTCTGGATGCATCGAATCCTCTAGTCCTTCAACGTGAGGCTGCTCTCACCATAGCCCAGCACGGTCGAGCCAGAGTTGCTGGTGACCGAGACACCCAATCCGCGCGCGAGGGTCTCCGCCAACGGGGGGCCATTGCGCGGTCGCGTGAACACAGCCAGGTCTACGCCGGTCAGAGGGTGGTCCGGGCGCCGGAGCCGCTGGTTCAGCATCGCCTGCTCGCGCTCGACGACGCGCAGGCACCGGCGCTCAAACGCGAACGCGCTGGCCGCGACGTCCGCGAGCTCGCTGCAAATGGGCTCCGCCACGACCGCATCCGCCGGCAGCCCGTGCGCGAAGAACTCGGCCAGTCGCCGCCGGCTCGTGGCCTGCTCGGCGGAATCCAGCTGCGCCAGTTCGTCCAGCGACGTGCCCTGTGGCGTGCCGGGGAACGCCTCTCCGATGCGCGCGAACAACCAACGGCTGAGCTTGATCTCCCGCTGGTAGGTCTCGGCGAGTGGGAAATCGTCCCGGAGCAACGGGTAATGCGCCACATCAATCGGCGCCTCCACGCGCTCTTGAAGCGCGGTGCGCGGGAGGTGCCCAGCGAACGCCGCCCGGAGCCGTTCGTGGAGGAGCCCCTGGGTCGCACCGAAGAAGCGGACCGCCGCTTCGACACGCTGCCCGAGCAGGCCATAATCGAGCGCGGCGTCGAGGTCGCCGAGGCGCGCCGCGATGTCGGGCTGGGCCTCGATCGGCGCCGGAGTCAATCCGGTCAACACCTGCAGATACTCATTGATGAGCGCCGGCGGCCCGGCGCACACGCCGTGCGGACCATTGAAGACCGCGTGACGCTCGGCATAGTCCACGATTTTCTGCGCGGTGACGGGCTGCTCGGGGGCGTCGCGCACCAGGTCGCTGGTGACCAGGCGCACTCCGTCGATCAGCCGGAACATGGCCGCGAGCCCGCTGTCGAGCTCTCCGTTCGGCACTGGCTCGTTGCCGCGCACCAGCACGTACCCGACCGACGCGAGCGTGCAGACGACCATCATGTGGAGCTCGCCCGCGGTGAGCACGCCCGGGGTCCGGAGCGGCATGCGCGCGAAGAACGCCTTGCGGAACTGCTCGGTCAGCGAGAGCAACTCCGGCCACTGACGCGCCATGGCCTTCATCGCGGTCACGTTCATCGGGCGTTCGTTCTGGTACCGGCTCCCCGCGTACTGGCACTGCTTGCGCACGGTGGGGAGATCGAGGAACAAGGTGCGCGGTGCGACGTTGTTCTCGCCCACTTGCCGGCCGTCACCGTCGAGCGCCGGATGCGCCACGCGGTACACCGGTACGACCACCTCGAGGTTCGAGAGCTCGAATGCCCGTCCGAACGCCTGTTCCGTCAGCATGGGGCAACGCTTGTCGTGGGCGCTGAACGTGAGCGGCTCACGCCCCTCAGGCACCTCACCCAACCGCTCGGGGTAGGACACCGTGGTGCGGCCCGTGGGCGCATCCGAGACCCGCCGCAACACCCGCTGTTCAATCAATGCTTCGAGCAGGTCCCGCATCTTGTCCCACGAATGGGGCGCGCCGTCCGACCACGCCATGGCGTCGGAGGCTCGAAATTGCTCGACCTGGAGCAGCTTCTCGCCCAAGGGCGCGATGTCCGGCTCGTCGAAGATGAGCTCCACCTCGCCATAGAAGAGGTGCAGGACCTGCTGGCCATTGCCTGCGTCGAGCCGGTCGTGCGTGAGCCGCCTTCGATTGGGAATGTAGAGCATCTCATCCGCTTGCAGCTGTGCCATGGCTTCTCACTCCCGATTCAGTGTGACGTCGCGCGACCAGGTGCCGCCGAGCGAGCGATAGACCTGGACGCGATGGTTGAGCAGCTGCCGTTGCGCTTGCAGGCTCGCGCGCTCGAGCCCGACCAGATTCGTCAGGGCGGTGAGCACCGTCAGATAGTCCGATTGCCCCTGCTCGAAGAGCCGCCTCGCCTCGTCCAGCAGCTGCCGCCCCAACTGGACCTGCGTACGCAGGCTGCGCAGGCTCGTCGCCTCGTTCTCCTCCTGCACCACCGCATCCTGCACCCGTCCGATCGCGGTGTTCAGCGCGAGCTGGTATTGGGTCTTGCGCCGCTCGAGCTGCATCGGCAGCTGCAAGTGCTCGGTGAATCGCCTTCCATCGAACAGGACCCACGTCAGGTTCACCCCGACGAGGGACTGGGCGAAGGCCGGCTCCGACAGGCCTATCCTCGCGGCGCCCACGCTGCCCACCAGCTGGATGGTCGGAAGCCAGCTCGCCCGGTTCGCGTTGATACGGTGCTCGACCTCGGCGACGCGCAGCTCCGCGAGCCGCATCTCGGGCGTGTTCACGTTCAGGTCGCCCGGAGTTCCGAGCTCTGGCGGAGGCGGGAGATCGGGAAGCTGTCGCTCGAGTGGAACGATGTCGTCCGCGGGGCTGGGGACCCGGCCCAGCAGCGCCTTCAGCTCCGAGTTCAAGAGCGCGTTCCGGGTGGAGATCAGCGGCACCTGCGATTCGAGGTTCACCAGCAGCTGCTCCTGCTGCAACACCACGAGCCGGGGCGTGAGGTGCTGCTCGAACCGAACTTGAATCAGCCGGAGCAGCTCCTTGTTGTAGTCGATCTGCCGCAGCGTGAGGTCGCGGAGCGCCCGGGCCTCGAGGATATCGAACCAGACCTGGGTGATTCGCAGCGCGAGGTCCTGGACGCGGCCCTCGGTGAGCTGCCGCTGCTGCTCGGCGAAGTTCAATCCCGCGCTCCGCTGCGCGGCGAGGTTTCCGAACAGGTCGACCTGATAGGTCACGCCGAAGTCGCCGGTGGCGATGTCGTACTCAATCTGGGTTGCCGGCGTGGGCGGAACGTTGGCGTTGATGTGCCTCAGCCCCGCCGGGTTGATGATGCCGACCTGGAGTGGGTACCACCATCCTTGCGGCACCGTGGGGTCGAGCTGGTTCTCGTAGATCAGCCCCCGCACGTCGTGGAGGATCAAGTTGTTGCGGAAGCACTCCTGGATGGCCGTGTCGAGAGCCGGATCGGCGAACGCCGACCACCAGACCTCCTCCTGGGTGACGCGCTCGGCTGGCTGCGCGGGCACGCCCTCGTTCGACGGCCGCGGGCTTGGAACCTCGCCCCCGGGCCCGCTGGGCGGTTGGGACGGCTCGGTGCGCAGATCGACGTCGGTCGAGTAGTGACTCGGGGCCAGCGGCGGTTTGACGACGACGGGATGGACCAGCTCGCAGCCGGCGCAGAACGTCGAGAGGAGGGCGAGCGCGAATCGAAGTCTCATGGGTGGCTGACGACCACGAGGGCCTTGGCGTGGTTGAGGACGCAGCGCTGCGCGACCCGCATGGTCTCGGGGTCGAGGGAGGCGAAGCTCTCGTCGAGGATGACCAGCTCGACCCCCTGCAGCAGCGTGCGCGCGATGTAGAGCCGGCTCTTCTCGCCGTGCGAGAGTTGCCAGCCGGTCTCTCCAATCATCTCCTCGAGGCCGGCGGGCATCTTGGCGACAAGCTCGTCCAGCCCGAGCTCCTTGCACAGCGCGGCGGCCTTGGCCCGCAGCTCGGGTGAGGTCGGCCACTCGCGTCCGAGCAGGAGGTTGTACGCGAAGCTGCCGGACAGGACGTGGTTCTCATGGAACTGCGGTGCGGCGGTGATGCGCTTGCGCCAGCCCGAGGAGCCGAACGTCGCGCGGTCCAACGCGTGCAACAGCATCACCCCGCCTTGCGGCGTCCTCATGCCCGTGAGCAGCGAGACCAGCGTCGACTTGCCACCACCCGAAGGGCCCTCCAACAGGATGCGGTCGCCCTGCGCGATCTGGAACGAGCAGTTCTCGAGCACCGGCCGGGTGCGCGCGTCGTGCCGGAACGTCACACCCCGCGCCTCGATGAGGGTCTCTCCGGCGGCTTCGGTGAGCTTGCCTCCCTCCATTTCGAGAGGGACTTTCGATTCGAGCTCGGGGCGGCCCACCGCGAACAACAAGTCGCGGATCTGCTCGAAGGACACCGCGGCCTGGGAGACCTGCTGGAAGAAGACGGCGACCTCGTCGAAGGCTCGCAGCGCGAGCAAGACGCCACCCACGGACACCGCCAGCGCGCTGGCATCGGCCGTTCCGCTGCTGAACGCCGGCAGCAAGGTCAACAGCGCGAGCACCAACCAGCCGTCGCGCAGGAGCGCGGTCAGCTGGTTGGTCCGGCGGTCCATGACCTTCGAGAGCTCGGAGTAGGCGCTCAAGCGTACGTCCTCGCCATCGTGCCAGCGCTCGAGTGGGAGCTGCGCGAGCCGCGTTCGATGGCCGAGCATGCGCTCGAGCAGGTCATGGGTGATTTCGACGCGGGCGCTCGACCACGTGCGCTGGACGGCGTAGTGGCGGCGCGCGAGGACGAACGCGACGCCGATCCACAGGATGAGCACCGTCGCCTGGAGCCACCCGCCCGCCCCGAGCACGAGGATGACGCCCGCCAGGATCAAGTCGACGAGCGACAACACCGCGAGCAGGGCGCCGCCGACCGCGAGCTGCTCGACGACCTCGGCCTCGGCGACGCGGCCGAAATGGCGGCCGATGCCGTCGAGCCGCACCTCGTCGGGGGTCAGCTTGAGGGTTCCCGCGAGCAGCTGCTGCTTCAGCAGCGTTCCGAGGCGAATCGAGAACACGCCCTGCCACCACACCTCGAGCATGCGCAGCGGTATCGCGCAGGCAATCACGGCGATCCACCCCAGGAACCAGCCGGTCTCGAGGTGGGCCTGGAGCGCGGCGCGACCGAGCAACCAGAACGAGCCCGCCAGCACCAGCGAAAGGAGCGTGTGGCTCACGAGGATGCCGGCGACGAGCGACGGGATGTCGCCGAGCAGCGTCCGCAGGCTCGCGGTGCGCCGAGGGCGCATGAGCCATCCGGTGCGCAGCTGCGCCTGGCCGAGCCGCTGCAGCAGCATCCGGGAGCGGGCGCGCTCGCGCGCACGGGGCGACATCTCCACGCCGCCGAGCAGCTGGTCCACCTCGGCGACAGTGGCCTCCTGCTCTTCGCGCAGGAGCGCGAGCGCGTCCTTCATCTGGACCGAAACCACCGTGGCGTCGCGCGTGAGCAGGCGCAGCTTCCCGCGCCGCGTCCCCAGCAGCACCAGGTAGGAGGGGACGCCGTCTCGCCGGACCTGGAGGATGCAGGGCGCGGCGCGTTCGAGGACGTCGGGCAGCTCGTGGTAGAGCGGAGTGATCGGCTCGAGCTCCACGCCGAGTCGATCTCCAAGCGCGAACATCCAGACCCGGCTCGGCTCGACGGCCTCCGCGGGCGGAGCAATCTCGCCTGCGGCCCTGCCATAGCCTTGCTTCTGCGCCAGCTGCTCCAGCGCGTCGGGCAGTCGCTCGACCGGCCACAACAGGTTGGAGGGCGAGTGAGTCATCCCACCAGCTCCAATCCGCCCGCGACGGGCTCCGCGACCGGCGTCTCCACCGGCTTCGGCACCGTCCGCTCCACCAGTTGGCCGTCCGAAAGCCACCAGTTGCGCCAGTGCCCACCGCCCCAGAGCAGCGTGCGATTCTCCTGGTCGGCGCGAAGCAGCGCGGCGTATCGCGAGCCTTTGTTCGCGAGCAGCTCCTTCGGGGGCCCGTTCTCGAGGACCCGACCGTTCTCGATCACGAGCACGCGGTCAAACTCTTGGGTGTGCTCGACGTCGTGGGTGACACAGAAGAGGGTGATGTCTGCCCAGAGCCGCCGGGACTCGGCCAGGAGCCGCGCGCGCCGGTCGCGATCCAGACCGCGAAAGGGCTCGTCGAGGATGGCCAGGCGCACGCCGGAGCGCAGCATCGCGCGCGCCAGGCGCACGCGCTGACCTTGGCCGCCAGAGACGAGTCCTCCGCCTTCGCCCAACGACGTCTGCAGCCCGGCTGGGAGCGCCTCGAGGATGTCGAGCATCTCGGCGCCCTTGAGCGCCCCAGACAGTGACCAGCCTTGCGCGCCGTCGTTGCCATACCGGAGGTTGTCGATGAGGCTCTGGTTCCAGAGACTGATTGCCGGGTCCACCCAGGCTGTGGTGCGCCGCAACCGCTCGACAGCGGCCTGGTCGAGCACCTGCCCGTCGACCTTGATCTCTCCGCGCGCCGGCCGGAGCCAGCCGAGCAGAAGGCCGACCAGCGTCGACTTGCCTGCTCCCGATACACCCACGATGGCCACGTGCTCGCCGGGGGCGATGCTCAAGGAGACCTTGTCGAGGATGGTGTGACCGCCGCCTTTCACGCGGACCTTCTCCATCGTGATCGCAACGCCGCTCGCGGCGTCCGCGGGCGCGACAGGCTCCTTCGCTGGCGACTCGGGCAGGGCCCGCGGCTCCTTGATGTCTCCGATGACGTCGAGGAGCCGGCGAACCCGGTTCATCGCATTCGGGAACGCGCGGCTCAGCACCATCAGCCGCTGGCCGAGGATGGGGAAGCGCAGCGCCCAGTAGACGACCAACAACACCAGCGAAGCCCGCTCGGTGCCCTCGAGGTACGAATAGACGAGCAGCATGACCAAGCCGTAGCTCGCCAGCATCAGCCCGCCTTCGAACCCGACCGAGAGTGTCTGGAGCCAATAGCGCGCTTGGGTCCAGCTGACGAGCAAGGTCTCCTGCGCGCGGCGCAGCGAACGTTCGGCGCCGTGGATGCGGATCGGCGTGAGCCCGACGAGCGCGTTCAGGGTGAAGCCACTGAGCGCGCCTGAGTGCATCTGCACGCGCAGGTCGGGCTCGAAGAGCAGCTTCTGCACGAGCAGGGGCACGAGCAGCGTGACCGCCGCGAGCGCGAGCACGATGCCCCACGCATGCGGTGCGGCCCAGATGAGCGCGACAGTGAGGCTCGCGACTTCGAGCGACAGGACCAAGGCCTGCGCGAGCAGGAGCGGCAGCGACCGCATCGCCTGGATGTTGTGCGTGCGAGACGCCATGTCGGAGGCGAGCCGGCTCTGGAAATAGCGGTCCTCCATCTCGGGGAGCTTCTCGAAATACGCCTTCCGCAGCCGCACCTCGAGCCGGCGGCCGATGCCGAGCAATCCCAATGAGACGGGGAGCTGGATGAGCATGATGCAGAGCGCGACGCCCGCGAGAACGGCCATGCCCGTCGCGCGCTGCGCGAACGTGCCAAGGTCGCGCCCCAGGTCGAGCACGCCCCGGAGCATCAGCGCTTGCAGGAGCCGCCCGAAGGTGGCGAACACCAAGCCCACCGCAATCAGGCCCGGAACGACCCACGAATCCTCGTCTCGCAGGCGGAGCAGCGTTCGCGCGGGGCTCACCTGCTTGGCGACGAGCTCCGTTGCGAGGTCGCTCGCGAGCACGGCTTTCGGCGCGCCTTCGCCATCGCCCGACGCCTCGCGCCAACCGCGCACGCGCATCAGCACCGCGCCGGTCATCGACAGCTCACCCTCCACCTCGGGGTTGGGGCGAACAGACCAATAGGCAGCGGGAATGGGCACTTCGCCGGAAGCGTCCTTCGCAATCATGGATTGCAGCAGCCCCGCCGCCGTCGAGCCTCGCCGGACGGCGCCCGCGCGAATCATCGCTTCGGAGGCCCGGCACGCGGCATCGAGCCTGGCGATGGACAGGTGGCTGGAGTCCTCGAGCGCCCGGGCAACCAGCGCCCGCGCCTGCGTCGCTCCCAGGTTCAGCAGGCGGCGCTCGAACGTCGCGACCGCCTCCTCGGACCCGGCCCATTCGCGCCAGCCGGCCGCCGGAACGGACGTGGTGTGCTGGTACAGGTGGCTCTGCAGCGTCGAAATCCGGGTCCAGTGACGGCCCGCCGCCGGGTCCATGACCTGGATGAATGGGCCGACGCGGTTCCACAGCACGACGAAGTGCGGCCGTCCTCCCGCGCTGAGCGTGACGATGATGGCGGGGAGTGCCTTGGCTTCCACGAGCGCCACGTGATCGAGCGGAAGCATCACCTCCTCGGCGTCGAGCCCGAGCTGGTTCGACACTTCGTCCAAGGTGACGATCGAGGTGCCGTCGACGTCCGTCTGACACACTTCGCGCAGGACGCGATAGTTGAGCTCGACGCCCATTCCCGCGAACAGGCTCTTGAGCGAAGCGGGACCGCAGTCCGTCGCCGAGATCTGGATCACCTCGGGAATGATCGAGCGCCGGCGCCTGGGGGGAGTCATGGTCAGCGAGCCTCGGCTTCGGGCTGGAACACGGTCACGGGCCGTTCCTCCGGCTGCGGATTCCATTCGCCGATCGCCCGCATGAGCAGCGCGACAGGCGACGCCCGCGCGACCTCGACCTCCACTTCCAGGGTCATTCCGTGGCGCAGCTGGATGCGTGGGTCGTCCGGCGGCGCGAACTTGAGCTCGACGCGCACCGTCCCGGGGATGGCCTCGGGCGTGGCGGTCTGGCCGGGCTCGGTCCCGACGGCCGTCACCCTGGCGGGGACCGTCCCGTAGATGGTCATCGGGTAGCCGTCGAGCTTGAGGCGCGCCGTCTGGCCGGGCTCAATCAACCCGACGACCTCCTTCGGGAAACGGGCGCGCACCCGCACCTCGGCATCGCTCGCGACGATGGTGCCGACCCGCTGCCCATCGGCGATGAACGCTCCCGCGCCGAGCTCCGCCACGTCGACCAGGTGGCCCGTGGCCGGCGCCCGATACTGCTTCCGGTCAATCTGGTACTCGAGGCGGTCGATGGTGCCCTGGAGCTCCCGGATGCGCCCCTCGGCGCCCAGCGCCTCGCGCTCGAGTCCGAGCAGCTGAGCGGCGAGGGCTTGACGGCGCACGTCCTGCTCGCGCCGCAGTCGGGTGAGCGCCAGACCCTGCGCCGTCTGCGCGAACTGGAGCGCGTCGACATCGGTCGTTCGTTCCAGCTTCTCCATCTCCGAGACCGCGCCTGTCGGGCTCTTGAGGGCCAGCTGCGCGCGTTCCATCGCGAGCCGGTGCCGGGGCGCGAGCTCCTGTTCCCTCCCCAGCGCCTCCTTGACAGCGACCTCGTCCACTCGCGCCGTCAAAACCGCCTCTTCGCGTTTGTTTGCAATCTGCTGACGGATGATGGCGAGTTCCTTCTCGGTCGCGGCGAGCGTCGCCTGACTCCGCTCGAGCTCGAGGCGCTCGGCCCGCACGTCAAACTCAATGAGTAGGTCGCCTTCCTTGACCTCGTGGTCGAGTTTGAGCCGCGAGAGCACGACCCTGCCCGCGCTGGGCGGCTCGATGCGATGGACGGCGTTGTGTGGTTCAATCCGGGCCTGTGAGCTGACCTTGACGAGCGGGACCTGGGCGAACAGCGACCAGGCGATGAGCCCGCCGACGGACAACACCATCAGCCCTACGAACACGAGGCGCGTGTCCGACTCGTAGTTCAGGGAACGAAGGGTCCGCTCGAATGGATATGCCATGGTCCGTGAACAAAAGTCGCCTTGATGGTCGCGCCCTGTCAACACCTCGGTCACTGCTTTTGTGACTCACTCTCACATTGTCTGACTACGGGCGCCTCGATGCGACGCGGGACTTCGTCCGCATCGCCGTAAAGCATCCCAATGTGTCGCAATGCGTCGCACACTGAAAAAGCTATTTGTTTCGAGGCTGACTTGACATCGCATTTTTATCACACGTAGCGTACGACTTGAAAGGAGGCACGACATGAAGATCAAGCTCCACGTCCGCGGCGGCCCGAAGGCGCGCTAGTCGTCAGCTGTTTGACGCCAGCTGTTGAGGCTGTCGTCCCTCGTTTCCGATGAACAGAGGGGGGTTGATGGGGATTTTCCATCAGCCCCTCCTCTCATTTCTGGCCTCGTCTTGACCTTGCAGGTGCTCGTTTCCGCCAGGTTGCTCCAGCGCTGGAGACGGTCCTGAAAACGCGCGGTGCTTTGAGCGCGTGAGCAAGGAGCGCCGGAAGAGAGACGGCCGGCAGCGTGAGCATGAGAGCGCGATGTTTACCGGCAGGCTGTGTTGCGGGTCGTGTCTCTATCGCAGTCTCCCCCTTTCCCTCTCTTGACTAGACAAAGCAAGGACTTGGCACGTCTTGCTCACTCGCGGTGACGCAAGGGATGGATTGGCCTTGATTCGACGACGATGACCTCGGGGGCGCCGGCCTGAGGCCGTCGAAGTGCTGCCCACCGAAGACCGCCAGCCCGCCATGGGTGATGTCGAAGAACGCCACCGCGTTGTCGCGCGGCGAGGGCAGGGGGCCCGCTGGCTGGAGCCGGGTCCCGGTGAGCGTTTCGAGGCTCCGAGGCGTTCGCCACCGAAGACGAGCAGCGAGTGGCTGTCTGGACCGTACCCGCCGGGGGCCCAGGCGCGAGGCGCGGGCTTCTCACCGGCTGTTGTGAAGAGCCTCCATCCCGTGCCCTCGTCATGGACCGCGACATCGTTGCGAAGCCCGGTGGACGTCGTGGCGAATCGTGGAAGCGTGTGGCCCACGCCGCCAAACGCGAAGCAGGTCTTCTTGCCGGGCTGGCCCACCCGCGG
Organism: Myxococcus stipitatus; assembly: GCF_037414475.1. The sequence goes on along the minus strand of NZ_CP147913.1, from coordinate 1,726,103 downwards.
CTCTTCGACTACGAGGGCGGAGGAGTGGCGAACGGGTCTCCCAGGTTCTCGGAGGAGACCTGCGCCCAGTGCTGGCTCTGGACGTGGTCGGTCCACCCCTCCCGTGATGCTCACGCAGCCGTCGCACGGACCGGGAATCATCAGGGACTCGGCGCGTGCGGCTGGGGACAGCGGCAAGGCCCGTTTCCTCCAGGTGGCCGTGGCGATGTCGAAGGCATGGAGGTGAATGGTGTCATGAGGGCATGTCCGATGATGGGGCTTGATTTGCCCGCGCGGACAGGTGGGACATGTCGCTGCCCTTGCATCCTCGACCGGCGCGGCCGTAGCCACCGCGGGTGTCCGGCATGCTTGATATGGCGATGTCCGGCATGCGTTTGAACGACACCACGAAGTCTCGCGGGGGAATCGTATGTCGAAGACTCACAGGGCGGCCTGGCTGGTGGCCATGGCCATGATGCTGCAGGCGTGTGGGGATGCATCCCTCGCAGAGCCTGCCCCCGCGCAGCAGTCCGTGGCCGCGCTCGAGACTCCGGCGGAGCCAGAGGACATCCTCGCCCGGCTCCAATCCATTCCTGGGCTCACGGTGGTCATCGAGCAGCCCTCGCCCTTTCCAGGCACGCGCTTCTTCTTGCTGAAGTTCGAACAGCCCGCAGACCACGCGCGCCCCCATGGGGAGCGCTTTCAGCTCCGGATGACACTCCTTCACCGCTCGGTGGCCGCGCCCATGGTGCTCTCCACCGAGGGCTACATGCTGTCGGCGAGTCCCTGGCAGTCCGAGCCCACTGAGTTGCTCGGTGCCAATCAGCTCTCCGTGGAGCACCGCTTCATGGGGACATCCGTGCCCGCATCCCGGGATACGCGGTTGCTCAACATCTACCAGGCCGCGAGCGACAGCCACCGCGTCATCCAGGCCTTCAAACCCCTGTACCGCGCGCGCTGGCTCTCCACCGGAGGCAGCAAGGGTGGAATGGCGGCCGTGTATCACCGCTATTTCTACCCGGATGACGTGGACGTCACCCTGCCGTATGTCGCGCCCAGCAACCATGGGCTGCGCGACGTGCGCTACGTCCATTTCCTCGCGAAGGTCGGGGATGCGGACTGCCGCGCGAAGCTGGAGTCCTTCCAGCAAGACGTGCTGCGACGCCGCGAGGAGATGCTGCCCTTCGTGGACGCGCTGGGCACGAAGTGGGGCACCGGCTTCACGGTCGTGGGCGGTCCGGACCGCGCGCTGGAGTTCTCCGCCGTCGAGGTGTCCTTCTACTTCTGGCAGTACGGCACCGCGTCTGCTTGCGCGAGCATCCCCGCGCCCGGCGCGCCGGCGGCGGAGACGTTCGCCTTCCTGGACGGTGTCGTCGGCGTTGCCTTCACCTACGCGGACCGTTTCATCGCCCCCTTCGAGTACGCCTACTACCAGGCCGCGACACAGTTGGGCTGGTCGCGCTTCCCCGCGAATCACCTGCGAGGGCTTCTTCGCTACCCTGGGGAGAATACGCCTGACGTGTACGTGAGCTTCCCCGTGACGGAGCCGTTCGACATGAGGGGCATGCTTCAGGTGGAGCATTGGGTCCGTAACCACGGCAAGCGGATGCTCTTCATCTACGGGGAGAATGACCCGTATTCCGCCGCGGCATTCTCGGTGCGCGAGGGCAACGACGCGTTCCGCTTCTTCGCTCCGCAGGGCAACCACGGTGCGAGCATCGGCGGCCTTTCCGAGCCCGAGCGCGCCCTCGCCCTGGAGCGCCTCTTCACGTGGATGGGGATGAGCGTTCCTTCCGCCGAGGTTCAAGCACGACAAGTCTCACCCCGCATGATTGGGCGAGCGGCGGACCGAACACTCCTGACATGCCCTGTCAGCACACCTCGGGCACAACCTTGGGATGCACAAACCAAGGAACCGCACGATGAGCCCTTTCACCCTTGCGATTTCTGATTCCGAGCTCGCCGACCTTCGGGCGCGGCTGAAGGCAACTCGCTTCCCCTCAGCGGTCGAAGGCGTTGGCTGGGACGATGGCACCGATGCTGAGCTGCTCAGGCAGTTGGTCACCCACTGGGCGGAGCGGTTCAACTGGCGCACCGCCGAGCAGCGCCTCAACGCGATTCCGCAATTCATCGAGGAAGTCGATGGCGAGCGAGTTCATTTCGTTCATGCGCCGGGTCAGGGCAAGACCCGCGTTCCCATCGTCCTTGCCAATGGCTGGCCGTCGAACTTCGTCGAGTTCCTGCCGCTCATTCCGCTGCTCACCGCCGAGCGAGATGGGGTGTCGTTCGACGTCATCATTCCCTCGCTCCAGGGCTTCGGCTTCTCCGGCCGGCCGACGAAGAAGGGCATGAACATGAGTCGCATGGCGCATCTCTGGGCCGAGCTGATGACCCGGCTGGGCTACGAGAAGTTCCTTGTTGCGTGCTCGGATTTGGGCTCTGGGGTCTGCTTCAGCCTGGTCCGCAACCATCCCGGCCGTCTTCTGGGGGTGCACTACCTCAATGTCTTTTCGGGGTACCCGCGACCGGAGGCGCCGACGCCCGAAGAAGTGGACTACTTCCGGCGCGTCGACCTGTGGACCCTCACGCAGGGCGCCTACATCATGCTTCACGGAACCAAGCCGCAGACGCTCGCCGTCGGCCTCAACGACTCACCCGCGGGGCTGGCGTCGTGGATCATCGAGAAGTTTCACAGCGTGAGCCGGCTGCGGGACGGCCGCCTCGAGTCAGTCTATTCGCTCGACGACCTCTGCACCCTGCTCTCGGTCTACTGGTTCACCCAGACGATTGGTTCATCGGTTCGGCTGTATAAAGAGGCCTTCGCCGATCAGGAACTCTTGGCGCCGATGCCACGCCATGACGTGAAGCAGGGCGTGCTGGTGCCCGCCGACGTCGACAATCCCGCGCCGCGCGCCTGGGGTGAACGGCACTTGCAGAACCTTGTCCACTGGACCGAGGCGCGGCAGGCCGGGCACTTCCCAGCACTCGAGGCTCCGGGGCACTACGCGGCCGATATCCGGGCTTTCCATGGCACCTTGAAGTAAGCCACACGCGCGCATGGACAAGACCGAACGCCTCTTTGCCGTCATGGACGCACTTCGCCGGCACCGCCGCCCTGTCACGGCGGCGGCGCTGGCCGAGGAGCAGGGCGTTTCCGTGCGCACGCTCTATCGCGACGTGCGGACACTCATCGGTCTTGGCGCGCCCATCGTGGGCGAGGCGGGCGTGGGCTATATGCTGAAGCCAGGCTTCTTCCTGCCTCCGCTGATGTTCACGGCCGAGGAGCTTGAGGCGCTGGTGCTCGGCTCCCGCTGGGTCGAGGCTCAGCCGGATGCCGGTCTTGCGGGGGCGGCGCGCAATGCGCTGGGAAAGATCGCCACCGCCTCGCCCGACGATCTGCGCGACCGAATGAAGGACACCGGGCTCTGGCCCATCCGGATGCGCGGCGGGGCTGAGTCGGTCCCGGTGCTCGGCCTCGTGCGCCGGGCCATTCGCGAAGAGAAGGCGCTCCTCATCGTGTATGCCGACGGGAAGGGCCAGCCAAGCCAGCGCGAAATCTGGCCGGTGCAGCTCGCGTTTCACGAGGGCAAACAAATCATTGCCGCCTGGTGCTGCTTGCGCCAGGCCTTCCGCAATTTCCGCGTCGACCGCATCACCGCGGCCTCGGCGACCGAGGCACGCTACGGGCGCCCGCGGTCCGTGCTGGCGCGGGAATGGCGGGAGGAGTGGGAACGCCTCTATCCTGACTCGGTGCAGACGCTTTCTTGATTCGCGGTTCCTTGCGCGTCACCCCGCAGGGTCGGACGAGCGAAGCAGTTGTCACTTGAGCGCCGCTTCGAGGCCACCTCTCTCATGGACGCCAGAGCCTCGAGGCCATGGAGTGCTTGCGCGAGGGCTTCACAGCACCCACGGCTTTGAGCGACTCCATGGGGAGTTGACGCGCCGCATCCGCTCCACCTTGACAGGGCCCTGCTGACTGCAAACCCAGACACCACTGAATGATGCCGCCGAGGAGCCTTCATCCCTCGTTCTCCCGCCGAACCAACGACACACGCGTCGGGACTGGACCTTCTGGTGCTGGAGGCTGTCAGCAATGCCCACCCTGTCAGAGGGAGGGCTGTTCTTATTGCCTGTGATGTGGCTTCCCTTGCACAAACGTGCCGTTTCTTGCACGCACCCCAGGTGTGGGTGTAAGGAGACAGCCGTGGCTGGTCGCCCACTCCCTGGGATGGATGGGCAACCTCCGCGTCGAGGGGGACGCTGGCGTGAGAGTTGCTAACTGTCGTCGAGCGCATGTCGTCACCTCGCGCTGTGTCTCCTCACACCCCATCTCATGACTCCAATCCAATCCATCGTACGCACGGGTGCGCTCCTGGCCACGTGCCTCGGCGTCGCCTGTGCCGAGACCTCGGACGTGCCCGCGTCCTCGGCACCCACGCATCAAGAATCTGACGCGCGCCTCGCTCCTGGCACGCCTTATCTAGTGAAGGACCTCTTTCCTGGCGACCTCCCCTACGACGTGTATTCGTTCAGCCCCAAGGGTTTCGTCTCGCTCGGCGGGTTCACCTTCTACACCGCGGATGACGGCACGGGTGACGTGGAGCTGTGGAAGACAGATGGGACGACGGCGGGCACGTCGCTGGTGAGGGATTTGCTCCCAGGCCCCGCGTCTTCACAGCCGTCGAACCTCACGGAGATGGGCGGGAGATTGTACTTCAGTGCCCGGACGGCTCCGGGCAACACCAACTCCGCCCTCTGGAGTACGGATGGAACGACCGAGGGCACCACGGTGGTTGCTTCGATGACGCACCCTCCGGCGTTCATGACGGTGCACGGCGGCGCGCTCTACTTCGTGAAGTCAGCCCCCTCGTCCCAGTCGGGTTTCGAGTTGTGGCGGAGTGACGGCACCGCCGCCGGCACCACGCGCCTCACCACGGGCGTCACCGGGGGCGCCGCGTCGAACACGCACGCGTGGGTGGGAGACACGCTCTTCTTCGTCATCACCGACCCGGCGCTTGGGAGGACGCTGTGGAAGAGCGACCTCACCGCCGCCGGCACGGTGATGGTGAAGGACGTGATGCCAGCCAACAAACCGAGCTTTGACGGCCCCTTCGCGCTGTTCTCGTCGGGCACGCTGCTCTACTTCAAGACCCAGGGCATCGAGGACTACCGCTACGTGCTGTGGCGCAGCGACGGCACCGAGGAGGGGACCTACCGGCTGTTGTCCCTCCAGGCCTCGTCGGGGTCGTCGTTCGCCCCCGACCTGGTGAGCCTGGAGGGAAGGGTCTTCTTCCCTCAGTGGGATGCCCAGGCGGGAAATGAGCTGTGGGTCTCGGATGGCACGGTGGCGGGTACGCAACGACTGCTCGACCTGCGTCCCGGTCCCGGGGGCGCGGAGCCCACGCACCTCGTTGTGGGGGGCACGCGGCTCTGGTTCACCGCGGCGGTCGAGGACGGGAACTCGCAGGTCTTCGTGAGTGATGGCACCGCGCCGGGAACGCGTCAGGTCACGGGGCTGCCCACGCAGGGGCTCTCCAATGCCTGGGTCGCGGCGGTCGCGCCCGATGGCGTCTTCGTCTGGCCTTCGTTCCCGGGCTCCGCGCGCGAGCTGTGGAAGACCGATGGAACCCTGTCGGGGCTCCAGAAGGTGGTCACCCTGGAGAGCAGGTTCTCCTCAGGTGTCTACGTCCATCCCATCGCTGGCAATCGCCTCTTCCTCTCCATGCCCGCGGGGTTCCTCTGGTTCAGTGATGGCACCGCGGCGGGCTCCCGCGCGCTGGGGCGTGTCATCCCCGACAAGGCCAGTGGGGCGCCACGGCAGGGCTTCAACGTGGGCGGTTCGCTCGTCTTCTCGGCGACGGCGCGGGATTTGTTCTCCACGATCAACGAGAGCTATTGGACGAGCAACGGGAGCGGGGAGGGGACGCATCCCAACATCGGAGGGGGCTCCACCCAGGGCGCGAGCATCCGCCCCGTCGGCACGGCGGGCGGACAGTCCTTCCTCTGGAGTCAGAGGCCGGGCAGCGGGAGCGGCACGGAACACACCGCCGCGTTGCTCGTCACGGATGGAGAGCGCTGGTGGGATCGACCTTTCGTGTTCCGGGAGTTGCCCGCGACCCGCTATCCCTTGGGCCAGACTCCTCCCGCCGCTGTCTTGGGACAGACGCTCTACTTCGGCTCCAACGGCGCGGAGAGCGACGGCCCGTCGGCGCTCTGGAAGACGGACGGGAGCCGGAAGGGCACTGTGTCCGTGGCGGCGGTGCAGGACGGCATCTTCAACGTGAACCCCCGCCTCTTCGTCACCGCGGGAGAGCACCTCTTCTTCGCGGCGGGCATCGGGCTGGGAGACGAGTCGCTGTGGACGAGCGACGGTACCGCGCCAGGCACGCGGCCGGTGAAGGCATTCTCTTCCGACAACCTCGCCATGCCCCCCATCCGCCACATGGTTGCATGGGGCAGCCAGGTGCTGTTCTGGGCCGAGACGGAGGCGGAGGGCTTCGCGCTGTGGACGAGCGATGGAACGGGGCCGGGCACACGTGTGCTGACGCGCTTCTCCGGGAGCCCGTCTGTCTTCGGGGACCCGCTGAGCACCGTCTTGATGGGGGGGCAGGTCTACTTCGTGACCTGGACCCAGGACGGCCCCGCGCGCTTGTGGAGGACGAGCGGAGGCCCGGCGGAACAGGTCGCCCTCCTCGAGGCTCCCAGTCGGGCCCTGGCCCCCACGCGGCTCACCGCGTTCCAGGGCGCGCTGTGGTTCTGGGCTTATGACGCAGGACATGGCTACGAGCCCTGGACGAGCGATGGGACGGCGATGGGAACCCGACGGGTGAAGGACATCCATCCGGGGCCCGCGAGCGCGACGGGCACCCCGGGGCCGATGGTCGGGTTGGGGCCGGATGGGCCCCTGGTGTTCGCGGCGTCGGATGGACTGTCAGGATTGGAGCTTTGGATGACCGACGGGACGGAGGCTGGAACCGCGCGCTTCGCGGACCTGGCGCCGGGGCCGGACTCGTCGTCGCCCACGGAGTTCGCGGTCGCGGGACGCCGCCTGTTCTTCCAGGCGCGCACCCGCGAGACGGGCGCCGAGCTGTGGGCGATGGAGCGCACCGTCCAGGACACGTCACCCCCCACTGTGACGTGTCCGCCGTCGGTCGCCGAGGAGGCCATTCGCCAGTACTCGCAGCCCGTGACGTTCGCGAGCGCCACGGCGGTGGACGCGAGCGGCGCGCCGCCCATCATCCGCTACAGCCGTCGCTCCGGTGACTCGTTCTCCCTCGGCACCACCGCGGTGACGGTGACCGCGCTGGACGAGGCTGGCAATCGCTCAACATGTACGTTCGACGTCACGGTGCGCGACACCCAGCCCCCCACCATCACCTGCGCACGGACACCCCTTCGCATCGAGGCGACCCACGTCGAAGGCGCGCCCGTCTACATTCCCTATTCCATGGCGACGGCCGCGGATGTGGCCTCGGCGGTATCCATGGAGTACAGCATCGCGCAGGGGCGCATGCTCGCGCTGGGGACCACGCCCGTCACGGCCACCGCGCGGGATTCCTGGGGCAACACGGCGAGCTGCACCTTCGAGGTCATCGTCCAGGACACGATAGCGCCCACCCTGAGCGCCTGTCCGGCGTTCCTCTCCCTCGAGGCGACAGGGCCCGAAGGTGCCGCGTTGGCTTTCGACCTCCCCAAGGCCACGGATGCGGCGTCGCGCCCGGAGATGGACGTGACGCCGGCCATGGGGAGCCTCATTCCCATGGGCACGAGCGAGGTCCGGGTGACCGCGCGGGACACGGCGAAGAACCAGGTCCAGTGTGTCGTCCCGATCTCCGTCAAGGACACCACCGCTCCACGGTTCACCTGCCCTGATACACAGCGGCTCGTCGCGGAGCCGGTGGATGGGAAGGCCGCGGCGACATGGCCGGAGGTCATCGCGACGGACCGTGTCAGTGTGCCCTCCTTGAATTACTCGCTCGCGCAGGGCACGCGGCTGCCGGAGGGGACGCACCCGGTGAGCATCACCGCGACGGACGCGGCGAAGAACAGCAGCAGCTGCTCGTTCTCCATCGTCGTGACGAAGGCTCCTACGTCCCCCGAACCCGAAACGCCAACCCCGCAGCCGGAGAGAGGGGGGTGTCAGGCGGGAGGCTCGAGCGCGAGCGGGCTCGGCGCGGTGTTGCTGGGATGGTGGCTTGCGCGGTCCCGTCGGCGTGGCGCGGCCCCCGCGCGCTAGGACGAGGCGTCGAGCGGGTGAGCCTGGGCCTCTCCGGGAGGAGGTGTTGTCTCTCGGAGGGGTTGGGGTTCGCGTCGCTGTAGGGCGACTCGTGGCCTTCCACTTTCAGCGTGGAGAAGACGCTCTCGGTGAGCGCGTCGTCCCAGCAGTTGCGCGCGGAGATGCGCGGGATTGGAGGGCCGCGCAGCGGCGCTCGCGCTGCATCTCTCGGAGGTTGCGAGAGAGGTTCCCATCACTGACGAACGCTATCCCAATCGCCCATTGACGGTCCTGATGGAGGGGCGGAGCGATGCCGCGGTGGAGAGATTCAAGGCCTACAAGCTCGACTCCATCGAGTCAGGTGCATTGAAGGGGAATAGCCGTGCCCTCGCTGACCTGATTGCGGTGGTCGCCGAGGGGACACGTTTCCCTGCTGTGGCCGAGAGCACTCATGCACTTGAGAGCGGGGAAGAGCCTGATTGGGTGCGAGGCTGAGAGGATAGACATGCGAGAGGCGAGTCGACATTCAGGAATCGAAACGGGGCAACCCGGTCTGCGGAATAACGTGCGCGCCCTGGTTGCGTCGGGGTTGATGAATGCGCGGGCAGCAACGCCACCGACGCGCAGGTCCCGCCTTCTCCTCGAACCGGCCTCCGAGCCGTGGGCCACTGCCGTCCGGACTTGCTCACGCTCCGAGCATCTCCAGGTTGAGAGACAGAGCCGTGGGTGGCTCCTGGGATGCGCGAGGAGGAGAGGTTCGCGATGGCACTTCGGAGGAGTCGTAGCCTGGTGAGGGGCGGGCAGATGGCCGTGCTGTTGCTGTGTGCGGGCGGGCTGGTGAGAGGTTGCTCGACTGCATTCGCGACAGAAGTGGAGCGAGGCGGGGCCCCTCGCGATGAGCCCGCGGTCGACCCTCAGGCCATCAAGGCGTTGGAGGAGATGGGGGCCTTCCTGCGGTCCTTGCCTGCGTTCGAGGTCGAGGCGGAGACGACCACGGATGAGGTCCTGGACAGTGGGCAGAAGGTCCAGTTGTCCGCGGATGCGGATATCCGAGTGCGTCGCCCTGATCGGCTCCGCGTCGACATCAAGTCTGACCGGAAGCAGCGCCAATTCTGGTACGACGGGAAGACCTTCACGGTCAATGGCCCGAAGGGTGGGTATTACGCCTCGTTCGATGCCCCGCCCACGCTGGCCGAGACAGTCTCCGTCGCCGAGCAGCGCTATGGCGTCGAGTTGCCGCTCGTCGACCTCTTCTACTGGGGGACGGACAAGAGCGGTATCAACGACATCCAATCGGCCATTGATGTGGGGCCGGCGACCATCGAGGGCGTGGAGACCGAGCAGTATGCCTTCCGGCAGAAGGGCGTGGACTGGCAGCTCTGGATTCAGAAAGGAGACCAGCCACTGCCTCGGAAGCTCGTCATCACCAGCACGAAGGACCCAGCGCAACCCCAGCACGTCGCCGTCCTCGATTGGGACCTGAAGCCCGACGTTGGTGACACTGTGTTTGCTTTCACTCCTCCGGCGGATTCTCATCGGATTCTCTTTGATGCGAGCCAGCCGCGGTCCGGACGGAGCCCATGACCAAGGAGCCTGCACCCATGCGCCCCCTTTCCTCTCTGCTATCCTTCGCGCTGGTCTCCGTTCTTGGGTTGACCGCCCTGAGCGCCGAAGCGCGTGCGGTCCGCAATACGACGCAGACCCATGTGAACACCCAGGTCGAGCGGGACAGGTACAACAATGTCGACGTCAATCGAAACGTGAATGTCAATCGTGACGTCGACGTGCACCGCGACATCGACGTCAATGTCGACGAAAACTATCACCCTGTCGCGAGGGAGGTTGGCGCGACGGCGACCGCAGTGGCCGTTGGCTCGGTGGTTCGTTCACTTCCTCCGTCGTGTTCGACAGTCGTGACCAACAACATCACGTACCAGAACTGCGGGGGGACGTGGTACCAGCCGCGCTACTCCGGTACCGATGTCACCTATCTCGTGGTCAACCCGCCGTGACCTGAGTCGCGGGCGGCCTGGGCTCGCTGGAGGTCCATTTATCCAGTCCAGTCCTTGGGCAGATTCGTGTGCGAGAAGGGAGAGGTCGTTGTAGGGCGTTGCGCTGATGCGCCAAGGTCACTCGTCAGTGACGTGGGGTGTGGCGCCTTCCGTCAGCAGCGCCTGCCGCACCTTCGAGGTGCGCAGCTCGGCCCCCTTGCCCGTGGCCAACTTGCGAGTGTCGTGGGTATGCTCGATGGCCATCTGCCAGACGTCTCGAGCCCCGTCGGTCTGCCTGCCCGCGCGACTGCTGGACGCCGTGGAACCCGGCGGACGAGAATCGGACCATGTCCAACCCCCCACTCCAGGCGCGCCCACCCCGGCGGTGGCCCATCGTCCTCGCCCTCGTCCTCCTGGGCGTGGTGGGCACCTGGCTGTTCAGGAATCGCGAGGCGATGAGACGCATGGGGCGAATCGCCGAGGAGTCCCAGCGCATGGCCCGTGAATCAGTGAACGCCCCTGGGGCCGCCGAGTTGCGCGCGCTCGGTTGCAACCGGGCCGACATCATGGACATGCGGCGCATCTACGACATCGTCGGCATCGTCGACGCGGGCCCGGGACGTGACCTCGCCATCACCTGCAACATCCGCGTCGGAATGGATGAGCCGTCGTGCGCGCGGGTCGCCGAGGTGTACGTCCAGGCCGTGGGAACCGCGGCCCAGCCGTTCACGGCAAGCGTCCGTCGGGAGGAGACGAACCAGAATCTCTGCAGTGAGTTGTATGCGCGCGATGGCTCGCGTCTGTGAGTCGTGGCTCCTCTTCCGCCAGTCAACCCCGCCCTTTCCAACGAGACACATGAGGGCAGCCGCGCCCATCTGGGCGTGAACTGAAAGTAACGGAGGGCTCGATGACCATTCCAAAGAAGGGCAGCCGCAAGATCTCCGTAGGTGAGTCCGAGTACGAGTGGCGTATCCGGAAGAAGCCCACGTACATGCAGGCGGTCTCCCAGACGCCTATGAGGATTGCTGTCCAAGCAAGCACGCAAGGCCCGCGCAAAGTCCTCCTCGTTGACCTCTCCGTGAGTCGTCCCGATAACTGGATTGCTCGCCATGGGACGGGAATCACCCCTGCCACTGTGCGCGACATCATTGAACGAGCACTCGCCGCAGGTTGGGTTCCATGCAGCACGGGGCCCGCCTTCATCTTCCGCTACGCGGTCGTGCAGGACACTGTCGGGACGGTATTCTGAACCGGCCCCACAACCCTCCTGGAGCAGACAGCGGGTATCTGCGCGCTTGTCACAAGGTCATGAGCGACGCCACGGATGCGGTAGTTTGGGCCGCCTATGACGAGCATGCACATCAAGGTGTTGTTGGTCCACGAGTCGATTCGGGCTCGTCCAGATATGTATCTGGGGGCGGGGGACTCGAACCGCCAGGCTGCTGTGTTGCTCAGGCAGACAATCGAGAGCGTCGCCACGGCGGGCAACCGGAGCGACAGGATGCCCGTGGCGCTTCGAATCTGGCCCGGCCCCGTGTTTGAACTGTCTTGCCCGTGGGAGAATGCTTCATTCGAACGGGTCGACTATCGTGGGTCGTCGCTCAGTGTTATCGACCGGCAGATGATGACGCTCTTCGCTGGCAGTTCGCCCTCTTGGGGCCTGCTTGGTGCGCACGGTCTCATCCTCAATGCCTTGTCGTCTCGACTCTTCCTTCAGACCTCAAACGGCGAGATTCGACGCGAGGCGATGTATTCGCGAGGCGGCATCATCTCGCCCATGCAGGACTCGTCGAAGGCTCCCGCCAACGGGTCGCGTATCGTCTTTGAGCTGGACCCTCTGTTCTTCGATGAGGAGGCTCGCGCCCATTCGCATTCGGAGTCCGTCATCGGTGAACTCCTCTCGCTGTTCCCGTGGCTCACGGTGTCTCAGCGTGCAGCGGAGGTCAGCGCCGGCGACCCGTGGTGACGTTTTCTCCGCGGAAGTGGGGCCGGAGAGGTTCGGATGGTGTTGGCCCGAGTCCTCCTCCATCTGCCCTGGACCTTCCCGCGAGGAATCCGCGAGGATGCGCGCCCTTGGGGAAGGAGCAGGGCATGTCACGGTTTGGGGGAGTCCTCCTGGCGCTCATGGCGCTGGTGGTGGGCGCTTGTGAAGACGCGGGTCTGGCAGCGGATGCACCTCGGGGGGAGTCGCGTCAGGCGCTGGCCGCTCCGACCCTGACGAGCTTCAGCCCGGCGAGTGGTCGGGTCTGGTGGGACGACATCACCCTGACGGGGACCGGCCTCTCCGGGACGCGGGTCGTTCGCTTCAACGGCGTGGCCGCCGAGTTCACGATCTACAGCGACACACGGGTGACAGCGGAAGTCCCCTATGGGGCCACCTCCGGGCTCATCACCGTCGTCACGGACTCGGGCTCGGTGAGTTCGTCGAGCGCCTTCACGGTGATTCCACAGCCGCTGCTCACCGGCTTCACTCCGCAGCACGGCGCCGCCGGCACCCTCGTCACCCTCACCGGAACCAACCTGACGGGCGCGACGGAGGTCACCTTCGACAGGGCCAAGGCCACCTCCTTCACGGTGGTCGACAGCACGCGCATCACCGCCACGATTCCTCCGGGCGCGACCACCGGGAACATAGAGGTGGACACTCCAGGCGGGTACTCCCGGCTGGGGGTCTTCACCGTGCTCGGCAGCGCCGTGCCCACCATCACGTCCTTCACTCCGGCCGCCGCGGGCGAGGGGATGCGCGTCACCCTCACCGGAACGGGCTTCACGGGGGCCACGACCGTGAGCTTCAACGGGACGAGCGCCATCTTCTCGCTCTCCGTGGAGAGCGACACGAGCCTCTCCGCCTCCGTCCCCACCGGGGCGTCCACCGGTCGTCTCCGCGTGTACAACTCACGAGGCGTGGGAGTCTCTGGGGCCGACTTCACCGTCCTGCCCGCCCCCCGCATCACCGGCTTCAGTCCCTCGTCCGGCCCGGTCGGTACGGTCGTCACCCTGAATGGCAGTGGCTTCACCGGTGCCACGAAGGTCCGCCTGGGGAATACCACCCTGGCCGTCACCTCCAAAAGCGACAGCCAGCTCACCGTCACCATTCCGACGGGGACGTTGAGCGGAGCCTTCAGCCTCGACGCTCCGGGTGGACGGGTCTCCTCCGACGCCCGCTTCTCCGTGCAGAGCAGTGCCAGCCCCGCCTTGAGCAGCTTCTCTCCGAATACCGGCCGGGCCGGCACCAACATCACCCTCAACGGCGCGAACTTCACCGGGACCACGGCGGTCACCTTCAACGGCACTCCCTCGACGGACATCTCCATCAGTGATGACTCGCGCCTCTACGTCTACGTCCCGCCCGGCGCGACCAGCGGCCCCATCCGCGTGGTGAACACGAAGGGGGAGGTGACGGGGGGCGTGTTCTCCGTTCTGCCGGCGGCCACGCTCACCGGCTTCAGCCCCAAGAGCGGCGCGGTGGGAACCGTGGTGACGATTACCGGAAGCGGCTTCGTGGGGACCCCGTCCGTGCAGATTGGCAATGCGTACGCGAGCGTCATCGCGGTGACCCCCACGCAGCTCACGGCCATCGTTCCTCCAGGAGCCGAGACGGGGCCAGTGCAGGTCTACGCGGGGCAGTGGCTCGACTCCACGGAGCACTTCACGGTGCTCGGCGGAGGCGTGCCCACCCTCACCCGTTTCTCCCCGACGAGCGGGGATGTGGGCACCCAGGTGACGATGGACGGCTCCTACTTCACGGGGGTGAGTCGGGTGGAGTTCAACGGAGTGCCGGCGACGTCCATCTCCCTCACGAGCGATGGTCGGCTGAGTGCGTCCGTACCGGCCGGAGCCGCCACCGGTCCCATCCGGGTCATCAACAGCGCGGGGGCGGTCACCTCGGCCTCGCCCTTCACCGTGCTGTCGGCGCCGCGTGTCACCGGCTTCACGCCCGCGCGTGGCCCCCTCGGCACCACGGTGACGCTCACCGGTACTGGTTTCACCCAGGTCCGCGGGGCCAGGTTCGAGTCGAACGCGGAGGCGACCTTCATGGTGCTCAGTGACACCGAGCTGACGGTCATCGTCCCTCCCGGGGCGAGCACCGGGCGCATCCGGTTGGAGGCCGGGACCTTCAGCTACTCCCACGACGCGTTCGTCGTGGAGGCCCACAGCGCACCCTCCCTCACGCGCATCACCCCTTCGGAGGGCGGCGTCGATACGCTCGTCACCCTCTACGGCTCGGGGTTCACGGGCTCCACGCGGGTGACCTTCAACGGCGTGCCGGCGAGGTCCCTCTATTTCTCCAGCGATGGCTCGATGTCCGTCCAGGTGCCGCCCGGCGCCACGAGCGGGCCCCTTCAGGTCACCAACGCCCTGGGCAGCGCCACGTCCAGCACCTCCTTCGCGGTTCTCCCTCCGCCGACGGTGACAGGCCTCTCCCCAACGGGAGGCGCGGTCGAGACGAAGGTGACGCTCACCGGCACGGGCTTCACGGGCACCCGCTCCGTGAGCTTCGGAGGTGTCTTCTCCTCCCGGTTCGAGGTGCTGAGCGATACCCGGATGACCGCGGAGGTGCCGAGTGGAGCGGTCTCCGGGCCCGTGAATGTCTCCGGACCGGCCGGCACCTCCCTGGTGTCCGTGGACTTCACCGTGGTGAGCGGCTGCACGCCTTCCATCGCCGGGTTCTCTCCGGAATCCGGTGGGTCGAATGGAGCACTCATCACGGTTCGAGGGGGCTGCTTCACCGGAACGACCCAGGTGCGCGTCAATGGCACCCTGGCCCGGTTCTGGCCGATCTCCGACGCATCCCTCTACCTCTGGATACCCGACGACGCGACCTCGGGTCCCATCGCGGTGCGCAACTCCCTGGGCACCGCCACGTCGAGCCAGACCTTGACGGTGCTGCCGGGGCCGGTCATCTCCCGCATGTCGCCCACGAGCGGCCCGCCTGGCACCCAGGTGACGCTGACCGGCGCGCGCCTCTCGGGTACGAATTGGGTGGGTGTGACGGGGGCGGCCATGACCTCCTTCACGGTCCTCGACGACACGCAGGTTGTCGTCACCATCCCCGGGACGGGTGGGCGCTCGGGTCCCATCTCGCTCTGGACGGGCAGCGGCACGACGGTCTCGCCGGAGAGCTTCATCCTCCAGTCGGTGAACGCGCCCACGCTCACCGGCTTCGCCCCGGCTCGGGCCGGCCCCGGTACGGAGGTCCTGCTCGAGGGCTCCGGCTTCACCGGGCTCACCGAGGTCCGCTTCAACGGGGTGAAGGCGGAGATTGTCTCGTACACTGGGGATGACACGCGGCTGTTCGTCGTGGTGCCTCCGGCGGCCACCACAGGACCCATCACCGTGGTGAACACCCGGGGCAGTGCCACGTCCTCGGCCAGCTTCGTCGTCGACGCGGAGAGCTCCGTGTCGCTCACGGGCATCAGCCCCGCTCGGGCCGCGGTGGGCGCCACCGTCGAGCTGTCCGGAACAAACCTGTCCGGGTGCCAGGCCCTCTTCCCCGGCTTCGTGAGTCGAAGCACGGTCCTCTCCACGTCGGGGACGCGGATGCAGGTCGTCGTGCCGGAGGGGGCGTCGTCGGGCCAGATTCAGGTGCGCTGCGCCACGGGCGCGGCATGGATTGGGTTCGAGCTGGCGCCGTCGCCGCGCCTCACGGGCCTTGCTCCGTCGTCCGGCCCCTCCACCGGAGGGACGCAGGTGAGCTTCACCGGCTCGGGCTTCGAGTCGGGTGCCACCGTGTCCTTCGGTGGGGTGGCGGCGAGCGCGGTCTCCGTGGTGGATGCCGAGCACCTCACCGCCACGACTCCGGCGCATGCGGTGGGCGTGGTGGATGTGGTGGTCGCAAACCCGAGCGGGAGCCGCGCCACCTTGGACGGGGGCTTCACGTACGAGAAGGCGCCCGCGCCGGTGCTCACGGGCATCGCTCCGAGCTCCGGTCCGACGCGGGGCGGCGGTGCGCTCACGCTCACGGGCTCGAACTTCGTGGCGGGGGCCCGAGTGACGCTGGGCTCCGTCGACGCCACCGATGTGACCGTCGTCAGTGCCAACACCCTCACGGCCACGGCTCCGGCGCGTGCGGCGGGCGTGGTGGACGTGGCGGTCATCCACCCGGATGGGCAGTCCACGGTGCTCGCGAAGGCGTTCACCTATCTGGCGCCGCCCACCCTCTCCTCCATCAACCCGGACTTTGGCGAGAGCAACGGAGGGCAGCGTGTGACGCTCAGTGGCTCGGGCTTCCGGACCGGGGCGAAGGTGCGCTTCGGCGGGGTGGAGGCCGAGGGCGTGTCCGTCCTGAGTGACACCTCGGTCTCGGTCTTCACGCCGGTGCATGCCGCGGGCCTCGTGGATGTGCAGGTGGAGAACGCGGACGGGCAGTCGACCACGTGGGCCGGTGGCTTCACGTACGTGGCGTCGCGTGGGCCGTCCCTTGCGTCCGTGAGTCCGAACACCGGCGTGTCCTCGGGTGGAGAGGCCTTCCTCCTGCGCGGCGCGGACTTCGCTCCCGGAGTCGCCGTGAGCCTGGGGGGCGTCAGCGCGACAGACATCACCCGGAGGGATTCCACCACGCTCACGGGACGCACGCCCGCGCATGTGCCGGGGACGGTGGACGTGGTGGTGCGCAACCCGGATGGACAGACGGCCACGCTCTCGGCCGCCTTCACTTTCAGTCAGGTCCCCGCGCCGGAGGTGACGGGGCTCGGCCCGAGCCAGGGCACTTCCAATGGGGGCACGCGCATCTTCATCACCGGCAGGTACTTCGTCCCGGGCAGCACGGTGCATGTCGGCGGGGTGCTGGCCACGGAAGTGTTTGTGAATGATGCCTCGTCGCTCGCGGCGACAACGCCCGCGCATGCGGCGGGGACGGTGGACGTGGTGGTGCGGACTCCCGATGGGCAGACGGGCACCCTGGTGAATGGGTTCACGTACGTCGCGGCCCCCGCGCCGAGCCTCTCGGGCATCAGCCCCGGACGAGGGCTGAGCTCCGGTGGGACACGTGTCACGCTCACGGGAGGTCAGTTCGCGCCAGGCGCCACGGTGCTGCTCGGGGGGGCGCGCGCCACCGAGGTGACGTGGGACTCCGCCACCTCGCTCACCGCGACGACGAGCGCGCGGGCGGTAGGCACCGTGGACGTGGTGGTGCGCAACCCCGATGGGCAGCAGGCCACGCTGCCCGGGGCCTTCACGTACGAGCCCGCGCCGGCGCCGACCCTGGCCGCCATCAACCCAGGGCGCGGTCCCGCCACGGGAGGCACGCGCGTGACCCTCGCGGGTACCCATTTCGCGCCAGGGGCCCAGGTGCTCCTCGGAGGTGTCGCGGCCACGGCGGTGAGCGTGAGCAGCGGGACGTCCCTCTCCGCGACCACCCCCGCGCACGCGCAGGGAAGGGTGGACGTGGTGGTGCGCAACGCGGACGGGCAGGGCGCCACCCTTCCGGGAGCCTTTACCTACGAGGTGCCGCCTCCGCCGACGGTCGTCTCGGTGGTTCCGGGACGTGGCCTCTCGACGGGAGGGGTGCGGGTGAGTGTCACCGGAACGGGCTTCGGCCCGGGGGCCTCGGTGCGTTTTGGCGGTGTGGCCGCCAGCGAGGTCTCCGTGTCCGGTGACACCTCGCTCTCCGTGCTCCTCCCTCCGCACGCGGCGGGCACGGTGGATGTGGTGGTGCGCAACGCCGACGGGCAGGAGGGCTCCCTGCGCGGGGGCTTCACGTACGAGGCGGCTCCGGCTCCCGTGCTCACGGGGCTCTCTCCCGTGCGCGGTCCGGGCAACGGAGGGACGACGGTGACGCTCAGCGGCGATGGCTTCGCTCCGGGCGCCAGCGTGACGTTCGGCGGCGTGGCGGCCTCGCGGGTGGAGGTGGCGAGCCCGAGCTCTCTCACCGCCACCACGCCAGCCCACGCCGCGGGAGTGGTGGCTGTCACCGTCACCAATCCGGATGGACAGGGGACGACGTTGCCGGGGGCCTTCACTTATGAGGCCGCGCCCCCTCCGGTTCTCTCCGCGGTCTCGCCGAGCGTGGGCCCGTCGAGGGGCGGCACCACGGTCACGCTGCGGGGTTCGGACTTCGTGACGGGCGCCACCGTGCGCTTCGGAGGCGTGGAGGCCAGCTCAGTGCTCGTGGTGAGTGGCGCCTCCATCAGTGCCGTCTCGCCGGCCCATGAGCCGGGTCGGGTGGATGTGGAGGTCATCAACCCGGATAGGCTTCGGGCCGTCCAGGCGGGAGGATTCAGCTACGAGGCGGATGGGCCTCCGACGGTCACCTCCGTGAGCCCCAACACCGGCTCCACGAAGGGGGGCACCGTCATCACCGTGCGAGGCGCCAACTTCACCCCCAACGTCCGTGTGACGCTCGGCGGGGCGGAGGCCACGAATGTTGTCGTGGCCAGCGCGACCTCTCTCACGGCCACCACACCTTCCCGCGCCACGCCGGGGGCCGTGGAGGTGGTCGTCCTCAACCCCGGTGGGGGCAGTGGCCGTCTCGCGGGGGGCTTCACCTATACGGAGGAGTCGCAGCCGGAGGAGGGGGAGGGTGGAGGATGTGGAGGGTGCGCTGGAGTCCCTGGTGTCCCAGGGGCCGTGCCGTTCCTCCTGCTTGGCCTGGCGCTGCACCTGCGCCGGAGGACCTCGCGGCGGTGAGCCCCGTGGCGGCGGGGCCGATTCCCGCCGCCTCTCAACGCAGGAGCGTCAAGCGAGGAGAACCCGGTGAGCGCGTCACGCTGAGCTGGTTCTTTCGCGTTTCGACGTGACCGAGAAGCCCCTGCTAAGGTGACCGGGTGCATTTCCGTTTCCGAGCCCTGAAGGGACGTATCGACCTGTCGAGTTTCTGGGCCGAGTACAAAGCCAGACACCACCAGGACCGGGAAGAACTCTCCACCAACGCAGGGATGGTGTGGCTGCTGCTTGGCCCGTTCGCGTTCCTGTATCTGTTGCCACTCGCGGCGGGGCTGCGCCTGTTCGGCCTCGTCAGCGAGGTCTTCACCGGCGCGAAGGAGATCGACGCGCGTGAAGGAGCGGGGGATGTCGCGCAGCTCGAGGCGATGCTGCGACGGGGCGAGCTCAAGTCCTCCGACTTGGTGCTCATGGATGGGAATTGGCAGACGTTTCAACAGGCCATTCCCTTCGAGGAGGTCTGTTTCGAGTTGGAGCGGCAAGCGCGCCCCTTCCAATTAGCCGCGTGGGTGCTCTCCATCGTGATGGGGCTGCTCCTGGTGCTAGGGTTGACCTGGTTCGTCTGCTCCATCCCCGGCTGGATCATGGACTCCGCACGGTGACGGGCCCTGAAAGCCCTTAAAGCCGCGCCGCTGAGCGGCCATGCGCGTGCTCCCCGGACTCGCACCATGCTCATTCCCTCCCTACCGCTGACCCCTGACACCGCGAGGCACTTGTCCCTGCTGCGAACGCTGGGGCCGCCAGAACCGTCGCCGTACTCGCGGTGGCAGCGGTTGGCCTGGGATGCGTCGTCGCGCTATCTGTTGTCGGTCCAGGAGCATGGCGGTACGCCGCTGCGTTGGTGGGACCTGCACTCGGATGAGTCGGCTCCGCTTGTCGCGCACCCCGCCTCCCCATGCGTGGGCGCGTGGTTCCTGCCCGACTCCCAGCGGATTCTGTCCGTGACGCTACGCGGCACCCTCCAGACCTGGTCCGTCACCGACGGCAAGCTGTTGTCCTCGGTGGAGGTTGGCGGGTCCGTCGCCCGTGGGTGCCTGTCGTCGGACGGCACGTGCCTGCTGCTCACGGCCGGCCAGGGACGCGTCCTGCTCTGGGGCCTGGAGCGCAACTGGCTCATGTGGCGGCTGGAGGACCCGGCCTTCCTCTACGGCTGCACATTGTCGCCGGATGGCCGGTTCGCGGCCGTGGGTGTCGCCGAGGAGCAGGACGGCGCCGCGACACGTGGCTCGGTTCGCCTCTGGGATGCGAGGACCGGTAAGCTCCTGGGGGCCCGCACGTTCGATTCACAGCAAATCTGGACCGTGGCGTTCACGCCGTCCGGAGCGTCGCTGGTCGCCGCGGATTCCGCTGGCCAGTTGTTGTTCCTGGACCTTCCCGGACTTGAAACCACTCGGAGCATCAGGGCCCCGGCCTCCGGGGCCCTGCAGTTCGAGTTCAATCGGGAGGGCACCTTGCTGGCGGCGGGTCCGGACACGAGCGCGTTCGAGGTCATCGACGTTCGCGAGGGACGCCGTGTCTTCTCCTATTCGGACCTGGACGACCAGGAGGGAAGCACCGCGAACTTCTCTCCCGACGGACGCTTCGTGAGCTGGGGCATGGACGACGGCAAGGTGGGCGTCTGGGGCGTGAAGCCACGGCCCTGACGCCGCTTGAGGTCATCTCGCTCGGCCTGGCCCGGCCCCTTCCCTCCGTGTCTGGGGTCTTCAACGCCTATCAACCGCGGCGCCGGGTGGACTCAGGGTTTGATGGTCCACGTGTTGTTGTCTTGCAGCGTCGCGGTGAGGGAGTAGACATTGGCTGGGTAGATGACCGGAGCTGTCTGGGTGACGGTCTGGATGTCCAGCACCGTCCCGACTTGCTGGTCAATCCCAGCCGCGACCCAGTACGAGGGCGTGGGCGCAAAGACATGCTTGAGGTTGGTGCCGGCCTGAGTCGCGAACGTTCCGGCATCCCCCATCCCGATACCCACCGAGAACTCGGAGTTGGGGACATCCGGCTGATCGTAGATGGTCAAGGTCCCCGGGGCGCCGCCGGGCTGCGCCGGAGTCAGATTCGGACCAGGCTTCACCGAAAACTGGGTCGTGTCCCCTGCTTGTGGGTCCGCATCGATGGACATCCCCGCGACGAACGACACGCCCGGCTCCAAGACACCCGTCTGTCCCCAGAGGAAGGTGTAGTTGACCTCCCATTTGAAGGTGATTTGTGCTTTCGGAACAATCTCGTACGGACTGGCGAGCCACGCTAGCGAGAAGATGTCGCTCGTCTGTTCTGGAAACGTCTGATAGACATAGAAAATCCATGGCTGGGAGGATTGATTCACCATGGTGAGGGTGTAGGTCGTGCCGGCGTCGGGTGGCTTCATGGCCCTCGTCTCGAAGCCTTTGGGAGTGTCTTCACCTCGCGCCGGTGCGTCCACCTTGGCGCTGTATGCGCTTTCATCTTTCGGGAACGTCATCTCTGGCGACACGTCCATGGCAAACAGCATGGGTTTCTCTCCGGTGCGGTGACAGGTTTGGGTGTGACAACGGCTCGGGCGTCCCCTCGAGCACGCGTCATGCCAATCCGCGCTGACAGGGTGATGGCCGTGGCGCCGTCGCTTGCGCGCCGGTCATGGACATGTCCGGACATGTCCGGACACGGGCGGCTTCAGTCTCGTCAGGGCGCGTGATGGGGTGCCGGAGCGGGCGCGCAGACGCGCAGGCCGATGCGGATGTCCCTCAACCACGGCTCGTTGGGCATTCGCGAGTTGGAGCGGTTGGAGATCCGGTCGTAGTACCAGGACCCGCCGCGGGCCACGGCCTCTTCGGGCTCTCGGACCGACCGAACCCATTCGATGACGTTGCCGGCCAGGTCCATCACCCCGAAGGGGCTGGCGGACGCGGGGTGCGCCCCCACCTCGTCTGGACCGAACCCCAGCGGCTGTCGGCCATACGTCTCATCGAAGTTCGCGTCGTCCGGCCCGAGCACATCGCCCATGGGAAACAGGCGAGCGTCCGCGCCACGCGCCGCGCGCTCCCACTCGTATTCGGTGCACAGCCGGGCTCCTCGAATGCGCCCGGAGGAATCCAGCCATGCGAGGTACGCCCGCGCGTCCTCCAGCGAGATGGCCGAGATGGGAAAGCGCGACCAGTCCTGCACGGCCCTGTGGGCGCGGCCCGGGTAGCGGATGGGCTCGCCGCTGTTCGCGTAGAGGGGATGCTGCGTCGGCTGGAGCATGAGCCGCCAGCCCGTCTTCTCTCGGGTGAGCGCCAGTGCGCCGGCCGTCGACCGCACGCCGGGCGTCCGTCGCCTCCGCTCTTCGGGTGGCAGCGCATCCAGGAACACGAGCCACTCGGCGAACGTCACCTCATGTCTGGCGATGAGGTAACCCTCGGTCGTCACCTGCCGGAGCGGAGGTGCCTGGAGGAACTCGCGCCGCAGGGCCTCGTCGTCACTGCTTCCAAAGAGGAAACGGCCCGGCGGGATGTAGACGAAGTCCTCTGGGATGTCGGCCGTCTGGGGCAGGGGGATGTGCGTCCGAAGGTGCTCTCCCGCGGAGACGACCACCGGCAGGACGGCGCGCGTCAGGCCCGGCGCCTGGAAGGTGAGGACATAGGACCCAGGGCCCCTGGCGAGGGCGTGCGACACGATGGGCGTCGGGCCCAGGGAGATGCTTTCGGACAGCCTGGGCGCTCCGGGCAGGCCCGTGTCGTGCTGGAGCAGGACCTCCGCGCCGGGTGGTTCCGTGGTGATGTCCAGGATGGGTGGTGCGAGGAGCCGTTGTCGGCCTGTGCCGTCGTCATCGAGGCTCGCGAGCCTGTGCAGGGCTTCCCGCCGCTGTCCGGGGCGGAAGAACCACTCCGCCAACTCCATGCGCCCGGTCAGGACCTCCGCGAGCAGTCCGCGCGCCTCCCTCCGCGAGCTGTCCAGCAGCAGGGCGGTGTCGAGCGCCTGCGTGGCGCGCTGGTAGGCCTCGTCCGCGCGTCCATCGCTCTTTCGTGCCTCGGCCCAGGTCTCTTCCGGCGCCCCTGCCTCTCCCACGCGCGGAGCACCGGTGAGGGCGCGCGCCCCTCGCGTGTCCCACTGCTGGAAGGCGTCCTCGCGCGCGGCCTTCGCCGCGGCATGGTGGGTCCGGGCTTCGATGATGGAAGTCCGGGCTTCATCCAGGTGCTCCTGCACCGTGCGCTCCAGCGCGTGGCGGCCCTTGATCCACGCCGCGCCCCCCGCAACCAGCGCGGTGAAGGGCAGGGCCAGGGCCAGCCCCAAACGGCGCACGAAGGCGCGCCGGAGCGCCCGCCGCGAAGCCTTGAGGAAGACGGATTCCTGTCGCGTCAGCGCGAGCTCACCAGCCGCGGCCACCGTGTCGAGCTCACGCCGGCTCCAGAGCGCCGAGGCGGAGCGGTCCGCGCGCTCCCACCCCGCAGCGGCGAGCCGCACCCGCTCGAGCACCTGCCGCTCCTGGCGAGCGGCTTCGAGCCACCCGCGCAGGGTGGACCAACCCTCGAGCAGGGCTTCATGCGCCACCTCGTGGACGTGCGCCTCGCCGTCCTGCCGGACGACGACGAGCCGCGCCCGGACCAGGGCCTCCAGCGCGATGCGATTCGCGGAGGTCTCGGCTTCGAGCTCCGGAGTGGTCCGCCGGACCCGAGCGCCTTCCGGACTGATGAGCCGCAGGAGCAGGCCGCGAGCCGCCAGGCGCGCCTCGGGGGGCAGCGCCGCAATCGCCCCGTCCGCGTGACGGCTCAGGGCCCCGGCCACGCCCCCAAGCGCCTCCAGCGATGCCTCTCGGATGTGCTGGGTGGACGGGTCTCGGGCTTCCCACAGCTCGGCGAGGGTGAACTGGAGGATGGGCAGTCCTCCTGGGGCGCGGGCGGAGGACGCCACGAGCGTGTCCACCAGGGCCTCTGTCTCGAACGCGACGCCCGTCATGCGCGCCGGACCAACCACCGCCTCGCGTGTTCCTTCCGGGCCCAGCGGCTTGACCAGGAAGAGGGCGCGCGCCACTTCGTCCTCCAGCCCCGGCAGCGCGGCCAGCCGCGTGAAGGAGTCCCCGCGCACCGTGGCCAGCGTGCGCACGCCCCGGGCCAGGATGGCCAGGTGCCCGAGCACCTGCGTGAAGAGGGACGCCTCGTCCGGCTCGCTCTGGGTGAACAGCTCCTCGAGCTGATCGATGAACAGCAGGGTGCCCCGCGCGGACCCCGCGGCGCGCAGGGCCCGTGCCATCGCCGCAGGCTCCTGTCGTACCTGGGCCGCGAGTGTCTCCTCGGACAGGCCGAGCCGGCCCGCCACCGCGGCCACCAACGCCGTGAGGGGCCGACGTCCAGGCATGAGCGACAGCACGCTGTACGCACAGCCGTCCCCGAGTCCCGCTTGCGTGACGAGCGGCGAGACTCCCGCCCGGCACAGCGACGACTTGCCCACCCCCGAGTCTCCCGCGACGAGCACCAGTGCCTGGGCACGAAGCCGCTCATGGATGGCGCGAACCTCCGTGCCGCGCCCGAAGAAGAACGCCCGGTGCTCCGCGTCGAAGGCCTGGAGTCCGCGATAGGGATTGCCAGGAGGGACCGGCACCGCGCCGCTTTCCTCCTTCAAGCGCTCGAGCTCCGCGCAAAGCGCGTCGGCGGAGGCGAATCTCCGTGCCGGCTCATGTTCGAGGCACCGAAGGATGAGGGCGCGCAGGCGGACGCCAAGTCCACTTCCGGAGGACTCCAACTCCGTGCCGGGCGGGCGCGCATCGAGGGGACCTGGTTTCTCCACCGCTCCGCTCGCGGTGGTCGCGTCGAAGCGGCGATGGCCCACGAGCAATTCGTGAAGCACCATGCCCAGTCCGTAGACATCTCCCCGCGGGCTGGGCGGCTCACCTCGCAGAGCCTCCGGCGCCATGTACCCGCGTGTGCCGGCGATGGAGACGGTGGGCTGGGTCGCGGCCTCGGTGTCTCCTGGCTCCGCCCATGTGAAGGCGAGCCCGAAATCGACGAGCTTCACCTCGCCATCCGGAAGCACCATGACGTTGTCCGGTTTGAGGTCGCGGTGGAGCACGTGCGCCCGGTGCGCGGCGGCCAGTCCTCGTCCGAGTCCCAGGGCGATGGCGAGGACTCGCTCCGGGGGGAGCGGGGTGGACAGGCCCCGCAGGGAGACACCGGGGAGGAACTCCTGCACCAGATAGGGGTGGGCGCCCACTTCCGAGACCCGGTACACCGCCACCACGTTGGGATGACGGAGGCGGGCGAGCGCTCGGGCTTCGGCGAAGAGCCGGTCTCGCTGGCCTGGTCCGGACTGCTCGGCGCCGATGAACTTGATGGCGACCCGTCGCTGGAGCGCCGTGTCCTCGGCCAGGTAGACGCGGCCCATCCCTCCTTGCCCCAGCAGGCGGATGAGGCGGTACTCGTCGAACGCTGGTGGAGGCTCCCAGCCCTCTGGGGTGGAGGTGCTCAAGGCATCGTCGAAGGCGGCGAGCAGTTCCCACCCCCACAGGTCCTGGGCCCGAGGGGCTCTGCATCGCACGCGGGGCAATGGGTGCGCAGCCCGCTCCCCGTCCCATCATCCGTGACGCAGTACTCGTTCTTCCAGGTCTGGGTCAGCAGCAGGAACGGCACGCCCCCATCGAAGTAGTTCCTCAAGGGGGTCCCCGCGGCACCGGGCTGCTGGCAGTCGTAGCTCGCCGTCAGCCACGTTTCTGGTGCCCCGTGGATTCGCGAGAGCGGGGAGGGGAAGTAGCGCGGCCTGAGACAACTGCCCCCCGCCGGCAGCACTCCGAAGGGCAGGGCGCCTTTCTCGTTCCAGGCGGACTCGAAGAGCAGCGGCGGAAGTGTTCCACCGTCGAAGGTGTCCTGGGTCTGGATGCCATGGCCGTCAACGAAGTCGACGTACGTCCCCTGGCAGGTGAAGGACTCCCCGTCGCCGTTGTAGTCAGCGCGCGCGGCCCGCACACACGCCTGGAACAGCCGCGCGAGTGGGGGGCCACCAGGCCATTCCTGGTCCGGGATGTATCCCCAGTGTGCGCAGACGCCGACCGCGCCCGTCGTGCAGCTCGCCGTGAAACAAGGCGCCGCGCCGCCTCCATCGTTGAAGCTTCCATCCGGCAGCCAGCAGCCGGGGATGATGACGGCCTTCCCTTGATAGAAGTCGCTCGCGGCCGGGGAGCATTCCGCGGGGTTCTGCGTGCGATAGCCTTTGCCCGCGCAGACGTTGCGGCTCAGGGCGACATCCATCACGGTGTAGAGCTTGAGTTGGACTCCCGCGTCTTGAAGGACCGTGGGCAGGCACGGGTCCACGGGAGGGCTCTCGGAGATTCGATAGGGCCTCCCATCGCTTCCCGTCCAGATGCCGAGTCCTCCATTGAATCGGGCGCGGAAGAAGACGCTGCCGCCATCGATGCCGGTCCAGCCGGTGGGGCTGGGCGCCTGAGGGTTGACGTGGTCCGGCTGAAGGAGCTCGGCCGCGACGGTGTCCTCGCTCCGAGGCTCGGAGGCCGTGGGCGGAGTGCAGGCCTTGCCGCTCAGCGTCGCCATCACGGCCATCATCGACAGGGGAAGCAGAGAACGCATGGGACCCTCTGGGAAGTCTCAACCGGGGCGCGGCGGGGATGCGCGGTAGTGGTCCAGCGCGAGTTCGAAGTCCTCGACCCACCGATACACCTGTTGTCGCGAGCACCCGAGGTGCCGGGCGACTTCCGCGACCTTGCCTTGATGCACGCGCAGGAGGGTCTCCAACTCCTGGGGGCCGGGCTCGACGGCGCGGGCCAGTCGTGGCGTAGGAGGCAGGGAGGACTTCGCCTCCGCTGACGGCGGCTCGTGAGTCCTGGCCCCGAGCATCCGCTGCTCCGCCTTCAGCTCGTGCTCCACCTGCATCCCCATCTTCAGCGGTCCACCATCCGATGCGATGACCGCGATGGAGAGCACGTTGAGCAGGCCCCGCACATTGAGCGGCCAGTCATGAAGGAGCAGCGCCTCGGCGAAGCCCGCGTCGACGGGCCGGGATTCAGCCTTCATGCGGCCGAGCAGGTGGAGCGCGAGCGGCGCGATGTCCTCGCGGCGCTCTCGCAGGGAGGGCATCAGGAGACGCCACTGGACGAGCCTCGCGTAGAGGTCCGCGCGGAAGGCGGACGCGTTCACCAGGGAGACGAGGTCCCGGTGGGTGGCCGCGAGCACCCGTACGTCGATGGGGACTTCCTGTGTGCCTCCCAGGGCGCGGACCCGCCGCGTCTCCAGCACGCGGAGCAGCTTGACCTGGAGCATGGGCGGCATCTCCCCCAACTCATCCAGGAACAGCGTGCCCCCATGTGCCTCGCGCAGAAGACCGTCCCGGGAGGTCGCCGCGCCCGTGAACGCGCCACGCACATGCCCGAACAGCTCGCTGTCCAGCACGCTCTCCGCGACGCCTCCGCAGTTGAGCGCGATGAAGGGCCCCTCGCGGCTGCTCAATTCATGGAGCGCGCGCGCCACGACCTCCTTGCCCGTCCCGGTTTCGCCCACGATGAGCACGGATTGCTCATGGCGCGCCGCCCGCTCGAGGTCCCGGTGAAGCCGCGTCAGCGCCGCGCTCTTGCCCACGAGTCCGTCCCGATATTGTCCATCCATCGGGGCCGTGGAGGCCTCGGCGAAGACAAACAGTGTGTCTCCCATTCGAAGGACATCCCCCCACGCGAGGGGGGCGCGTCCCGTGAGCTGTCGTCCATTGAGACGGGTGCCATTGTGGCTTCCCAGGTCTTCGACGAACCAGGTCCCCCCAGCCTGTTCGATGCGAGCATGCGCGCGGGAGAGCCGGGCGTCGTCCAGGGCGACCCGGGAGAAGAGAGGGGCGCCACGTCCCAGAAGCGTGGCGCCGTTCGCGAGCCCCTGCCGCTCATCCTCGATGAACGTGTGACGCGTGAATGCCAGGACAAGCGCCGCCGCTCTGGTTCCTCCTTCTGCGGAGGGCGCGTGCTCGGCGCTGAGGGTGTCGTCGGTCATCTGGGTCACCCCACCTTATTTCAAGGGCGCGTAAACATGAAAGACCTGCTTACGTTGTGTTTCCCTTGGCTGCTGTCATTGAGCGTGTGGGGCCCATGCGCAGACGCTCAGCCCCTCTGTGTCCCCAGTGACGGTGGATGCGTCATGCGCGGGGCCTGACCACTCCCGCCCTGCGGGGCTCACGCCGGAGGCCGCGCCCCCCCTTGCGTACGCAACCGGATATGCAATGCCACTCGTAGACGAGGTGTCCACAGCTCGAATCGAAATCACTCTTCTTGTTCGAGAGGAGGGGGGCAGATGATTCTTCGTGCGAGAACTTGGACACTTCTCTTAGGACTTGGTTGCCTGCTTCTGGCGGGCGCAAGCCAGGCCATGGACGAGGCGACGGCGAATCGCGTCCTGCGATTCGCCCAGCAGCAGGCGACGAAGACGGACGCGCTGGTGCCGGCGGGGCGCTATCCTCAGAGCACCACGAACGGCGGGTGGACCACCATCGACGCCGCGGCGCCGATTGAATGGACGCAGGGTTTCTTCCCCGGTGAACTCTGGTACCTCTTCGAGGACTCGGGCATCGCCACCTTCAAGTCCCTGGCGGCCGCCCGGACGGACCCGCTGAAGGTCCAGCAGACCAACTCGACGACGCACGACACGGGCTTCAAGCTCATCACCAGCTTTGGCAACGCGTACCGTTTCACGGGTTCCGAGGCCCAGCGGCAGGTGCTGCTCACGGGCGCCGCTTCGTTGGCCAAACGCTACAACGCGAAGCTGGGCTACGTCGTGTGCTGTGATTGGAACCGGCCCACGTGGCTCGCGCCGCTCTTCGTGGACACGATGATGGACATCGAGCTGCTGCTCTGGGGCGCCGCGCACGGGGGCTCGTCCACCTGGCGGGACATGGCCGTCAACCACGCCATCAAGACGCTCAATGTGCTCGTTCGCTCGGACGGCAGCTCCTTCCACATGGCGGACTTCGACCCGACCACGGGCGCCATGCGCCTGCGCGGCACGTTCCAGGGGGCCTCGAACTCCTCCACCTGGGCGCGCGGGCAGACGTGGCTCATGTATGGCTACACCATGGTGTACCGCTACACACGCGACCCGCGCATGCTGGCCGCGGCCCAGAAGACCACTGACTGGTACCTGAACCACCTGCCCGCGGACATGGTTCCCATCTGGGACTTCAATGCTCCGGCGAATCAGCAGCTCAAGGACACCTCCGCGGCCGCTGTCGCCGCCTCGGCGCTGTTGGAGTTGAGCGGCTATGTCTCGGACCTGGCCACCCAGCAACGCTACCGTGACGCGGCCCTCGGCATGCTCGATGCGCTCAGCGCCGCGCCCTACCTCGCCAGTGGAACGAGCAAGGCCAGCGTCCTCCAGCACGCCGTGGGAAACCTGCCGGCGGGCAAGGAGATCGACGTGGGCCTCATCTATGGGGACTACTACTTCGTCGAGGCCCTTCATCGCTTCGTGCAGCAGACCCACCTCCAGTCGGGCTGGGGGGCGCGGACGGCCTTCTCCGCGGGGGGGCATGACCTCGGGAGCAACAACGCGGGCGTCGTCACGGTGGAGTTCGACGTGACGCCGCGGCGCTACCCCATCGACGGGGTCATCGGCTACGCCGACACGTCCACCACCGTCACGTCCTTCTCGAGCCTGGCCATGAGCATCCGAATGAACACGGACGGCCGCTTCGATGTGCGCAATGGAGGAGTCTACGCCGCGCTCACCGCGGTGCCCTACGCACCCGACACGACGTACCACGTGCGCATGGTGACGGACCTCAAGGCCAAACGCTACAGCGTGTGGGTTCGCCCGCCGGGCGGCTCCGAGATTCAGCTCGCGAACAACTACGCCTTCCGCTCGGACGCGCCTCCCGTGGATGACCTTGGCAAGGTGGTGCTCAACAGCACCACCGCGAACGACGCGTACATCGTGACGCAGCACACGGTGTCGGGCACCCCGCCTCCGTCCACGGTCTGGCCTTCGCGGGTCGACTTCTCGGCGGCCGTGCATCTCCTGGGGACCAACAACACCGGCACGGTGACGACCGAGTTCGACGTGACGCCCGCCCTCAGCCCGATGGATGGCGTCATCGGCTATGCCGACACGTCCACCACCATCACATCGTTCTCCAGCTCCGCCATGCTCATTCGCTTGAGCACGGACGGCCGCTTCGACGTGCGCGATGGGGGAGGCTATGCCGCCCTCACCACGGTGCCCTATGCGGCCAACACGACGTACCACGTGCGCATGGTGACGAACCTCGACACCAAGCGGTACAGCGTGTGGGTGCGTCCCCCGGGTCGGGCGGAGATCCAGATCGCCAGCAACTCCGCCTTCCGTTCGAACGCACCGCTCACGGATGACATGGGGAAGGTGTCGCTCAATGGCTCCACGGGCAATGACACGTACGTTGTGACGAACCACGTCGTGAGGCGAGGGACATCCATCGTGTCCGCCCCGGATGAGGAAGCCCTCGAGGGGGGACTTCCTCCCGGGAGCTCACTGCCAGCGGAGGGGGGCTGTTCCGCGGTCCCCGGCTCGGGGGTGTTGGCCCTCTGCGGCGTGGTGCTGGGGTTGGCGCGGCAGCGCAGACGCTCACGCATCACGCGATGAAGGTCCTCGACGGGAGATGCTCGCCTCGGGCCGTGGCTCGAGGCGAGCGTCGACGTGTCCGGCCCGGACATTCGCTCATCAACGCGCCGGGGATTCCGACACGGCACGGCGGCCAGCGAGGGTGTGCCCACTGAAGACGCGCCAGCCGGCGTCCTCGCGCAAGCGGTCGAGGCGCCAGCCGGTCCCCCGCCGCGCTCCATGCAAGGGCTGGCTGCGGGACTCCAGCCGGGGGGGGGCAGGGGGCGCGGGACGCCGGGCAGCCTGAGCCCTGCTCGCTCCAGGGGCCGCAAGGGCCTTTGCGGATGCCCATCCATGGCTACACCTTGCCAGGGGACCTGCTTGCCCGGTTTGGGCAAGAAAGGATGGGGGCGTGGATCTTCCAGCTCAAGGGGCGCGCCTTGGTCATCGAGCACGCCGGGGACCGCACGAGCGGAGCCGCGCGGGACAGGCGCTGGTGGTGACGTGGTGAGCAAGGAAGCCCGAGCACGGTGGCAGATGGCGCTGCTCGTCCTCGCCCTCTCGGGCCTGGTGGCTGGCGGCATCCTTTACGTCGCACACGCCCGCGGCGCGGCTCGTTGGGCGTGGGCTGCTTCCACCGGGGTCGTCCTGCTTCCCACGCTCGTCACCGTCATCAGGGGGCTCCTGAAACGGGAGACGGGCGTCGACCTCATCGCGGTCCTGGCCATGGTGGGCGCGTTGGCCCTCGGCGAGTACCTCGCGGGTGCCATCATCGCCGTCATGCTCACGGGAGGCGCGGCCCTCGAGCGCTTCGCGGTCGCGCGGGCTCGCCGTGAGCTCTCTGTTCTCCTCAACCGGGCTCCGCGTGTCGCGCACCGGCGCGCCGGCGCTGACATCCTGGACGTGGACATCGCCGAGGTCGCACTCGGTGACGTCCTCGTCATCAAGCCCGGCGAGGTTGTTCCGGCGGATGGCATCGTCAGCAGCGCCAGTGCCATGCTCGACGAATCCGCGCTCACGGGTGAATCGAAGCCCGTGCACCTCGACTCGGGTACGCCCGTCCGCAGCGGCGGCACGAATGCAGGCGGCCCGTTCGAGCTGCGCGTCACCGCCTCGGCGGCCGAGAGCACGTATGCGGGCATCATCCGCCTGGTCAAGGCCGCCGAGGAGTCGAAGGCGCCTTTCGTCCGGCTCGCGGACCGCTATGCCCTCGGGTTCCTCGTGCTCACGCTCGCCTTGTCTACCTTCGCGTGGCTGGTGAGCGGCAGTCCGACCCGCGCGCTCGCGGTGCTCGTGGTCGCGACCCCGTGCCCGCTCATCCTGGCGGCGCCCGCGGCAATCATCGCCGGCGTATCACGCGCGGCGAAGCACGGCATCATCGTCAAGGGCGGCGCCCCTCTCGAGATACTCTCGCGCGCCAAGGTGCTGCTCCTCGACAAGACGGGGACCGTCACGGCGGCGCGGCCACAGGTCGTCGCGGTCGAAACGTTCGGGCGCATGTCGTCCGACGACGTCGTCCGCCACGCCGCGTCCGTTGAGCAGCTCTCCGTCCACCCCTTCGCACCCGCGATTCTCGCGGAGGCTCGCAGCCGGAACGTCGGAATCGACTTCCCGGTCGACGTGCGCGAACAGATGGGTACGGGCATCGCGGGGACCGTCGACGGCCGGCGCGTGGCCGTGGGCCAGCTCGCCTTCGTGGCTCCGGGCACGCCACTCACGCCGGAGCTGCGGTCACTCGACATGCGAACAGCGGTCGAGGGGTCATCGAGTGTCTATGTCTCCGTCGACGGGGCGCTCGTTGGCGTCCTTCTGCTGCAGGACCCGATTCGACCGGAAGCGCCCCGCGCCTTGCGGTTGCTCCGGTCCGCGGGCATCCGCCGCATCCACATGGTGACCGGCGACCATCCCGACGTCGCCGAACTCGTCGGCGATGCCCTGGGTATTGACCGTGTGTTCGCCGAACGGACTCCAGAGGAGAAGGTCGAGGTCGTCAAGGCCGTCCGGTCCGAGGGCATCACGGCGATGGTCGGCGACGGCATCAACGACGCTCCCGCACTGGCGCTCGCCGACATTGGCGTCGCGATGGGTGCGCGCGGCGCAACGGCGGCCTCCGAAGCCGCTGACGTCGTGCTCACCGCGGACCGGCTCGAGGGGCTGCTTCTCGCGATGCGAATCGCGCAGCGCACCCGGCGCGTCGCGCTGGAAAGCGTCTTCGTCGGGATGGGGCTCTCCCTCGTGGCGATGGTCTTCGCCACGGCGGGCGATATCACCCCGGTCGCGGGAGCGATTCTGCAGGAAGGCATCGATGTCCTCGTCATCCTGAACGCGCTGCGCGCCCTGGGGGGCGGAGGGCTCATCGCGCCGAAGACCCCGGAGGCGAGGGGCCTCGCGCAACAGCTCGCCTCGGACCACCGCTCGTTGCGCCCACATATCGGCGAACTCGCGGAACTGGCGGCACGGCTCGGCTCGCTGGAGCCGCGCGATGCACGCGCCCAGCTTGCGCGCCTGTGTGAGATACTCGAGAAGAAGCTGCTGCCGCATGAGCGCGAGGAGCAGCGGACGGCCTACCCGCTGCTCGGAAAGATGCTCAAGGACGAGGACCCGACCGGGCCGCTCATCCAGACACACCACGAGATTCGTCGGCTCACGCGTCTGTTCGGCCGGCTGGTCGCGCAGCTTCCCCCGGAGGGCCCCCGCGCGGAGGACCTGCGAGATCTCCGCCGGGTCCTCTATGGCTTGCACGCAATCCTCAAGCTCCACTTTGCTCAGGAGGAGGAGCTCTACAGCCTCTTCGAGGAATGAATGGGGAAGAGGCATGGCGGAGTGTCTACCCAATCCTGGGCGTGGCCCCGGTTCAGCCGACAGATGGGGGCCGCCGCCAGCCGTCGCGTCGTGGCCGCTCATGCGCTCCCTCCCGTCCTCTCAGCTCGGGGGCCCCACGGGGACCGGGCTCCTCCCCGTTCCTCATCTCCAAAGGCGTGACACGACCGGAGGGACCTGACAGCGTAGGAGCGCAATGAGCGGCACGAGTCAGTGAGCGTTGCCGCCATCGCCTCGAATTGGCGCCATGGTTCCTTCCTCCAGCGATTCCAGTCCCGGACGAGTGTGGCATGCGCCGTGGGCCATGCCCCTGCTTCTCGTCGTCCTCATCTGGGGAGTGCTCGTCGTCGTCCCTGTCTGGCTTCAAGCCGCGCGGGCCTGTTTCCCGAACTTCGACCTGGGCATCTATTCCCAGGCGGCGGCGCGCTTGTCATTGGCGGACCCGAACCCGTGGATCAGCGGGCGGCAGGTCTTCATCTTCAACGACCACTTCGACCCCATCCTCTGGGTGGCCCATCCTCTGGCCCAGGTCATCCCACCCATGTGGGCCGCGTTGGTCGTCGAGGCGCTCTTCGTGCTGCTCACCGTGGCTCCCTTGCTCTGGCTCCACTTGAAGGGGCTGCTGAGCCGCGATGCCTTGGTGCTGCTCGCGGCGCTCCTGCTGCTGAGCCCCAGCGTGGTGGAGGCCATGAAGTTCCCCGTCCACCCGACGACGTGGTCCATGCTGCCCTGGGTGCTGACGGGAGTGGCCTTCCACCTGCGCCGCCAAGGACTGCTCCTGGTGTCGCTGGTCCTTCTGTTCGCCTGCAAGGAGGAGTTCGTTTTCGGAGGTGTCATGCTGACCCTCGCGCTGGCCCTGCGCGGGGAGCGACGGCTCGCGGCGTTCGTGGGGGCGCTGTCGCTCGCGTGGCTCGCATGGGTCTACGGGCTTCGTCCTTGGCTCATGGGCCCCACCGTGGACTACACCTTCCGCCTCAGACAGGGGATGGAGGGGGGCTGGTTCGACTATCTCTCGCTCCGGCTGGCGTCGCCCCATGTGTCGCGCATCGGCACCTTGACGCTGCTGTTCGTCCCGTTGGGCATCTGGACCTGGCGTGAACGGCTGCGGCCCGATTGGGCTTGGATGCTCGTCCTGCTCCCGCTGCTGGGCATCCGCTTCCTCGCGATGGCCTGGCGGTTTCACTATGGCGTTTCGGTCATCGCCGCGGCGCTCATGGGGTTCCTGCCTGTCCTCCGGACCCGGAGCCCACCCTGGTGGGTCATCGCCTCCACCAGCGTGGTGCTCCTCACCAGCAACGAGCCGAACCTGCGGAAGCTCACGAGCACTCTGATCTCCCCTCAGACCTCTCCACCTCATTGTCCGAGGACACCCGAGCGACTGGCGAGCCTCTCCCGGGGCGTGGACCTGCTCACCCAGCACCGTGAGGGCTCGGCGCTGCTCAGCAGCAATCTTGTCGCCGTGCTGGCGGACCGTGGAGACATCTACGCCGTGGGGGGCCCGCAGCCGGAGGAGGCGCGCGTCCACGAGTGGGTGCTCGTCGAGAAGCCTCCCCATGGCGACGTCTGGCCTCTCACCCCCATGCGAGTTGAGGAACTCATCGACGTCTGGCGCACGGGTGCGGGCACGCAGGTCATCATTGATGACGAGAACGTGTTCATGGCGAGAGGGCGCTTCACGGCTCACCGCTGACCCCCCCCTCATTGAGTGTCTCCGCTGCAACCCCGTTGCACCACGCACCGCCAGGAGGCGTCGGGATTGGCGTGGACGCGGATGCCTCTGGCGCCAGTGATACTCCGTTCCATTCGAGAGCTCTTCTCCATGGAGTCGCTGCGCTGTCTCATGCCCCTGCTGCTCCTGCCGCTCGCCTTTGGCTGTGGTCAGGAAAGTCTCCCTGAAACCGAAGTCGAGTCGCTCTCCACGCGAGCTGACTCATACGCTCTCGGCTGAGGGACGATCCAGAATGCGTGCGGCAACGCGGGCACCCTTCCGCAGATCTTCAGCAACACGCTGATGAGCCCCGCGGCCCTCAATGCTGGCGGCAGCGCACCCTCGAATTGGAATCCCGATGGAGAAGGCACACGCTGCTGGGTGCGCTCGAGGAGCGCGGGCTCGCCGCGCGCGGCCCTCCTGACTCTCCAACGGATGTTGGAATGCTCGCGCTGCTCGAGGGGGGCCCGCTCGAGCAGGTGACGGCCCACGGGGAGAAGGCGGCGGAGTCCTCTCCCGCGAATCTCCCGCGCTTCACGCGCACGCTCGAGCGAGTACGCCAGCAGCGCGCGCGGCGCTGAGTGTCTGGCCATCTGTCGCCGTCGGGGGCGTCATCAACCCGCGCAACGAGACATCAGGAGACTGCTGACGAGGGGCTGGCTCCAGGGTGGGCTGCCGCCCAGCGCTCGAGCGTTCATCGAGCGCTGGGCGGCGCGGCGTTACCTCAAGGAGCGCCGTAGACCGCTTGGGCACCCTGGATGTCCTTCGAGGAGAGCGACAGCGAACCATCGCCGGTAGAGCCAGGGCACCACGGGTAGTGCATCACGGAGGCGGAGTCGTAGGTCGTCAGCGCCCGCCAGTTGCTGTTCTCGGTGCAGAAGGCATCGCTATTGCCCGTCTCGGGGCGGATGTGCTCGTGGCGGAAGCCCAGGGCGTGGCCCAGCTCGTGCCGCAGGACCCCGACGATGGGGAACTGGCCGGTCGTATCGGTCCAGGTGGCGGAGTTGAGGATGACGTTGCGCGCCTGGCGGGCCGTATTGGGGAAGAAGGCGCGGGCTCCAGGGCTCGTGCTGCTCGCCTGATTCACATCGAAGAGGACCTTCGACTGCCTCGAGGTGCAGTTGGTGTCATACTGGCTGAGGTGGACGAAGTTCACCTTGGCGGCGGCCTCCCACGCGGCCGTGGCGGCGTTCATCGCTTGGACCATCTCGGCGTAGCGGGTGCCGAAGGTGGCCTTGCTGACGCAGTAGGTGAGGTTGAGCTTCTGCGTGTCGGTCCACTTGGTGTCGACGCGGTTGGCCTGGTTGATGATGAGTTGGCCGCTCCTGACGCTCGTCTCGTAGAAGTCGCGCAGCCCCTGCTCGTCGACCGCGATGTCGCCGTCGACGATGAAGAGACCCGACTCCGTCTCCTGATTCGTCTGCGCACGGAACTCCTCGAAGGTGATTCCCTGGCTCAGCTCTTCGTCCTTGGCACCCGACTGCGTGGTGTCCGCGCCGCCGCATCCGGCCAGGCTCCAAAGCGCGATGCCGGAGAGGAGGACTGCGTGTCGGTGATTCATCATGATTGAGTGTCCTTGTTCAGGGTGGGGGGCGCCTCGGCGGTCACGGGGCCCCGCCGAGGCCAACGCTTCCAGAGCAAGGTACGGGCCAGTCCGCCGTCGTCCTGATCACCGGCCATTGGACCGGGGGCATTGCATGGCTGGAGTTTCCAAGTCGCGGTCTGGCTGTGGCATGAGTGTCAAATGGGTTTACGCGAGCCTTCAACTCTTCTGTCAAACCAGATGTTTGGGTGACCTTGCTCCGGGCGTCCGGAAAAGACCCAGGGCGTCCTGAAATCAGTCAGCCAGGAGGGGCTGGCCGTGACGTGTTCGTGACGCTTGGGTGCGAGTGTTTTCGATTCCTCGAGGATGACTCGGCCGCCATCGAACTCATATCTCCTCTTCTCTGTTTGTGTTTCATGTCGAAAAGAGAGGTGATTCAGTGGGTTGGGTTGCGGAGTGTTTTGTTTCTTTACGTTCAAGGGTGCATGGATGTGCCACTGATGCGCCGCGCTACCCTGGACCGGCGTCCGCGCCTCCCGATGACGACCCGACTGGTGTCGCGACACGCTGTTGCGCTACACCGCCGCACCCCTGTGTGGTTCAAACGTGCTGGACAGGAGTTCTCCGCGTGAGCTCAAGCCGACCGCAGCAGTGCATCCCTGACTCTCAACCGACTCGTTCTGCGCGCTTCGCGTCGAAGGAGAGCGCCTATCTCTGTATCTTCGCGTTGGTGCTCGCGGCCTGTGGCTCCACGGAGTCATCGGACCCACCGCCCAAGGAGCCGCCCGTCACCTGCACTCCCCGCTGTTCGGGGCGAGTCTGCGGAGACAACGGTTGTGGAGGTTCGTGCGGGACGTGTGGCGCCGGACTGACGTGTTCGTCGGCCGGCCAGTGTGCGGCACCCGCGTGCACTCCCAACTGTTCGGGCAAGATGTGCGGAGACGACGGGTGTGGAGGCTCGTGCGGGGCGTGCGCCACGGGGCTGGTGTGCTCGTCGGCGGGACAGTGTTCGACACCGGCGTGCACCCCCAATTGCTCGGGCAAGGTGTGCGGAGATGACGGGTGCGGAGGTTCGTGCGGGGCGTGCGGCACCGGCCTGTCGTGCTCGTCCTCCGGGCAGTGTGTTTCGACGTGCACCCCCAACTGCTCGGGCAAGGTGTGCGGAGATGACGGGTGCGGAGGTTCGTGCGGAAGCTGTGGCACGGGCCAGGGTTGCTATGTGGGCCACTGCGCTCAGACCTGCACGAAACCCGTGCGCTTGCAGTCCGCGGTGGCTTACGCGTCTGGCACGGGGCCACGGTGGGTGGCCGTCCGGGACTTCGACAAGGACGGCAAGCAGGACGTCCTCTCCGTCAATGACGGCGACAGCGTGAGCTTCATGCGTGGCAAGGGAGATGGGTCATTCGAGGCGCCTGTCATCTCCTCGCGAAGCGGAATCGAGGATGGCGTGGCCCTGGCCGACTTCAATGGCGACGGCAAGGACGACCTGGCGATCAGCCACGAGCTCAACGGAGAGGTGAGCCTGCTCCTCGCGGGGGCCCAGGGTAGGTGGGGGCCGGCCGTGCGCCATGCCATGGGCTTGCGCCCCTTGGGACTCGTCGCGGGTGATTTCAACCGAGATGGGAAGGCGGACCTCGCCGCCGCCTCCAACCTGTCGAATGGCGCCGTCACCGTCCGGCTGGGCCAAGGAGATGGGACTTTTGCTCCGGCCAAGACCTTCTCCGTCCGCAGCAATCCCCAGGCGCTCGCTGTCGGTGACTTCAACCGAGACGGTCTGCTCGACATCGCGGTCATCACCCAGGATGTCAACTCCGGCTCGAGCGTGCTCGTGGGCGATGGGATGGGCGGTTTCGTGAGCCAGGGTTATTTCCTCGCCGGCTCCACGCCCAGGGCCGTCACCGTGGGGGATTGGAATGGCGACGGCAATCTGGACCTCGCCGTGGCCCATGCCGAGCCAAGCAGTGCCTTGTCCGTCCTCATGGGCAATGGCGCGGGGGACTTCTCCACGAACGTCCGAAGTGACGTGAGCGGTCATCCGGAAGCCATCGCCTGCGAGGACGTCAATCTCGACGGTCGACTGGACCTGGCGCTGCCCTACTCCTACTCCGATGGCGCGGTGAGCCTGCTCCTTGGCGCTGGAACCGGGTCGTTTGGCGCCGTGACGCAGTCCAGTGCTGGCGCAACCCCCAAGGGCATCGCCTTCGGGGACTTGAATGGAGACGGCTGGCCGGATGTCGTCACCGGCAGCACGGGGTCCACCATCCGGGTGATGCTCTCCACGTGCCAGTGAGCCGTGCTCCCCTTCGCCGTCGCGGTCAGGCGGTGGTCGCCCGCGGGGAGATGGGCGTCGGGTGAGTCCAGAAACACGAAGGCCACGTCGACGCCCGGGGCGTACTGGGTGGCGGGGATGTTCTCGATGCCGACGGTGCGGGACGAGGCGGCGACCAGGTCCGAGGTCGACGTCGAAATCTGCCCTCCATTGATGAGAACCCCCGCATCCTGGGCCGCCACCAAGAGCTCTCCTGGCATGCACGTGCAGGCCAGGGAGGGCTCCGCGAGAGACGACACAGAGGCCATCCGTGGTTTCGTTGCCGAGGAGGCGTTCGAAGCAAGAACCAGGGCCGCGGCAAGCACTGTGCGCCCGAGTGATTGGCTTTCATGAACAACTCCGATGTCAATGGCTGCGCTCAATGCGACAGGCGGACACACGTCCATCCTGGTCACATCCACACAGGCCATGTGCACTCGTGCACAGGCGTGTGGAGTCATGCCCTCGAATCATCGCCAGGATGATGTCGACGTACGATTTGAGTCGAACTTTGTCGGCTTGCGGGCCGAGGCCTGCCCGCTAGGATTGAGTGATGCGTCCGTTTCCCAAGGCATTGAAGCGGCAGGATTACATCCAGGAAGGGTCCAACCCGGCGCCGGGTGTGATGGTGCTCGCCTGCACCGTGGGCGATGACGACGAGGTCCCCAAGAGTCGTGTCGTCGTCGCACGTGACGGCCTCGAGCTGTCGTTCCTCTTCACGGGTGACTCCGCCGTATCGGTTGACGCGGCGGCGAAGGGACCCGGTTACGTGCTTGGGGATAACGGAACGGTCATCCGCTTCGACTGGCGTAAGGCGACCTCGGCCGTGGAGCTCGAGCAGTCGCAGCGGAGCTTCTTGAATCCCGCGGTCGAGGACCTGGGCCCACTGCGGCGCCTGCGGCTGCTCGGTCGGGATGTCGTCTGCGCTGGTTCGGTGGGGCAGGTCTACCAACTGGTCGGCGACCGGTTCACCGCGCTGCGCCGGCTGCGGATCGACGGTGAGGACCTGACCATCGAAGACATCGCGGGCCCGTCCGCCGCCGATATGGTCGCGGTGACGTCCGATGGCCACGGCGCGCGATTCGATGGCAAGGCCTGGCACAGGCTGGCGCTGACGAGCAGCTCCAGTCTGAATTGTGTGTGCCGCCTGCCGAGGGGGCGCTACGCGATTGCTGGCGACAACTCGACGGTGTGGATTGGCTCCGCGAACAAATGGCAGGCGGTGCCGGCGCTCGACGAGGAGCGCGACTACACGGGCATTGCCGCGGACGGCGCGACGGTCTACCTCGCGCACCTGGGCGGCATCGATGTCTACGAAGGAGGTGCCCTCCGCCCGCTGAAGATTCCGAGCCGACGACGGAACGAGTTCGTCGTGCTGCGCTCCGGGCCTGACGGCGTCGGTTCGTTCGCCGGGCGCAGCGTGGGGTTGGTCGCGGCAGGGCAGTGGCAGGTGCTGGTCTGAGCCACTGGGGATGAGCCCGTGTCTGGGGCACCGGCATCTTCATCGACCTCGACGGCACCAGTGTGTATCTGACTGGCCATGGGCAGGGGGACGTGGGCAACCCCACGAACACCACGTTCAGCGTGGCGCACCCCTACGTCGCGAAGTTCGACACGTCGGGCAACCGGCAGTGGTTGGTGCAGCAGAACGCGGCGACGAACGCGGGGGCGCCATCGCCTGTCTACAGCAACGGAGTGAACGTGGACGGGGACGGGAACATCTACCTGGGTGGCTACTTCACGGGGACCTTCGACGGCAACGCGAAGGCCGGTGACCCGGACTCGTTCGTCTCGAAGCTCGCGGCCCCGTAGTCCTTCGACGATGACGGCACGGCGCCCAGCGGACCGTGCCGTCACTCCTCCGCGTCGGGAGGCAGGCTCCTGAGGACGGCCCCCGCGTTGATTCGCTGGTCGCCGTCTGGGTCGGACGCGAGGAACTCGGCGAAAACCTTCCGGGCCTCGGAGTAGCGGCGCAGGCCGACGAGTGCCCGGATCTCCATTCCTCGTGCATCCCGGTAGTCATCCAGCTCTCCTGGTGTCGAACCGACTCCGAAGTCCTTCTGGAATGCCCGGCAGGCGGTGAGCGCCTCTTGGTGGAACATCGACACCGGAACGGAGCAGCGCAGGAGGGCCAGCTTGCGGTGGATGGGGCCGGTGGGCTCACCGCGCTTCTCTCGCTCGGCGATGTCCTGCGCGGCTTGCTGCTCCGCCTTGCGAATCTTCTCCGCGTCGTCCTTGCGGCACTGCTGTTCGTATTCGCGGTTGTACGCGACGTTGCGCAGCTGGAGTTCGACCGCCCCCGCCATGAGGCTGCCTGGATACAGCCGGAGGAAGGCCTCCCCCTCCTGGGTCGTCGCGTCCCACTCCTTCAGGTTCCACAGGGCGGTGATGCGTGTCCAACGGGCATGCTCGTCGGGAAGGCGGCCTTCGAAGATGGGCAGGCCCAACTGGGAGATGTGCTCCGCGTCTCGCACCAGCGAACGCCAGCGCTGCCGCGTCCAATGGGCATCCAGCAGGCTCAAGGCCGCCGCCGAGCGCTCCAGCGGCGGGAGGGCCTCATCCTCGACGAGGGCTCGCATCCGGACCACCTGCTCCGGGAGGAGGGGCAGGGAAGGGGGCTTGGGTGGCGGAGAAGAGGGCTCCGTGGCGCGCGACGGTGGGCTCTGTGGCGGTGGGCTCTGTTCGGAGGGCGAGGCGACGGGTGCGGTGTCCGCTGCTCGTGGGTGGGGTTCCTCCTTCGCGGGTTCCTGACTCACGGGAGGTGGTGTGGTCCCGCTGAGGAGGACCACCACGCCCGGCAGCGCGAGGCCCGCGGCCGCCAGCAAGGCGGTGAGCACCGTGGAGACACGAGACCCTCCAGCACCCCGGCGTTTC
The DNA here is from genome assembly GCF_037414475.1 of Myxococcus stipitatus. The sequence continues at coordinate 1,684,500 of NZ_CP147913.1, read as the reverse complement.
AGGATCGGCTCGGTCTCCTCCGTGGCTTGGACATACAGCGTGCCGCCACGAGGCTCGGTCGGGGGCGTTCCGGAATCTGGGGCTGGATGGCGCTGCGTCACGGTTCGGGGAAAGCATAGCGGAACCTTCTCCCGGGCCGGGTCCTCCGCTTCTCCGCGAGGCTTGCTCTCCACCTGCGTCAGCGCGCGAGTCCCAGCACGAACCCGGTCACAGGGGGAATGGGAGTCACGGGCCCATCGCCAAAGTCCGTGGCTCCCCAGAAGTACCCCGTGACTCTGCTCAGCCCGTGCTTGTCGATGTCGACCTCGGTAATCCAGCTGCCGGTGGAGGGAAACCCCCGTGCCCAACGAAGGTGTCCATTCGAACTCTTGAAACTGGCGGCGAAGTTGCTCGTACCGTCCCCGTTCGGTGGCGCCGGTGGGAGCGGGACTCCGGCGATATCGTCTCCCGTGACGTACTCACCGACGACCACGACGTCGCCCTTCGACGACAGGTCAATCGCCCGGCCCCTGCCAGCGAAGCCCAGGCCCCAGGACTCCGCGCCCGACGTCGAGTAGCTCAAGACAAACGCACCACCCCTCGCGTCCGAGCGGCTCACGGTCTGCCCCGCGAAGGAGAAGGGTTCGCGGAAGAAGCCCGTCACCGCCACCCGGTTGCCATGCATGGCCAGGCTCTTCACATTGCCCAGGGGGCCCTGTACGCGCCGGTTCCAGACCCAGGTGCCCTCGGGCGTGAAGCGCATGACGAAGAAGTCGCCGTAGTAGCTGCCATCTCCGCTGAAGGCCGTGGTGATGGTTCCTCCCAGATACACCGTCCCATCGTCATCCACCGCCAACCCAGTGGCCTCGCTGCCTTTCACGTCGGGGAAGACATGGCTCCAGCGGGGCGTCCCGTCGGCGGAGAACTGGGCGACGAAGGCCGTGTCCGGTGCCGAGGCGAGCGGTCCCTGCCCGAAGTCCACGACACCGTTGTAGACCCCCGCGATGGTGATGTCTCCAGAGCGGCTGGCGACAATCTGATACGCCTGGAAGAAGCCCTGGCCGGGGATGGTGCGAACCCAGCGGAAGCCGCCGGACCGGTCCAGGCCCACGACGAAACGCGCGGCGGAGATGGGACCTCCGCCGAAGTCGATGTCTGGCCGAAACGACTTCTCCACCACCAGGGCAAGGTTCCTCCGCTTGTCGATGGACGGGCCAATCACGGCCGCGCCATGGGTCGCGAAGGCCCGGGACCAGGTGACGGCGCCATTCGACTTGTAGCCCACCAGCGCGATGCCGCTGCCGCCTCCCGGCACGGAGACGGGACCACCTCCGAAGTCAGCGGTTCCCGTGAGGAGCGACAGGAGGACCCGGTTGCCATGGTGGTCATGCTCGATGAACCTCGGAGAGGCCTGGAACCGCCGCAGCTCCACGCTCGACCCAGGAGGCGTGGAGGCACGGACCCGGGCATCCTCCATGGCCCCTTTCTCCAACGTCTCCTGGAGCCACGATTCCGACTGTGTCTCGCTGGGCGGCTCGTCCGTACCTGGAGGTACTCCGCCACAACTCCAGCCGAACAGCGCGATACAGCAGAAGACTCCCAGCCCGGATCCTCGACGTGCCATGACATCCCCTTTCAGGTGACTGCTCGAGCAGACAGGGCTGGGGGATGTCTGGCAATCGACCCCAGGTGCAGCAGGCCGCGAAGCCTGTTTGACCCGCACGGCAAACCATCCACCGTCCTCAATGCGGGTCGCCAGACGGGCCGCGTTGGCGGAGACGGCCCATCGATTCAGCGCGCAATTGACCACACGCCGCGTCGATGTCCGCCCCGAACTGCTGTCGTCGCGTCGCCCCGATGCCCAGGCGATGCAGCCGCGCCACGAAGTCGTCGACCTTCGAGGACGCCGGGGCCCGGAATGAAGGGTCCGCGCCGAAGGCCGCGTTGTAACGGATGACGCTGACGTGAAAGAGCTCGGGCCTGGAGCGCTGGTGCACGAGTTTCGCGAGCGCCTCGAGATGGTCCTCGGAGTCGTTGACGCCTTCAATCAGCAGGTACGCCAGATAGGTCTTCCGCCGTGCGCGCCGGACGTGCCGGTCCAGGATGGCGAGGTTCTCCTCGAGGGGAAACCGGCGCTCGAGCGGAATGAGCTGCGCGCGTTGTTCGGGGAACGGGGAATGGACCGAGAGCGTCAGGGTGACCTGCGGGTGTGTCTCGGTGAGGGTCGCGAGGGCTGGCGCGAGGCCCACCGTCGAGACGGTGATTCGACGCGGTGACAGCCCGCCATGGTCTTTCGCCGTCAGCACGCTCAGCGCGGTGAGCACATTCGGGTTCGCGAGTGCTTCACCCATCCCCATGAACGCGACGCTCTTCGGCGCGCCGCCCGGCTCCGAACTCCAGCGCCGGTGTACGACCTGGGCGCAAATCTCGTCGACGCTCAGGTTGCGCTCGAGCCCCAAGGCGCCCGTGGCGCAGAACGAACACGCGAGCCCACAACCTGCCTGCGTGGACACGCAGACCGAGGACCAGCCCGCGCGGTAGCGCGAGAGCACGGTCTCGACGCGTGCGCCCGAGCGCGTGCGGAAGAGCACCTTCTCGACCTGTGCTCCCGTACGCACCGACTCGATCTCGAGAGGAAGGACGGTCAGCCCGAAGCGGGAGACGAGCAGCTGCCGCAGGTCCCCAGGCAGGTCTCGGACCTCATCGAAGCTCTGCGCGCCGCGCTGAAACGCGGTCACCAACTGCTGGTATCGATACGAAGGCGCACCGAGCCCGCGGAGGAACGCGTGAACCTCGGCGAGGATGCCTGGGGGAGGGGGTGGGTGCTCGTGTCGGGGGCTGTGTGGCATGGCGATGACTCCTGGAGGGATGTGGATGGGGGAGGGAGGACGCGCTCACGAGACGGTGCCGTCATGGGTGACCAGCACCACGGCACCTGGGTACGCCTCGAGCGCCGCCTCGTGGTTCGTCGGTTCGTCCATCACCAACGCCCAGACCTGCTGGGCAAGGGCCTCGGCGAGGACCAGCTTCCTTGCTTCTCCTGGCGAGAGGTGCGCGGCCTCGGCTCGCAGCACACGCTCCGGCTCGCTGCCGAGCGCGGTGAAGATGGACCGCACACGGCCGCGCTCTTCGGGATGGAGCTCGTGCAGGCGCTCGATGGCGTCAGCCTTTGCCGCCGTGGAGAGCTCCTGGGGAAGGTACAGCACACGCTCGCGCCGGGTGAGGGACCCGACCAGCGCTTCAAGCAAAGTCGTCTTTCCCGCTCCGTTCGGTCCCTTGATGCGCACGCGGTCTTCACGCCCCACCGTGACGCGCACGTCATGAAGCACGGGAGGGTCCCCGCGCCGCACGACGTCCTCGCTTTGGTCGCGAGGATTCCGCGAGCATCACTGTCGTTCCGGTTCTTCATGCGCGCTCGAGTGCTCGCGCCCTTTGACCCGGCGGCCTGCGAGCGGCGCGCGGCGTCGAGCTGGGCCTCCGCGGCGCGCACGCGGTCCTGCGCCGCCGCGTATTCGGCGCCCTTGGCACCGACGAGCCCATGGACGCCACGGTCAAGCGTGAGGGAAACCGAATCGAAGTTGGGAGCAGACGCCGCCCAAGCGACGCTGACTCCGTGCAGTCGGAGCACGGACATGAATCACACCAAAACCCAGGGCACACGGATTCCGTGTGCGGTTCATTCGAGAGGACGACGCGTGTCCTCGAAGCGGATGGGGTTCGGGTGACTTAGGCCATGGTAGCGCTGGGCGGACCAGCGCCCGGGCTGTGTAACACGCGGCCCCGGGGATTGCAGCCCGTTGTCTGAGGTCGGACTCAGAGTAGAATCCTCAGAAACCCAGGAAGGCCACATTCCCCCACCTGGGGTGTCAATAACAGTCAAGTCCCCGTGCCGCGCTGCGCCCAAGCGCGAAGCACTCCCTTGTCGTGGAGGTCAGCGCCATGCAGAGAAGACACCTTTCCTGGGTCGTCGTGCTGCTGTGGGTCATCTCGAGTCTGCCTTCACGCGTCCAGGCGCAAGAGGTCCCTGAAGCACGACAGGCCGAGCGTCGAATCCACCTGGTGAAGCTCTGGGGCACCGTTCGCTTCCGTCACCCCCAAGCCCTCTCGAAGCCCGCGGAATGGGATGCGGCGTTTCTCTCGGCGCTGCCCAAGGTCGAAGCGGCGAAGGATGCGCCGTCCTATGCCGCCGCGGTCCAGGGCATGCTCGCGGCGCTTGGAGACCCGGCCACGCTGGTGGAGCCAGAGACGCCTCCCGCCTCGTCGATACCTCCTCCCACGCTGCGCGCGCTCAAGAGCTGGGAGAAGGATGTCCTCGTGCTCGACCTGCGCGCGCTCCTGAGTCCCAAGGAAGAGGGGGCTTGGGCGTCGCTTGAGCCATCACTCGACGCGGATGCGGCGAAGGCTCGTGCGGTGGTGATTGACCTGCGCATGCGGGGGCTCACGCGCTACGGCCTCTCGTGGGTGTTGCCCGCGCTGTTGCCACACTTCATCGACGGCGAGCTGAGCGTGCCCGGCGTGCGCGAGGTGGCGCATCTGGGCATGAAGCCACAGGACGGCTCCCAGGGGCTCCAGGCGGCCCAATTCAACGTCTCCGCGAGCACCCTCGTCACGGGCACCCCGGGCAAGAAGCCAGGCCTGCTCGTCTTCCTCGTCGACTCGGACTCCGCGCTCGACCTGTCCGTGCTCGCGTTGCAGGAGCGAGGCAAGGCGCTCGTCGTCGCCGAAGGCCCGCTCGACGACTCCTGCGTCAACCTCCAGATTCCGCTCCCCCTGGGCGAGGGCTATCACGCCATGATGAGCGTCAACGAGCCGGTGCTGCCGCTCGCCGCGGACCTGGTTCGCCCCGTGCGCGCCCGCATGGATGGGCCCGATGAGGGGATGCGACAGGCCCTCGCGCTGGCGGCACGTCCTCTCAAGAAGGGAGGCCGCCCCGCCATGGTCCCTCGGCCGGCCGCCACCTGGCGTCCCGAGCCGGCCTACGCCGATGCGCTCTACCCGTCCCGCGAGATGCGCTTGCTGGCCGCGGCCAAGCTGTGGACCGTGGTCGACTTGTTCTTCGCCTATCCCGACTTGATGGACCAGCCGTGGGAGACTCGCCTGCCGCAGCTCCTCGAGAAGATGGAGAAGGCTCGGAACGCCACCGAATATGCGCTCGGCCTGGCCGAGGCGGGCACCTGGCTGCGAGATGGACATGCCTTCGTGCGCGGGCACCCCGAGCTCAAGCGCTTCTTCGGCATCAACGCCCCGTTCTGGGCGACGGACATCGACGGCAAGGCCGTGGTGCTGGAGATATTCCTCCCGGAGAGCGTGCCTGGGCTCGCGGTGGGCGACATCATCGAGAAGGTCAATGGGGAGCCCATCGACGCGAGGGCGCGTGTGTTCGCCCCTTATGCGTCGGCCTCGACGGCGGACCTCCATCGGCACATCACCCTGCGGCGCGCGGTCGCGGGCCCCGAGGGTTCCCAGACTCTGCTCACCGTCCGTGATGCGAAGGGGCTCAAGGAGGTGAAGCACACGCACCAGCAAGGGCTGGTGTATCCCCCCTCATCACGCAAGGAGGCCTACCAGGTGCTGGAGGGGAACATCGGCCTCGTCGACATGGCCCTGTTGGAGGCATGGCAGGTGCCCGCCCTCTTCGAGAAGCTCAAGGACACGAAAGGCATCGTGTTCGACCTGCGCAACTACCCACGTGGAACCCTGTGGGCGCTCGCGCCCTATCTCGACGTGAAGGGCTCTCGCCCCTTCGCCCTCGCGGAGATACCAGTCGTGGGCGGGCAGTTCTCCAGTTGGATGAAGTACACGAGCCAGCCTTCATCGAAAGCTCCCTTCAAGTATCAGGGGCGTACGGTCACCCTGATTGACTCGCGCACCATGAGTCATGCCGAGCACACGGGCCTGATGTTGGAGGCCACGTCGGATACGCTCTTCGTGGGAAGTCCCACCGCGGGCGCCAACGGCGACGTCACCCATGCGGTGTTGCCCGGGGGGATTCTCATCTCCTTCTCCGGAGTGAACATCCGCCATGGCGATGGCCGGCAGCTCCAGCGCAAGGGATTGGAGCCTCACGTGAAGCTGCGGCCTACGATTGCGGGCCTCCGGGCCGGCCGCGACGAGCTGTTGGAGCACGCCCTCCGAGTGCTCCGCGAGGACCCGTCTCCACGGACCTCCACCCGGCGGGACTGAGCCAGTTCTCTCCGGAGGAGGGGCAGCGCGGCGTCTCCCATGACACGCAACGCGTCCATCGCCGCGCGCGCCACCGGATTGCGGCGGTCATGGAGCAGCGCCGCCATCTGGGAGACCGCCGGGAGGTGTCCTCCAAAGGCGAGCGTCCGGATGGCCCGCACGACGTGCCCGGCCTCCGCGTCCTCGAGCAGCGTACAGGTCAGCTCCAGGTATGCCTCTCGTGACACCCGGTTCTTGAGCAGCCGGTGTGCGTGCACGCGGACCGAGGACTTCCGATGCGTCAGCTGCGCCGACAGCTGTTCGATGGCGCGAGGCTTCCTCCGGAGCACCATCCATTTCATCGCCGCCAACTCGGGCTCTGGGACTTCCCATGCCAGGGTCTCTAGCTTCCTCTCGATGTCTCGCATCCACTCCGGCGTGAGGCTCTTCTCGAGGGAGGCGTCATCCCGCAGCAGCAGGGCGAGTGTGCCGACGACCTCCGTTCTCAGCACCGGCGTGGTGACCCGGGACAGCAGCGCGACGCAGACCTCCGGCCCCTGCCGCCCCATGTGGGGAGACAGGAGCAAGGCGTCGGTTCTGCTGAAGCTCGAGACTCCATCGGGGCCCGGGGGCAAACGTCTCATCGTGCCGCTCCAGGGCGCGGTGACCTGGGACTTCCTCATGACAGCGCGTGTGGCGGAGCGGCCGGTCTACGTGCGGTGCCTCGTGTCTCCGATTCTCGAGGAGGCAGTCACGCAGTATGGCTTCATCCTCGAGGAGTCTCCTGGATGAACTCGTGACGGTGCATGGCAGGGCGACTCAGGGAAGAGGGGACGCCGTGGCCGGCCGCGAGGGCTTCACACGTGGCGCGCAGAGCCCGACGGTTCCTGCCGGTGTGAGCGGTGTCCGGAGATGCGGCTCGACCCGAAGGGCTGATTCATATGCGGCCTTCTCGAGCCCTGGCTCACCCGCATCACGAGCGCAGGCCGCGGCCAGGCAGAGCAGTCCGGTATGGTGGGGCGCTCGGCCCCGTGCGTCGGCCAGAGCCGTTCGCGCCGCGAAGCAGCCCTCGTCGCGGGCGAGTTGCAGGGCGAGTCGCTCTGCGACTTCGAGCCGAGGAATCCAACGCACGGCCCGCGCCATCGCCCAGGTGTCGCTGACCGGACGAGTCACCGCGGTGAAGTAGTAACCCGCTCCGAGACAAGCCGTGCCGCCGATGCCGATGAGCGCGAGCAGGGCGCTGCCCCTCGCGACGGCGCTGGGGAGGCGGATGCTCGCGCGGCGTGGCCCGGCAAGCGCCGCGATGGTCGCGACGAGCAGGGCCGTGTCCGGCCGTGTCAGCGGAAGGTCCAGCAGCGCGTGAACGACGAAGACCAGCAACGCACACGCCGCCGCGGGAGGCAGTGCGAAGCGCCTCCAGTTCTTCCAGCGAGCTTGGACGAAAAAGCCCACCGTGATGAGCAGCGCCGTGGTCCCCAGCAGGCCCGTCTCGACGAGCGCCCGCACGAACTCCGAGCGAGGCGCGGCGTCATCTCCCCAGGCCTCCGCGTGGCGACCGGAGACGACATGCGCCCGTCGCGCGGAGGCGTCATTCCAGCCTCCCGGTCCATCGCCGAGCAGGGGGGCGTCACGCGCGATGGCCAGACCCACACCGAGTTGCTCGAGCCGGCCACGGCCGGTGCCCTGGTCATGTTCAACGAGACGTTGGAGCGAGGAGGTGAGTGGATTCGACTCGTTCCAATTCAACCCGTGCCACGGAAGGCCGAGTGCGAGCAACACCGCTGTTCCCAGCGCGGACGCTGTCGCGAGGAGCCCAGGCACCCGAGGACTCCACCCTCGACGCAGGACCCGCTCCCATCCCCAGGAGAAGGCGACGACGCCCGTGAGCAGCAGGCCGAGCCAGACGCTTCGCGCCCGCGTGAGCAGCACGACGAGCGTCAGGAGCGTGGTGGTCCCCCACGCGAGGGGACCGGGCCGTCGGAGCAGTGACGCCATCACGAGCGGCAACACGAAGCCCACATAGGCCGCGACCTGATTGCGGCCTCCGAGCGTCGAGACGGGTCGGCGAACGAGCGCCCAGGGCAGTCGCAGCCCCATCGCCTCGCACAGCGCCACGGCGGCGACTCCGCTGGCGGCGACCCACACCGCGATGCGCAGACGCCGCTGGACGCGTGGCTTGTGACAGTGGGGGACCATCGCCGCGTACCACACGCCCGCACAGGCCAAGGGGAGCAGTCGTTCCGCCACCGCTCCCCAAGGCTCTCGGGAGAGCGCACCAGACCACAGCCCGACCCCAAGGTGTCCCCACAGGGCGAGTGTCCCCGCGCCCACGAGCACCCACTGAGGACTGTCTGCTCTTGAAGAGAACAGCCTCCGGGCCGCCAGGACACAGACCGCGGCGGCCACGATAAGTGCCTTCGGCCAGAAGAAGCGCTCCGCTTCGAGAAACCCCGCGGGGCCGAGCATCCAGGCCGTCAGCGGCGGAATCACCGCCACCCACCATCCCGGATGCGCCGTCTCTCTGGAGGGTTCCCGTGAGCTCAGTGCCGCGCTCCTTTCGTCGGCAGGTGCTGCCTAGGATTCACCCGGGACGCACATGTTGTTGGAGCAGCGCTCTCCAGGGGCGCATTCATCGTTCACGGCGCATTCGGCGTGCACGCAGCGGCCGAAGGCGTTGCAGTACTCAGTCCAATGGCATTGCGAGTTGTCCGTACAGGGGCTCTGCACGCCTGTCTGACACAGGCCATTGACGCAGGCCTCGCCGGGGTCGCAGTCGAAGGTGTCCTGACAGCTGCTGGGGAGGCTTTCGGGGACACAGAGACCATCCAGACAATGTTCTCCCCAACCGCAGATGATTCCACTGCAGGGGTTGGGGTTTCGCTGGCAGGTATTGTCGACGGCACAGTGCTCGTTGAAGCCGCACGGGATTGTCGCGTCGCAATAGGCTCCCACGACGTGTTGCCGGGCGCTCGCCAGGGATTCCTCTCCTGCGGGCGAGGCCATGCAACCCAGCATGCACCCCAGGACCAGCATCATCATCGAGCTTCGAGTCTGCTTCGCCATCTGTCTTCTCCTCCGTGGGGATGGGACAACCCTCGGGTGAGCGTGTCCGATGGAGCGCCGTTTCGCCCGAGGTGAAGAGGTTACCTCAGGCGATACGGGCCCGGGGATGCGTGGCCGCTGTGATTCGAAGACTTGGATTGGGAGTCATTTTTGTCCCAGGCCTTGGGCCGTGGTACGCAGCGCCGTGAGGAATTGCTGGACGACGGGTGAGTCCTTTTGCCCGTCGTAGACAAACTCGACGTCGAAGCGGCCCGCGAGTTCGTCGAGCGCAACCAGGCGCACGGTGCGGGGGCACGTAGGGGCGGTGCTCTCCGGGACGAACGCATAGCCCATCCCGGCCGCGACGAGGCCGATGAGCGTCGGGATGTCGCTGCCGACCTGGCCGATGTGTGGCGTGAAACCGGCCCGCTGGCACTGCTCGCGCAGGAACCGGTGATGCGCCGCGGACCGCTGCGGGTCGAACCAGATGAACGGCGCGCCCGCGAGTTCGGCCAGGCGGCGGGGGGCGCGAAAGCGCTGTCCTGGCGTGGCCAGCATCGCGAGCACGAACCGGTCGCGAAGCAGCCGGACGCCCGACAGATGCGGCGCCTCGTCCTGCCGCCACGCCATGATGCCGCCATCGAGCTCGCCGCGAGTGATGGCCGCCGCCTGCCCGGCCGACAGCATGGGCGTCACCGACAACATGACGTCGGGGCACGTCTTCCGGAAGGTCTTGAGGACGCTCGACACCACCGGCAGCGGGAAGTAGTTCGGCAGCACGCCGAGACGCAGCTCGCCCAACTGCCCGGCCGCGCTGCGCAGCGCACGCTCACGGCTGCTCTCCAGCTCCGTGAGCAGGCGCGTCGCGTCCCGCAGAAAGCTCGCGCCGGCCGCCGTGAGGGAGATTCCAGTCGAACGGCGGACCAGGAGCGGGGTGCCGAGCACCTCCTCGAGCTCGCGGATCTGCCGGGAGAGCGCGGGCTGTGCAATCCCGATGGCGCGGGCCCCGGCCATCATGCTGCCGGCTTCCGCGACCGCCACGAAGTAGCGCAGGTGACGCAACTCGACCCGCCGCAGGCTGTGACTGTCCATCCCTTCGGTATACCCAGGAAGCATGGCCTGGGGCATTCGATAGTATTGGGAAGCATGGAGGGTGGGGCTTACGTTGACGGGTGTCACTCGACCCGCCGGTGCCTCGTCACATGCCACTCCATATCCAGACGCCGTACATTCGTTCGCGAGCCGCGTCCCGCAGGCTCGGCAAAGACGTCCTCTTCAAGCTCGATGCTTTGCAGCCGTCGGGCTCGTTCAAGCTCCGCGGAGTCGGTGCCGTCTGCGAGGCACGGCACAAGGCGGGAGCCCGCCGTTTCGTGTCATCGTCGGGTGGAAACGCGGGCATCGCGGTCGCCTATTCGGGCCGCGAGCTCGGTGTTCCCGTGCTCGTCGTTGTTCCGGAGAGCACGTCCGCGCGTGCGCGTGACCTGATTCGCTCCGAAGGCGCGGAGTTGCTCGTCCACGGCGCGTCCTGGGCGGAGGCGAACACGTTCGCGCAATCCGTGATGGGCCCGCACGACGCGTTCGTGCATCCGTTCGACGACCCGATGTTGTGGCGGGGCCACGCAACCATGGTCGACGAGATGGCCGCGACAGGACCGAAGCCGGACGCGGTCGTGCTGGCGGTCGGCGGGGGCGGGTTGTTGTGCGGCGTGCTCGAAGGGATGGCGTGCAATGGGTGGAGTGATGTGCCCGTCGTGGCGGCCGAGACCGAAGGCGCGGATTGTTATGTGCGTTCGCTCAAGCAGGGCCGGCCCGTCGAACTGGCCGCGATTACGAGCATCGCCACATCTCTTGGCGCGAAGCGGCCTTGCGATGCGGCGGTGGAGTGGGCGACGCGCCATTCGGTCGAGAATGTCGTCGTGTCCGATGCCGCGGCGGTGGCGGCCTCTCTTCGGCTCCTCGATGAGCACCGGATGCTGGTGGAGCCCGCGTGCGGAGCCGCGCTGGCCGCGCTCGATACGGCATCACCCGTGCTGGCCGCCGCGTCATGCATCGCGGTGATTGTCTGCGGGGGAGTCACCGCGACCGTTGAATACCTCCAGACCTTGAGTCGCCGGGAGCGCTGAACCGAGCAGAGATACCGACGCCTCGGAGCGAATCCCGGCGTCTCCACGGGCGTGTGTGGCACCAAGCGCGCCAGGAGGGCGCGGCTCGAGCCGGGTCCTCCGCGAGGACTGGCTGCTCCCGGAGGACCCTTGCTGACTCGGTGCGGGCCTACGTCAGGGCCGGCAGTCCGCCGGGTTGCTGTCGCTGGTGTCCTTGTTGTTGGTGACGAAGGGGAACCCACAGCCCGCGGGCGAGCCACACGCCTCGCGGCCGGTGAGCGGGTTGCCGCAGCCGTCACCATCCCGGTCCTCGTACCAGATCAACCGCTGGATGATGCCGGAGTGGGCGTCATTGCAGTCATCCGGTTCGGTGGCGAGATAGGTCCCCTGCACCAGGACATTGCCCGTCGCGGGGTCCACCAGGTTCGTGGGGTTGACGCACCAGCGCAGCTTGAAGCCGGGCCCCGCGTGGCCATCATTGTCCCCGTCGCCGTACCAGAGCCGAGTCCCGCTGCTGCCCGCGGGAAGCTCCGGATCCACGTCGTTCTTGTCCCCGTCGCAGTCATTGTCCACCTGGCCGGAGAAGGCGCCCGCTTCACACACCTCCGCCTGCGCGGGGCTGATGTTGGCGTTGCTGTCGTTGCAGTCCGGGCGGTTGCTCACGTAGCCCGGCCCCCGAGAAGCACACGACGCCACGGCGCTCACCGCGCCATTGCCATAGCCGTCCCCCTCCGCGTCCGGGTACCAACCTCGGGGGCGCCCAGGAAGATGGAGGCGTCGTTGTCCGTCGTGTAGGTCGGGTCCGGGTTTCCGGGAGGCGCCTCGCACTCCTGACCCACGTCGGGCGTGTACTCAATCCAGCCCGAGCTCGCTGGCGGCGCGCACCGTTGCTGCGCGCTGCTGAGATAGACCGCCCTGTCTCCATCCAGGTCCAGGACCCAGTCCTTGGGATTGAGTGGATTGTTGCCCGGTTCATCCCCCTTCAACCCGTCGCAGTTGTTGTCGATCTCCGCCGCTGGGGTGGCCTCGCAGAGTTCCGCGGCGCCCGGGTAGACGCGTCGAGTAGAAGCGGATGTCCAAGAGGTTGGTCTGGGGCGGCGTCGCGGGCGGAACGAGGGGAACGACGTGGGCATAACCCTTGAGCGTCGTCGTGGTGGAGATGCCCGGCGCTCCAATGACGAGCTCGGGAATGCCATCTCCATTCAAGTCGCCCGCGGCGAGAGACGCTCCCGTGCGGGAGCTCGCGAGGCCCGTGAAGCGCCTCGCGGGTGCGGTGGGGAGCTGGGTCGCGGTGGCGGGCAACCACTTGCAGATGGGGTCTCCAGGCAAGGGTTGCGCAAGGGATGCGGACTGCTCGTTCTCGCTGGGTTCGGGTTCGGAACACGCAGCCAGGGCGAGCCCCGACAGGAGCAATGCCAATCGTCGTTTCACGGCCATGCCTTTGGTGGAAGGAGCCCTGGGAGAAGGGCAGGCGCTTTTGCATGCGCACGGACCGTATGAGCACTTCATTTCAGATCTTCATCTGGTTTGGGTTCATATGAAATGACGATGACTTCTGGCGTCATTCCCTGGCAAGCCGGTGCTCCAGATGGGCAACAGCTTGTTCTGGGAGCTTTCGCGGCAACCACAGCCAGGCCAGGAGTCCGACGAGGAGCATCATCGCTCCGCCAATGCCCACCGCGACATGCAGGCCCGTGAGGAACGCCTGTTTGGCTTGCAGCACGGTGTGCGGTGTCAGGCTCGGGTGCGCCAGGGTTTCATTCAAGGTCCCCGCGACGCCTGGACCGTAGAGCCGGAAGCAGATGGCCGCGACCGAGCCGAGCAGCGAGATTCCAAGCGCGTTGCCCAGCTCATTGCTCGTCTCCGCGATGGCCCCGGCCGCGCCGGCCCGTTCCATGGGGACAGCGGACACCGCGATTTCGGCGACCAGGCTGAACGAGAGCCCGTATCCGATGCCAGCAATCACGCTCGAGGCGATGAAGACCGCCGCGCCCGCGTCGATGCCGGTGAGGAGGAACAGGAGCACGCCTCCGCCAATCAACAGATGGGTCGCCACCAGCGCCGCCTTGCGGCCGATGCGCTCCACGAGCCTGCTGGTCCAGACACAGGCCGCCGTCAGGACGACGGCTCCGGGCAGGGTCAACATCGCGGCGGTGAAGACCGGATGGCCGAGCACCGACTGCAGATAGATTCCCATGAGGTATCCCGTGGCGGACCAGACGACGAGCGACAGCAGCCCGGTGAGGATGGCAATGGCGAACACCGGGTCTCGGAAGAGGCCGAGGTCGAGCAGCGGATGCTCGAGCCGTGTCTGTCTCATCACGAACCCAGCCAGCGCGGCGACGCCGACCCCGCCAACCGCCAGCTGGTCTCCTCCCAGGCCATGAACGGCCCCTGTCTTCACCGACCAGGTGAAGAGGAGGATGCCCACGAAGGACAGCAGCAGGCTCATCACGTCGATGCGGCCATGGCTCGTCGAGCGCACGTCCTTGAGGAAGACGGGCGCCGCCAGCAGGAAGGCGAGCACGACGGGGACATTGATGAGGAAGACGACGCCCCAATCGAAGGACTGGAGCAGCATTCCGCCCAACATCGGCCCGATGGCGAACCCCGCGGCGAAGGTGGCTGCGAAGATGCTGATGGCCTGCGCGCGTTCACGGGCGTCGGGGAACAGCGCGCTGATTATGGCGAGGCCCGAGGGCAGCAGCGTGGCCCCACCCAGGCCCATCAGTGCCCGGCAGGCGATGAGAACCGCGGGAGAGGGGGCGAAGGCCGCGCCCAACGAGCCGAGGCCGAAGATGCTCGCCCCCACCATGATGAGCCGCAGGCGGCCATACCGGTCGCCGATGTTGCCGAAGGTGACCAGCAGGGAGCCGACCACGAAGCCATAGATGTCGAGGATCCAAAGCGTCTGGTCCGCGCTTGGGCTGAGCGCGGAGGTGATGCGCGGCATGGCGAGGTAGAGCACCGAGCCGTCCATCGCGACGAGCAGCACGAGGCTCAGAACGGTGAAGAGGCCAAACCACGGCCGTAGACGTGACGGTTGGGCGACAGCGGTTGTCATGGGCGGATGTCCCTGGGCACAGGGCGCAAGACCGCCTCCTCCGCCTGGATGGCTCCAGTGGATTGAAGTCCGGCCCGCGCCGCTATATACTTTTAGTAACCTACTTTTGGTATATAGCAATGTCAACCCAACCGCCATCGCCGCGCCGGCTCCGCCTCACCCGGGAAGAACGGCTTCAGCAGCTTCTGGATGTGTCGTGGCGAATCATCCGCGACGAAGGCACGGACGCATTGACGCTCGGGCGGCTCGCGGAGCAGGCGGAGGTGACGAAGCCGGTGGTGTATGATCACTTCGGAACGCGCAACGGCCTGCTGGTCGCGCTCTACGAAGAGTTTGATCGACGGCAGACGGCCATCATGGATGCGGCGCTCGCCGCGCGCGGACCGACGCTGGCGAAGATGGCGGGGGTGATTGCCTCGGCCTATGTGGACTGCGTGCTCACCCAGGGGCGGGAGATTCCCGACGTGCTGGCGGCCTTGGCGGGCTCCCCGGAGTTGGAGGCGACCAAGCGCGCCTATCAGGCCGCGTTCATGGAGAAGTGCCGTGTCGCGCTCGCGCCCCTCTCGAAGGGGGGCGCGCCTGGCACGGCCAGCCTCTGGGCCATGCTGGGCGCCGCTGAAGCGCTGTCGAAGGCCGCCGCGATGGGAGACGTCACCGCGGCGGATGCCAAGGAGGAGCTCGCCCGCACGATTGTGGCGATCTTCAGCCGCAAGGCGCAGTGACTCGCGGCGTCCTCGGCACTTGGGGTGCTCAGGGGTGGGCGGCGTAGAGCTGCCCGCGCATCTCTCCGTAGTAGGTATGCGCCTTGGTGTGCAGGTTGAAGTAGAGCACGCCCTTGCGTGCGAGTGATTCCAGGCCCGCGAGGGTTCGCGTCTGGGCGAGGAAGCCCAGCTCCGCCGGACAGCTCTCCGGGAGCCCGGACTTCATGCCCTTCATGTCCTTGACGAAGGTGACGTTCGCGTTGGTCAACTCCACGGTCCAGCGTCCGTTGGCGAGCGTCTTCGACAGGTTGCCCACCTCGCCGAAGTCCACCACCACGGGGCCCAGGACGCCTGGCGGACCGCAGTGGATGTGGAACATGAGGATGTCGTCGGGGTTGACGCCTGTCATCTCGACCTCGACGACGGCGCGGGTCAGGTCCTTGGAGAAGCGCAGCACGCCGTGGCCTCGGGACTTGCGCTGCTCCCTCGGCGTGGAGGGCGCGGTGGCCCCCAGGCTCTTCTGGAGGAGCTTGGGCGTTTCGGACTCCTCGCCGGGCTCCTGTGCGGGGCTGAGGAAGGCTTCATAGGCGGTGAAGGTCGTCGCGCCGAGCGCGGGGTCCTTGGCATGGGAGGACAGTGCGCCGAGGGCGAAGACGAGTGTCAGGGGCATGGGGATACGCATGGCGGACTCCGGCTCGAAGGGATGGCCCTCCTTGCGTAGCGTGGGGGCGTGGCGCGGGGGATGGCCAAAGGTGGCCATCCGATGACCGGCTCCTGCACACGGGCCTGCCTCACAGCGGCGCGATGGCCTGCTGGATGTGTTCGAGCACCTGACGAATCTTTGGAACCTCACTGAGTGCCTCGGGGACACTCAAGCGCAGGGGCAGCTCACGCCCCACGATGTCCGTGAGCACGGGGACCAGCGTCCCCTCGGCCTCGCCCGGGTCCGCGAGGTCCACGCTCGGAATCAACCCGATGCCTTGCCCCGCGAGACAGCACACCCGGATGAGGTGGATGTCCGTGGAGATGAGGGCGGGCTCGACCTGGAAGGCGGGGCCTCGAAGCTGGGGCCACAGGGAGGCGTCACCCCCAGGGCCCTGCCAGGAGAACAGCTCGTGGCCACGCAGGGCCGCCACGGAGTCCGGATGGCCGCGCCGGCGCAGGTAGTCCTCGCTGGCCCAGAGGCGCTCGCGAACGCGCAGGACTACTTGGGACATCCAGGGGCCACGGGGCAGGTCCTTCCCGAAGTGCACCGCGAGGTCCACGTTGTCGAGCGGCTCCGTCAGCGGATTGTCGCTGAAGCACGCGTGGACGCGCAGGAGCGGATAGGTGCCGCGCAGCAAGCCGAACAGGGGAGACAGCAGGTGGGGTGGCAGGCCCACCGGCAACACGACGCGCAGCAGCCCCGCGGGGGCCTGGCCGACCTCGCGCAGGGACGCCACCAGGGCGCGAGTCTCCTGCATCATCAACCGGCCGCGGCGAGCGAGCACCTCGCCGGCCTCCGTCAACACGACGCCGGTGCGAGTGCTCTTGAGCAGGGGCACGCCCGCGCGAGCCTCCAACGCCTCGACGCGGCGCCGCAGCGTCGTCCTCGACACCGCCAGGCTGTCCGCCGCGGCGAGGAACGAGCCCGTCTCCGCGACGCCGACAAAGGCACGCAACTCTTCCAGGTCCATGTGCTCGATACGCCGGAGCGGACCGCCCAGGCCCGCGCCGCCGCTCCTCCCCTCGCGTGAGCATCCTCACGTGTCCCGGGGACTTGCAAGAAGGGGCGTCCCCTCCCGATTCGCGGCGACGGTGGAAGGGCCGGTCCGGAAGCATCGCCGCCGTCTCCTTCGAGTTCACCTTCAACGTGGAGGACCAGGTCCGTTCCACGCCCCCGGCGCTGTTCTGCGTCGGAGGCGCGTGGTCCATCCCCGCCGTCAGTTGCCGCGGTAGGTGGTGTCGAGGATGCCGATGCCCGCGCCCTCCACGTACAGGGTGATGCGCGTGCCTTGGGTGGCGGCCTGGGTGGCGCGCTCGAACAGGCTCAGGCGCTCGGCCTCGCTGTACTGATAGCCGGCGGACGAGGCGCCAGAGCCCAGGTAGAAGTAGTTGCCGACGAAGCTCCCGGTGCAGTTCGCCGCGGTGTTCACCTGCACGATGACATACCCCTGGCCGTAGGTGACGTTGGGCTGCCGCGTGTACGTCGCCGCGCAGACGTAACCATTCACGGTGATGGGCGCCGCCTGGGCCGTGCTGGCAAACCCGACCGACATCATCACCATCGACACAATGATGGACGCTCGCTTCATGGTGTTGTCCTTGGGTGCTGTGGATGAGAGGACTTCGGAAAGCTCGCTGTCTTTCCGCATGAAGTAACGTCCGAAACGAGATTCCTTCTCCTGACCGGAATCGGCCGGCGCTTCATGTGTCGCGAGCACGCCGGCGTCAGGCCTGGAGCGCTCCGTTGATGAACGTGAGCTTCGGGCTTCGGAACCCCATCGCGACCCACGCGCCGAGGAGCCTGGCGAAGAAGACCGCCTGGGACCACTTCCCGCTGGGGATATCGCCGGAGAGCGTCACACCACGCGGAAGGTCACTCGTCATCGTCCGCAGCTCGAGCGGAGGCAGCGTTCCCTCGGGCCAGAGGTGGCCATAGAGACTCAGCCAGTGGCCGTTCTCGAACTCGAGGAACACGGGCGTGTTGCAGCACGTGGCGATGACCCGGCGTGTCTTGGATTCGGGCGTGAGCCGGAACTCCTTGAGGAGGTGGGTGCCTTCCAGGAACCGGATGCGGTCCTTCCGATACAGCATGAAGCGCGTCGCGCCGTTCTCACCCAGAATCGGCCGGGCCGAGGGGAGCGTCTGCAGCCGGGCTCCGGCCGCGCGGCAACTGTCGCAATAACACTCGGCGCTGACGATGGGGGCTCCCGCAACCTCGAGTTGGACCTGCCCGCAGGCGCAGCGGAGTGGATGGGACTGGGTCATGGCCGTGAGGTCTCCAGGGGCAACGGAAGAGAAGGCGGAGGGCGCCGCCGAGCCGCCCAAGACTCTCACACTGGCGTGAGCCGTCAGCGGGCCATTCGTCGCGGTGCCCTCTTGTTCCGGGGGTGGGGCATGGGTGGAGTACCCCGTGCATGCTCCGCGTGTGCGCCGAAGCTCCGCCGGTAGGTGCTGGGGGCCACGCCGAAGCGGCGCTCGAAGGCCCTGCGGAAGACGTCCGCGCTCTGGAACCCCACGGCGAGCGCCACCTGTTCGATGCCGCTGTCGCCCTCCACCAACCTGCGACGTGCCTCCTCCATCCGGAGCTGTTCCACATACGCGGCGGGTGTCCGTCCGAAGGCGGCCCGGAACTGACGCGCGAAGTGCCGCGGGCTGAGGCACGTGCGCTGGGCCAGCGCCTCGATGGAGAGGTCTCCCGCGAGGTTGACGAGCATCCAACTGGTGAGGTCTCCAAAACGCCCGCCGCTCTCCTCCTGGAAGCGCAGCGGTTCGGAGTACTGCGCCTGTCCTCCCGGCCGCTTGAGGTCCATCACCAGCTCACGTGCGACAGTGAGCGCCGCGCGCGGGCCGTGGTCCTCCTCGATGAGCGCGAGCGTCAGGTCGATGCCCGCGGTGATTCCCGCGGACGTGTAGAAGGCGCCGTCCTTGATGAACAAGGCATCCGGCTCCAGGCGGACCTTTGGAAATCGCGCCGCGACATCCGAGGCGAACTGCCAGTGGGTGGTCGCTTGCCGGCCGTCGAGGAGTCCCGACGCCGCGAGCGCATAGATGCCCGTGCAGACGGAGACGATGCGTCGAACCGTGTGCCCGTGGGCCTGGAGCCAGCGAACCACCTGTGCGTTCGCATCCGGCAGTCGCAGGCCCGCCCCTCCGGAGATGAGGAGCGTGTCCAACCCCTTGGCGTCAGCGAGTGAGAGCTGCGGCTTGAAGACGAGCCCCGACTCGGACCTGAACTCACCCAGGTTCAGCCCCACCATCACCACGTCATAGCGGCGCTGCCCACCTGTCTGGACCTTGGTGAACGCCTCCATCGGCCCCACGAGGTCCAGGGCCTCCACTCCCTCGTAGCCCAGAACTCCGACTCGTTGCATCGCCGCGGTCATCCGTACCCCACGGCGCCGCATCGTAGTCCTGGCCGCGGGCGCGCGCGCCCCCTTCGTGGGCGGAGCGCCCGGTTGAACGGGCGCTTACGTGCTCCGCAGCGCGATGGCCGGGTCCACTCGCGACGCCCGCAAGGCGGGTATCAGGCACGCCACCGCGCCCGTGCCACCCAGCAAGAGCACCACCCCCACGAGTGTCACGGGGTCCGCGGGCTCCACGCCGAACAGCAGCCCCTTCATCATCGACGACAGCCCGAGCGCACCCGCCGTCCCCATCACGAGTCCCGCGAGCACCAGGACCATGCCTTGACGCAGGACCAGCGCGAGCACGCTGGAGGGCTCGGCTCCGAGCGCCAGACGGATGCCCAATTCGCGCACCCGCTGGCTCACGGAGAAGGCCACCACGCCCGACAGTCCCGTGCAGGTCAGCACCAGCGCGAGCACCGCGACGAAGCCGAGGAGGAGCGTCACCAGGCGGGGTGCTGCGAGCGAGTCATGGCGCAGGCTCGAGAGCGGGCGCACGTCGGTGACGGGCTGCGCGGAGTCCAGCGCGTGCACCAGCTCTCGCAGGTGTGGCGCGAGCGCCATCGGGGCGCCCTGGGTGCGCACGAGCATCCGGACATCTCGGAGGGGCTGCAACGCGAAGGGGAGATACACCTCGCGCGGGGGCTCCTCCCCGAGCCCTCGCTCGCGCACGTCTCCCACCACACCCACCACCGTCGCCCAGCTCCGCCCGTCGTCGAATGAGATGCGCCGCCCCACGGGCTCCTCGCGAGGGAAGTACGCCCGCACGAAGGCCTGGTTCACCACCACCACGACGGCTGACCCCGGGCCGTCGCCCGGCTCGAAGAGGCGCCCCTGCACCAGGGGCACCCCGAGCGCGCGGAAGTAGCCCCCGGTCGTGCTGCGCAGGTCTGTCTTCGGGCGCACCTGTCCGGGGAGGAGGTCCTGGCCCTCGACCTTGAGCGTGCTCATCCAGGGGCTCTTGCCACCGAGTGGCAAATCATTGGCGAGCCCGACCGCCTCCACTCCGGGCAGTCCCTCCAGGCGCGGCACCAATTGGTCGGCGAAGGCGCGGACCTTGTCGTCCTCGCGATACCGGTCCCACCCGAGGTCCACCCGCGCGGTGAGCACGTTCTCCGGGTCGAACCCCGGGTCCACGCGGTGGAGCCGCGCCATGCTGCGCAACATCAACCCCGCGCCCACCAACAGCACACACGAGAGCGCCACCTGCGAGACGATGAAGAAGCCACGCAGCCGAGGGCTCACCCGCGAAGCCCCCGCGCCCTGTGTCCGCCCCGTGCCGAACACCGTGCGAGAGGGGAGCGCGGGCAGCAGCGAGAGCACCAGTCCCGTCCCCAGCGACAGGCAGAGGTTGATGAGCAGCATGGGCGCGCCCACGCTCACCTCCACCGCGCGCGACGTGTAGCGCCCCACGAAGGCAACGAGCAGCTCCATCCCCGCGACCGCCACCACGAGCCCCAACAGTCCGCCCAGGAGCGACAGCAGCAGGTGCTCCGTCAGCAGCTGTCTGACGAGCCGCCCCCGGCCTGCGCCCACCGCCGCGCGGACCGCGAGCTCGTGCTCCCGTCGAGCCAGGCGCGCCAGGGTGAGGTTGGCGACGTTGGCGCAGACGACGAGCAGCAGGAAGACGGCCGTGGCGAACAGGAGCAACAGGGTGGGACGTGCGCGAGCCACGAGCCTGTCGCGCAGACGCGACGCGCTGGCGGAGAAACCCTCGGTGGAGGGGTAGTCATTGGGGTGGGCCTGATGGAGGCCCGCCGCCACCATCGCCAGCTCGGCGCGAGCCTCCTCGAGCGACACGCCCGGCGCGAGCCGTCCGAGGACGGTGAGGCCCCGGCTGGTGCGGGTATGGGTCCAGTCCTCCGCCGAGCGGAACGGGCAGGCGGAGATGGGCATGTAGATGTCGTTCTCCGCCGGGTACTGGGGCACGGAGGGCAGCACGCCGATGACGGTGTGCGTGCGGCCATTCATGGTGAACGTCTTCCCCACGATGGAGGGGTCTGCGCCATACGCCCGCTGCCAGTACGCATGGCTGAGAATCAACACCGGTGGGGAGCCGGGTTTCTCCTCGTCGGGCAGGAAGGTCCGGCCGAGCAGGGGACGGACCCCCAGCGTGTCGAAGAAGCCGGAGGACACCACGGCCGTCTGGACCCGCTGTGGCTCTCCATGCCCCACGATGTTGAAGGGCATGGAGTGGTACTCCACCAGGCCCTGGATGCGCGTGAGGCGCTGCCGGTAGTCCTCGATTTTGGGCGGAGAGAAGCCCACGTTCTCGAGCTCCACTCGCGCCACGGGCTGCTCGAGGTGCACCAGCCGCTCCCCCTCCGCATAGGGAAGCGGTCGCAGCAACACGCCATGGATGACGCTGAAGATGGCGGTGTTCGCGCCGATGCCGAGCGCCAGCGTCACCAGGATGGCCACCGTGAAGCCTGGGCTGCGAGCGAGGATGCGCGCGCCGTAACGGAGGTCCTGCCAGAGGGTCTCGACCATCACCTGCCTCCCGTGCGCTCAGGGATAGGTGGGGGGGCGAGATGGGACAAGGACGTTGTCCCGACGTTTCCGGCCACGCGGGACCTGGCGCCGGATGCGGAGGGCCCGTGACCGGTGTCACTCACTCCAGGCGTGACGGGTGTGCCGCGCAACGTCTGGGTCCACGTCCTCTGGGGCGCGGGCGGGTGGCATCGAGCAAGGAAACGCTTCTTCTCGAAGGAGGGATGGGGGACGCTCCCAAGCCACTCTCGAACGGAGTCCGCGATGGCTTACATGCTGTTGGTCATGGAGGAGAGCAAGCGCAAGAGGAGCCGTACGCCGGAGGAGGGGCGTCGCGAGATGGCGCGGATGGGGGCCTTCGTCGAGGACCTCAAGGCGCGCGGCATCTGGAAGGGGAGCGACTCGCTGCGGTCCGTCACCGAAGGGGTGCGAGTCGAGGTCCGAGGCGGTCAGCGCACCTTCGTCGATGGCCCGTTCACCGAGTCCAAGGAGATTGTCGGAGGCTACGTCGTCTTCGAGTGTGCGACGCGGGCGGAGGCGCTGGAGATTGCCGGCCAGTGCCCCGCCGCCGAGTGGTCGACCGTCGAGCTGCGCGAAATCGGCGTCTGCTACGAGGAAGACTGACGCGCCGCCGAGCGATTCGAGGAGCGCGGCCCCACCGGGTCGCGCTCCCTTCGCGTCACCGACTCAATCGCATACGTCCCTAGACGGTCGCCGCCGCCTGGCCGCTACCCTTGGGCGCGACACCGGGACGGGCCTCGTCCTGGAGGATTCGCTCGAGCGTGGCGGAGATGGCGGCGCGGTACCGGGTCATCGCGTCGACGCTCTTGGGCACATCGCAGAAGATGGAGTTGAGGAAGAGCCCGTCGGCATTCCGAAGGAACCACATGTTCCCGGTGTTCGAGTGCGACGACTCCGGGATGGTCTTCGGCTGCCAGACCTTGAACTGGTCCGCGCCGGCCAGCTTCCGGTAGTCGAGGAACGAGAAGAAGTTGACCGGGAACGGCCAGCTCCGCAGGTGGTAGTACTGCGGCGCCAGGAGCTCCCAGACCTTCACGAAGGGCACGTCGACGTTGCGGATGAGCTGCTTGAAGCCCGTCTGAACGCCTGAGACGACCTCCGGAAACGCCATGCCGTCGGCAATCGGGAAAGTGATGGCGAGCGTGTTGACGAACCAACCGAAGGACTGCTGCCAGCGCGGGTTCTGGCGTTCACTGATGGGAAGGAAGCCGTGGTACGTCTGGCAGCCGGAGATATCCCGGAGGGCCATGCCGACGACCGCCAGCATGCCCATGAACAGCTTCGTGCCGCGCTCCCGGCAGATGCGCTCGAACGTCAGGGCCGTCGTATCGTCGAGCAGCCGCACGGTCTGGTTGTGCGCCGCATACATCCGGCCGGATTCGATGCCCAGGTCGAGCGGGACACGTGGGAACAAGTCACCCGCGTCCGCGATGAAGGCCCGCCAGTAGTCCAGGTCGGGGCTGCTCGCGGTGAGCGAGGAATAGCGGCGGCGCTGCTCGTCGCCGAAGTCGAGATAGCTCCCCGCGACCTCGAGCACGGGACGCTGGCCCGCGGCGAGGGCCGCGTAGTCGCGCTCCACCTCGTCGACCGCTATCACCAGCGAGAGGCCGTCACACAGGATGTGGTCGAACCCCATGTAGACGATGGCTTGCGTCTCCTCGACCACCACTCCCATGACGAACAAGGGCCACGACAGCGTGTCGATGTCCCGGTTGAAGGTGGCCTGGATGTGGGAGGTGACTGCTTCACCCGTCGGGAGCGCTCCCACGTCGGTGTGCACCAGCCGGACCTCCTCCGGAGTCATGACATCGCAGCGCAGGTCTCCCGCGATGAGCTGCTCGAACCCACAGCGCAGCACCTCATGCCGTCTGACGAACCGCAGGAGCGCGGACTCCAGGGCGTCCAGGTCGAGCGCGCCGGGAATCCTGAACGACAGGCCAATCCAATAGTCCTCCGCGGCGTGTTCCTGCCGTGCCATCACCGCTGCCGCGAAGTGCTTCTCCTGGTTGTAGGACGCCGGCTTTTCGGTGGGGGGCGTGACGGCCAGGGTGTTCCGCGGCGGACCGAGCCGCCATTCGTGGAGGTGTCCGGCGTTGAATCCCGCAAGGGCGAGGGGAACTTGATGCATGAAGCGAAACCTCTATGTGCTTGTCGTTGCGTGTGCTCGGCGAGGCTCGTGTGGGACCAATGCCTCGGGAGCGACACACCGGCGGTGGGAGTGATTGAGGGAGAACAGGGACCCTGTCCTCCCTCTTGTTCCAGCCCGGCCTGGTGTTGCGATGACATGGGGAAACGCGCGCGGGCCTCGCCACAAGCTGTGGCGGCCCATCAACCCGGACAACCAGGATTCTGCCCTGTGTCCGGTGCATGGAAATGACCGCGACGTTGGACCCCCCTTGCGGTGAACGAGTTACTGGAGGCCGACGGGTGGGGCCTTCTGTGTCAGGCGCTGAGCAACCTCCGCCGCGGTGTCGCGCATGTGGCGGAGTCGATCATTGAAGTCGCCGATGCCGCCGCTTCCCGCGCGCTCGGTGTAGAGCAGCTCTCCGCTCGCGTTGAAGTAGTGGACGTAGAAGAGGGCGGTGCCGTCGGCGGTGAAGCGGTCTGTGTCCACGCTCGCCAGCGGGGTGCCATCCGCGGCGCGGAGCTCTTGTTGGATGGGGGAGCGGAACAGGGTGGCGACCGGGATGATGATGCCCTTGGCCCCGGACTGCCGCACGTACTCCGCCAGCTCTTTCTTCATGCGAGGGGGGACGTTGAACTTGTCCGTGGCGATGTTCGGCAGCGTCTCGCACCACTCGCTGTCTCCCTTCATCCGCTTGAGCTTCGCGCTGGAGGCGTCCTGTCCATACGCACTCCAGATGGCGGGGACGACGTAGTCCTCGATGTTGCGGTGGACCTTGTCGTTGTCGTCCGCGGGATAGGCGCAGGAGAGCAGCGGGGTGAGCGCGTAGGGCGCGTCCAACTGCTTCCACTTTCCATCGGTGAAGTAGGTCGGGTTGGAGGTCGCGAGGCCCGGGACGCAGCCAGCGAGCAGGGCGCTCGCCGTCACGGCAAGCAGCGAGTGGCGGAGGATGGAATCACGGCGGGTGGACAAGGGAACTCCTCAATCGAGTCGAGTCAGCTCACGGAAATTCGTGAGCTCCTTGCACGCTCCTCCTTCCCCCAAGGTTCCATCCTTTGTTCCGCGAGGTCCCCCGTCACCGCCAACGCTCTCTGGGCGTCAGGGGGAGCACTTGATGGACCCAGAAAGGCATCGCGATGAGACGCGGCGCGGCCTTCGTGTCGGTCCAGTCCAGGCGGAACCCGCCCACCCACACGCGCTCATTCGGGTTCACGCAATCACCGACGACCACGAAGGGAGACGCGGAGAGTCTGCCTCCGGGTTTGATGCTCTCACGTTGGGGGTCGCGGACCCCGACCTCGGTGGTCAGGGCTTCACCTGGCTGCAGGCAGGTGACGGGTGCCTGGGTATCGGTGCGGACCACCGCGGAGTTCGAGACCACGGAGCCACCGTCGGTGTCGTGCTCGAGCTGGGTGTAGAGGAATTGCTTGCGAACGCCCCGAGGGACCTTGCCGGGATTGGTGACGGTCGCCTGGTACGCGATGCCGAAGCGTGGCTCGGTCCCCGCCTGCTGGCGCCGGGCCGTCATCGCGACGGTGATGCCTCGCTCGGTCTTCTCCGCCCGCGTGGACTCGGCCGTAGGGGGCTCCTTCGCGATGAAGGGCCTGTCTGGTTTGAAGTACAGCGTCCCGCTTCGAGGGAAGCGGGAGGGCTCCACCTTCAGCGCGCCCAACACCTTCTTGAAACACGCCAGCCGGGCCTGGATTCCCTTGGGTTCGTCGGGTTGGTCCATGCCCGCGACGAGGTCCAGCTTCCCGTTTGGCTTGAACTTGAAGAAGAGCGAGGGGGCCGAGCCCTGTTCGATGAGGGGCGCGAGGCCCTCCGCGCACGCATCCAGCGCCTCGTGCTTCTCGGCGAGCGCATTGATGATTCGATTCCCGGGGTCGGGGGAGATGAGCGCGGTGTCTGACTCGTAGAGGACACGAGTCGGCCCATCGACATCTGGCTGGGCGGAGAGGATGACGAGCGCGAGCGTGACGAGCCTTCAGGAACTCTGGCATCGCGCTCCTGGTTTGTCAGGAGGCCTGGGCCGACCGGGCCAGCGCCACCGCGTCGGGCCCCGCCGGGAAGCGCAGGGTCCCCGAGGTGTCATTCGCGGCGCGCCAGACGCCCTCCGCCACGTCGGACGCACGCGTCACGAGCGCGGGCTTCCCGAGCGAGGCGAAGATGTGCTGGGCGAAGGGTGCATACGGCTCCGGGAACAGCCCTTCCATGCGGGCGCTGCCGTTGCTGGTGAAGCGCGTGTCCGGACCGTAACCGGGCTCGACGAGCTTCACGCGCAGGTTGAAGGATTCGAGCTCGAACGCGAGCGATGCGGTGAACCCCTCGATGGCGACCTTGCTCGAGGTGTAGACGGCCACCAGGGGCATGGGCGCCAGCGTCGCGCTGGAGGTGACGTTCACAATCACGCCTGACTTGCGGGCGCGGAGCTGGGGCAGCACCGCCTGGGTCATCGCCATCACTCCGAAGACGTTGGTCTCGAACACCTCACGCACCGTGGCCATCGGAGTGGCCTCGAAGGCGCCCATGAGCCCGATGCCCGCGTTGTTGACGAGCACGTCGATGGGGCCGCTCGCCTCCAGCGCGGAGGCGATGCTCTGGGGCTTCGTCACGTCGAGGGGCACCACGCGCATCCGGTCCGAGCGCGGGAGGATGTCCGCGCGGGGCGTTCGCATCGTGGCGACCACGTTCCAGCCCTGCTCGTGGAAGTGGCGGGCCGTCTCGAGTCCATAACCAGAGGAACACCCCGTGATGAGTACCGTCTTCATGATTGCCTCCCGGCGTCTTGCCGCGCTTCGTGCGGCGTTGATGTTTTGAAGGTACCCGCGGCGTTCCGGACGCTCCACCATTTGGAGTCCGTATTTCTTTGGTTAGAGTCCAGCCATGACCGACCCTCTCTCGGAAGTCATCGCACTTCTCCAGCCAAGGGCTGTCTTCTCGAAAGGCATCAGCGGAGCGGGCCCGTGGGGCGTTCGCTATTCGGACTTCGGCCAACCCAGCTTCTGCGCGGTGCTGGAAGGCCGCTGCCGGCTGGCGGTCGACAACCTGGCCCCTCTCACACTCGAAGCGGGAGACTTCGTGCTGCTGCCGGCCACTCCGGGCTTCACCATCTCCGGCTTTCAACCCGTGGTGCCCGAGCGTGTCGACCCCAAACGGGTCGCCGCGGCGAAGGGCGAGGTGCGCCACGGAACACGTGGAGGCCGCCCGGACGTGCGCCTGCTCGGCGGCTACTTCGTCTTCGACTCTCCCGACGCGGCCCTGATGGTGTCACTCCTTCCCGCGATGGTGCATGTGCGTGGGGTGCCCCGGCTCTCCACGCTGGTGCGGCTCGTGGGCGATGAGACGCGTGAAGAGCGCTCGGGACGGGAGCTGGTGCTGACGCGCCTGGTGGAGCTGCTGCTCATCGAGGCGCTGCGGTCGACCTCGGGCGACGACACGCCACCGGGGCTCTTGCGGGGACTGGCGGATGTGCGACTCGCCCCCGCGATTCGACAGATGCACCGCCACCTCACGCGCCCATGGACCGTGGCGCAACTGGCGAAGAGCGCGGCGCTCTCGCGCTCGGCATTCTTCGAGCGCTTCACACGCACGGTGGGCCAGGCCCCTATGGAGTACCTGTTCGATTGGCGGATGGCCGTCGCGAGAGGGCTGCTTCGCCGCCGGGAGCTCTCCATCAGCGAAGTGGCCGAGCGCGTCGGGTACAGCTCGGCCAGCACCTTCACCGCGGCGTTCAGCAAGCATGTAGGCCAACCGCCCGGACGTTTCTCGCGTGCGAGCTGAGCCGATTCTCGGCGTTTTGGAATCCAGGCAATCGTCGCGCCGGGTCCTCGTACCGTCACCCGAGCAGGGCGCTGCGTCATGGGGTGGGGCCGGGCCTCCCATGAGCGGCGGGGCATGGGCCTGGTGAAGGGCTCGGGGGGCCCCTGCGGAATCCGAAGGGAATCGAGGGGATGATGCGCAAGGACGCGTGGATATCGTGGGTGGCGCTGCTTCTGGTGGGTTTTCAGGCCCAGGCCCAGGCTCCGGAGGCACCCGGCCCTCAGAGTCGGGCCGAGGCCGTCCGCATCATTGCGGACCTCCGCAAAATCGTGGCGCCCGAGGGAGTGGAGCGCACCGAGAAGCTCCGCATCGGAGGCATCGACCAGTGGGTCTCGGTGCGCAGCCGGGACCTGCGCAATCCGGTGCTGCTCGTGCTTCATGGCGGCCCGGGCTGGGTGGCGATGCCTACGAGCTGGTACGTCGCGCACGGCTGGGACGAGTTCTTCACCGTCATCCAGTGGGACCAGCGCGGCGCGGGGAAGACCTATGGCGCGAATGACCCAGCCAAGGTCACTCCGACGCTCACCGTCGAACAGATGCACTCCGATGCGGAGGAGGTCGTGAAATGGGCGCGGAAGAGCTTCGGCAAGGAGAAGATCTTCGTCCTCGGTCATAGCTGGGGAAGCATCCTCGGGCTCACGTTGGCGGCGAAGCATCCGGAGTGGCTCCACGCTTACATCGGCGCGGGCCAGGCCGTCGACGCGCGGGAGAGCGAACGGCGCGGGTGGGCCTGGGCGATGGAGCAGGCGCGCGCGGCGAAGAACGAGGAGGCGATCCGCGACCTCGACTCGATTGCGCCCTATGCCGTGGACACGAAGCCGTTGCTGGTGAAGGACATCATGGTCCAGCGCCGCTGGCTCAACTTCTTCGGAGGTGCCGCCTATCGGCGCCCCAATGCGAGCTTCGAGGGCGCGGCGGTGGGCTTGTCTCCCGACTACTCGGATGAGGAGCTCCGCCAGGTCTGGGAGGCGGAAGGGGTCTCGGTCGAGAAGCTGCTTCCCACGATTCTGACGACGGACCTGTCGCACGTGAAGCGGCTGAAGACACCGCTGGTGTTGTTCCTGGGACGCCATGACCGGAATGTCTCGGCGGCGGTTGCCGCGGAATGGTTCAAGGGCGTCAAGGCGCCAGCGAAGCAGCTCGTCTGGTTCGAGCAGTCGGCGCACGAGATGCTGGCCGAGGAGCCCGGCAAGGTGCTGCTCTCGCTCGTGCGCGACGCCCTTCCGTTCGCCGAGCGCGCCCGCGACGTCTCGGCCGCGAGCCCCAAGTAGCGTGAGTTGAACGAAGTCTCCGCCTCCGCGAGGGCGTGTTGTGCTGTTCGTGCTCGTGGAGGTGTTCTACAACCGCGGAGGCCCCTGGATTCACCTGCTCCTCGAGTGGGTGTCCCCTCATCCAGGGTGGAACACACATGGCTCGCGCGAACTCATCTCCGGACTTCGACCCGCAACTGGCGCCGCTCCTCCCTCCCTTGGAGGGGTATGTCCCCGTGAAGATGACGTTGGAGCAGCTCGAGCATTTTCGCCGGCTGAGCAACGTGACTCGGGAGGCCCTGATAGGGGATGCACAGGTCAGCTGCGTTGACTACACCATCCCTGGGTATCAAGGGGCCGACATCCAGGTCTCGGTCATCGCGCGGAAGGACCACGCGACCGCCGGGCCCGCCGTCTATCACATCCATGGTGGCGGCATGGTGATGGGGACCCGCTTCGCGGGGGCGAAGCCGTTGGTGGACTGGGCGCTCCGCCACGATGCGGTCTGTGTCTCCGTCGAGTACCGCCTGGCGCCCGAGCACCCCGCGCCCACCCTGGTGGAGGACTGCTACGCCGGGCTGACGTGGATGGCCGCGAACGCGAGCATGTTGAAGTTCGACCCAAGCCAGTTGGTCATCTTCGGGGGGAGCGGTGGGGGCGGGCTCGCGGCGGGAGCCACGCTGCTGGCTCGGGACCGGCAGGGGCCTCGGTTGCTGGGGCAGCTCCTTCAATGCCCGATGTTGGATGACCGGAACGAGACGGACTCCGCGCACCGGTACGATGGAGTCGGAGTCTGGGACCGGACGAGCAATCTGACGGCCTGGCGGGCCGTGTTGGGAGACCGGCTTGGGGGGCCCGAGGTGTCTCCCTATTCCGCGCCCGCGCGTGCCTCGGACTTGAGCCGACTGCCGCCCACGTTCATCGACGTTGGGGGCGCGGAGACGTTTCGAGACGAAGCCGTCACCTATGCGCGTGGAATCCTGGCGGCGGGAGGAGAGTGCGAGCTTCATGTCTGGGGTGGAGCCTTCCATGGCTTCCATGACATCGCCCCGCAGTCGGAGCTGGCGCGGGCCTGCATCGCGGCGAGGGATTCATGGCTCGCGCGGATGTTCGCTCGTGGCGTCGCGGGGAGTGCTCATGCTGGGGCGCTCTCTCCGAGGTGAGGCGCTCGGGCCACTCGTGGACGCAGTGAGTAGTCATTGTGTACGAGACCTCGCCAGAGCGCCTCGAGTGGCCCGCGTCCGAAGTGTCTCAGCCAGAGGGTTGCGAGCAGGACTTGCAGCGTCCAGAAGATGAGCGCGGCGAGCAGGAGCTCCGAGCGGCTCCACGTGCCGAAGGCGCCGAGTCCGTGCCCACCGAAGACCCATGTTCCGGCGATGGACTGCATCAGGTAGGCGGTGAACGCGACACCGCCGAGGGAGGCGATGGCTCGCGTGAGGGTGGCGCCCGCGAAGCGTGACGCCAGTCGGACGACGGTGTGGCCGATGGCGATGGCAAGCGGCACCGCCCCCAGCTCGTGCAACACCTGCGCGAACAGCCAGGCACGGGGGGCGAAGCTCCAGGCCCACTGCACCGCAAGCCCCGCGCCGGAGAGCGCGAGTCCGAATCCCCAGAGGAGTGGCAGGGCCCTCGGTGGCGCGGCGCGCCCCCGGAATCGCCGCTCACGCACGAGTTGATGCTGGATGCGCTGAAAGACACGGTTGGATGCGAGGGGGGCGACAGCGATTGTCCAAGAGGCGTGGGGCAGATGTCCAACGGGTAGAGATTGTCTGGGAGCGAGTCTGGGTTTGCGTATTCTCAAGGCTCAAGATGCGGGAATCGTTATCGGCAGCGGGCTCGCCGCGCGTCGTGACTTCCGCTGTCACGCGAATGTGCATGTTTCATGACGCAGTGAATCGGTTCGGCTCGCGTCCGCGTGATGAATTCGTAACAATCGCAGGATGAACCTGCGACGCTCGATTTTCTCCTTGATGGTTGTCTCCCTCGCGACCGTTCACGCACTCTCGGGTTGTTCTGATGACGAGGTCCCGACGCCCGGCGCGGACCACCAGGATGCGGGAGCCCAGCCCGATTCGGGCACCATCCCCGACTCTGGCATCACCCCTGACTCCGGCAGCGAACCCGATTCAGGCATCATCCCTGACGCGGGGATTGAGCCGGACGCGGGCATCATCCCTGACGCAGGGATTGAACCGGATGCTGGCAGTGACGCGGGCACGGGGACGGACCCCTTCACGCAGTGCGAAGGCGACTGCAAGAAGACCTCGGTCACCATCGAGATGAAGGGCACCACGCGCGTCCTGACCAGCGCGTACTTCGGCTACGAGGAGCCCAAGGACCCGACGGCGCCGTGGGAGCTGTGGATCGAGCTCAACAATGGCAAGCCGAACGAGTGCCCCGCCGAGGATTCGCCTCTGCCGGACCAGCTCGTCAACGTCTACAAGGTGAGAGTCCCGGTGGACACCAAGCCCCAGACGGGCATCGCCGAGGGTGAGCCGCGCGCGACGCTGGTTGACTTCGAGGGCGTGCTCACCACGGCGTACTTCCTCCACAGCACGAAGCTCACCTTCACGCCCGCGGCGGCCGCGCTCTGCCCCTCTTGCGTGAAGGAGGGCAAGCCCCCCGCGTCGCACTTCGTGGCCTTCGATGTGGAAGGCGTCTACCCGGACGGCTCCCTCACCGGGCACGGGTACGCGACGTACTGCCCCTCGCTCAACAGTCTCCAGAAGAAGTGAGCCCGAGCCCGGCTCGCGTGACAGTGAGGCGGGCGCGTCTGGAAAGCAGCAGGGGGCCTCCTTGGAGAGAGAGGCCCCCTGCGCCACGGTGACGCCCGGCGCATCAGGCTCCGGGCAACACCAGAATCCTCAAGAGCCCGGAGTTGTCATTGACGGGCGCATCCACGAAGCGCACCTGCAGCGGCGCGTCGTCTCCCGTCACGTCGTAGGTGTACTTGTGCTCGGCCGCGTTGAAGGGAGCCGTGGTGGCCGGGTGCGCCCACGTCTTTCCTCCGTCGACGCTGACCTGCACGGAGCTCGCCCTGAGTGGCGCGGTCGCCGGGGCCCTCACTCCCGCGAAGACGAACTCAGGGTCGAAGCCGACGTTGCGGTTGGTGACGCCCGGGCTCGGGAACATCGGCGCGGGCTCGGGCTGTCCGGACTGCGGGCCCGGGACGATGTTGTTCCCCCACACGTTGAAGGTTCCCTGCATCGTGACCCGATAGGGTTTGCCCTTCTGGAGCACCTGCTTGCTGGGGACTGGGGCGGCGCTCCGGGTGTTCAGCCACAGCTCCTCCGCGGGCACGACGCCAATCTTCAAGCGCCCGAGGTTGTCATTGAGGGGGCTGTCCACGAAGCGCACCTGCAGCGGGGTATCCCCGCCCGTCATCTCATAGCCGTACTTATGCTCGGCCGCGTTGAAGGGCGCCGTGGACGCAGGGTGTGCCCACGTCTTCCCTCCGTCGGTGCTCACCTGGACGGAGCTCGCCCTGAGCGGCGCGGTCGCCGGGGCCTTCACGCCCGCGAAGACGAACTCAGGGTCGAAGCCGACATTGCGTGTGGCGACGCCGGGGCTCGGGAACATGGGGGCCGCCTCGGGCTGGCCGGACTGCGGACCCGGGACGATGTTGTTTCCCCACACGTTGAACGTGCCCTGCATGGTGATGAGATACGGCCACCCTTGCTTCAGCGCCGCCTGGCTCACCACAGGAGCACCGCTCCGGGTGTCGAGCCACAGCTCCTCCTGCTGTGCCCACGCGGGAGCCGCAGCCAACACCAACAGCCCAGCACAGCGCGCGGTCAGTTGCGAAAGACCTTTCATACCCTCTCTCCATTGCCTCGAACGGGGACTGCGGATGCTTGAGAACTTCTCCGCGAGTCTTGGATGTGCAAGCGAGGGACCATGCGGGGCTGCTCCGCGACGCTCCGTCTGGCTGCTCGGCCCCACTCTGGGCGCGTCGTTCGAGGTGCCGCCGCTCACGCGCGCCTGACACGTCAGGGGGCATCGCCTGACACGGTGGCTGACGTGTCAGCGAGGGCCTCGGGCCCGAGGGACAGGCCGCGACGTCCCCGGGCGCGAGAGGGGCTCTCAACGGAACTTCGCAGCTGTCCTGTGGCGAATCCCACAATGTGTGGGAGCACCACGGAACCGACATCACTCCGCCGTCGCCGTAGTAGGTTCCGGCGCATGGTACGTGCTCCAGTATGGGTGTTGATCGGGTTGCTGACCTTCGCTTCCGCCAACGCGGTCGCCGCGTCTCCAGAGGCCGGCGCCGCGAAGACCGTCGCGGAGGCCTCGAAGCGGGTGGAGAGCGCCCGCGCTGCTCTCGCGACGGCTGTCCAGCGGATTGAGAAGGAGCCGCCGAGCAACGCCGACCTCGATGCCGCCCTCGCGGCGGTGGAGGCGTTGAAGGACGCGCTCAACGCGGGCGTGAGCTTCGAGACGGAGGACCTCGACTACGCGAGGACCGTCCTGGCCGCGCGCAAGCAGTTCCGGGCGCAGCGCGAGTACGTCGAGGAGCGCCGGGCCAAGGTCCACATCCACGACTTCCGGCGGCGCATCGACAGCGCGCTCACGGCCCTGAACGACCGGATGGCGAAGGTCGCCGGAAAGGACCTCGACGCGAAGGCCCTCGACGAGAGCCGGGCCGAGGTGGAATCGCTCCGGAAACTGATGGAGGAGGGCCGGCCCCTGGGGAGCCAAGACCCGAAGTTCGCCACGTACCTCACCGAGGTCGACGCGACGCTCGCGCGCCATGGGAAGTCGCTCGATGACCGGTGGCTGGCGCAGTCGGCGCAGAAGCAGCGGGGCCTCCTGGACGAGCGCCGCAAGGCCCTGTCCACCGCGCTCGCCGAACTGGCTCCCGCTTGGTCGGACGAGAAGTTCGGGCTCACCGACAAGGCGGTGATGGCGTTGCAGAAGCAACTGGATGAAGGCAAGCCGCTCGAGGAGCGGGACCGGGCGTATCGCTCGGAGGCGGAGAAGGCCCGGGGCGAAATCACCCAGGCCCGGCGACGGATGGAGGAGCTGGTGGTGCAGGCAGGGGTCTCCCGGGTCAAGGCGGAGATGGGACCGGCCCATGATGAGCTCGTCGTGGCGGCCAAGGCGCTGCGCGCGCGCAAGCCCACGCCCGAGCAGCTCGCCGAGGCCAAGACGGCGGCGTTCGTCGTCCGGAAGCTGGTGGAGCGGTATGAGCCGCAGGCCGCGCGCAGTCCGGCCATCAGTCAGTACATCACCGAGGTCAAGAACACGCTCGCGGAGGTGGAGGTATCGCTCCAGGTGCGAAGCCTGGACGCGGCTCGCATCGACGTCGTGCAGGCCTTGCGGAACATCGAGCGGCGCTCCGCGACGCCCGAGCAGTTCGAGGAGGCGAAGACGGCGCTGGTCGTCCTGGAGAAGACGCTGGAGACGGTGCAGACGAAGCATCCCGCTGTCAGTCCCACCGCCATCGAGGCGCGCCAGCTGTTGAAGGACGGGCGGGCGACGATGGAGCGGCGCCGGTACGAGGTCGACCTGCAGCAGCAGCGCGTGAAGGTGGACGAGGCTCGCAAGAACGCGGCGGCGCTGGTCTCCCAGGTCCAGCAGGACAAGCCCTCGGAGGCGCAGTTCCAGGCGGCGGAGAACGCCATCCAGCAGATTGGCGCGGTGCTGGAGGCGGGAGTCCAGTTCGTCAAGAAGGACCGCGACTACGCGGTGTATGCGAAGGAGACGAAGGAGCGCATGGCGGACCTGGCGGGCCGCATCACCCGGAAGAAGGTGGTGATGGCGGCGGCGGATGCCCGCGTCCAGATTTCCGAGCGGCTGGCCTCGACGAAGCAGATGCTCGAGTCCGCGAAGCTCATCTCGGCGACGGACGGCGACGTGGAGACGGCCTCGAAGAGCGTGGATGAAATCATGAAGCTCTTCGAGGCGCGCGCGGAGCTGGAGCGCCAGGATGGTGGCTATGCGGGGTATGCGGAGCGGGCGCGCGCCGAGTGGTTGAAGCTGGTGGAGACGCTCGAGTTCGCCAAGCAGGCGCGGACGCTGCGCCGGGTGACGGGAGAGGCCCTGGCCGCGGCGAGCTCCGCGGCGGAGGCGGCCGCGGCCGCCGTGGACCTGCGCAAGCGCAAGGAGCTGTACGCGAGCGCGCTGGAGAAGCTCAAGGCCTGCCAGGAAGAGGGCGCCCGGATGATGAAGGAGACCGCGAGCCTCGCCTCGATCGACGTGCTCCTGTCGGGGGCGCCCACTCGGCCCCAAGAGGTGATGGCGCAGTGTGGCCAGAAGGCGGAGACGCTGCGCGAGCCCCAGAAGCGGGCGGACGTGCAGCTGCGGTTCATCGAGGGCCCGAAGAAGGCCTACGACGCGGTGAAGCCGCTCGTCTCCAAGGGGCGCAAGGACGAGGCGCTCTCCAAGCTCAACGAGTGCATCGCGGAGGGGCGCATCCTCGAGAACCAGTTCCCCGAGTTCAAGGAGCAGAAGTTCGACGTCAACGGCACGCGCATGAGCATGCTCGACCTGATTCAGGTCTGCGTGAAGGAGCGCAAGCCGTTGCAGTCAGCTCCTTGAGAGCCCACGGCGGGGCCGACTCATGCCGCGAAGCGAGAGCGACGTGCCTCAGCAAGCACTTGAAGCGCTCGGGCGGCGCCTGGAGGGGAGAGGATTCACCTTCTCCCCTCGGGCGTTCTTCGCTTCGAATGGAATCATCGTTTCGCGACCCGCGGAGTCCCCAGGCGCATGTGCCCCCGCGCCTCGGGAGGTTGTCCGGGGACCCCATCCGCCTGAGTACAGCCCGGCGGACATCACGCGGGCCCCACGCTGGGTGGCGCTCTATCACTCGGGAGCGGTCTGGGAGGCGCGCGGCGGCGGGGGGGTGAGCCTGTTCGCCTCGATGGGCTAGGCTCTGCCCATGATGGGACTCATGGTCGTGAGTGTGCTCGCCGGGTTGTTCATCGTGTTTGGCGCGGTTGCGCTGCTCTGGTGGACAAGCCGGGCTGATCTACGTCGGGCAAAGGTGCTCGAGCAGGGGGAAGCCGGGACCGCGCACATCCTGGGCTGGGAGCAGACGGGATACAGCCATGGGGGCCATGACATCCTCCGCTTCACGCTCGCCGTTCGGCTCCCATCCGACGGGAGCGAGTTCCAGGCCACGGCCGACCGTCTCGTGCGCCCCATGGAGGTCCCCCTCTTCCAGGCGGGGATGCAGCGGTCGGTGCGTGTCCTCCGAGAGGGTGAGCGCCTGCTCGTGGAGCTCGAGTAGTCAGCGCCGACGGGCTCGCGAGTGGGGACAAGAGGTCATCCTCAATTCAACCATCTGGCGATTCACCACCGACACTGATTGAAGAGTCGCAGGGGACGAGTCGGCGCGCTCAGAGGCCTTCCCACCACCAGGCATGGATGGGGCTCTGCGCGAGGGCCTCTTTCGAGGGCCGTTCGTCATAGGCCAGCTTGACGGAGAGCGCCTGGGTGCGACGAGCGATGTCCCGGAGCCGCGTGGCTTGAGGTGTCGCTTGAAGCTCCTCGAGCGTGAAGCGGCCTCGGGCGACGTAGTCCTCCAGGGCGAAGACGTCCTTGCCGGTGAAAGGGTTCCTGGCCACGAAGTCACCCTTGCGAATCAGCTTGGTGAACGTGTCCCCGAACAAGCTCACGGGCCCCAGGTTGAACCACATGGCGAGCAAATCGAGGTCGCCGTCGGCTTCAGCGCCCAGCATGACCTCGTGGACGACATCGACGAGGAGGAGCGGCACGGGCGGTTCGGCGTCCGGTCCCTTCAGCTTCCCTGCCTCCACCATGCGGCGCCACAGGGGGCTGCCCGCGTCGCAGTAGAGGTGGGGCGGCTCGATGTACCCAGCTATTTCGCTGGGGACGTCGTCGTCATCCTCGGTGCCGGCCTCGGGCTCGTCGTGGAGGAAGGTGAACTTCTTGATGTCCTTGAAGAACTCGGGGCGGGCCGCGTGGTCGGGATGGTCCGACACCATGAACTGATACGTGAAGCGGCGAGCCAGGAGGATGTCCATCACCCGGAAGTGGGTGAACGAGCAGTCGAATTCCCCCTGGAAGCGGAAGAGCCGGGCAATCTGGCTGCGTGGCGCCATGTCCCCAGGAGCCGCTCGCCCGTGAATCGCGCGCACGGCCCCTTCCACCATGTCCTCGATTTCATGCATCGACATTCGAGGCACCGTAGCCCACGCCCGTGCTTCAAGAGGAGCGCGGCGTGGCGTGCTCGAGGTGTGAGCGCACGAAGCGCACCCGCTCCGGTATCGATACGAGGGGAAGGGGGAGCAGCTCGTAGCCCAGGCTCGTGTAGACCTCTTGCATGGCGCGACAGGTGGCCTCCGCCTCCGTGAGGTCCTGCTTGCGCTCGGTGTCCTGCGCGTAGATTTCGGGCCAATGGGGCGCGATGAAGACGCGGCGATGGTAGCGAAACAGCTTCGCGGCCTTCCAGAGATACGGCGGCACGGGGAGGCCGCAGACGCGAAGGTAGCCGATGACGTCGGGAAGACCTCGGTCCAGGATGACCGGGCCACGTTGCTCGCGAGCCTCCCGATGGGTTCTCAGCTCCCAGCGAAACATCTGCTCGGCGAAGGCGAGCCGGTCAGCCCAGGGGAGTGCGTCGCCACCTGTCTCGACCTGCTGCTGGATGATGGCTCGGCCCGCTTCGGGCATGGACCTGAGCCCTTCCGCCGTCAGCGCCTGGATGAGACTGCTCTTGCCGGAGCCAGGGCCGCCTGTGATGACGTGAAGTTGCGCGGTCATGGTGTTTCGTTGGGACTTCCATTTCCATCCTTGGCTTGAGCCGCGCAATGGATGAGCGGGCCGTGACGGTCGCCGCCACGGCCGTTCGCTCCTTCAGGTCAGCGGAGAATCAAGCTGTAGTCGCCACTGCCGTTGCTGGAGTGGGCTCCGCCCGCGGGGCATACGGAGCCGGGGTTTCCACCATAGAACGCCCCCTGGCACTTGTTGCACCAGCGCCAGTTGGACTGCAGGTCAGGCGCTGTGCCCGCGGAGAAATGAAGGTGGTAGTCCCCGCTCCCGCTGCCATCGTGAGCCCCTCCAGTGGGGCAGGCGGAGCCTGGGTTTCCGCCGTAGAACAACCCCTGGCACTTGTTGCACCAGCGCCAGCCCCCCTGCCACCCCGTTGTCGGACTGATGCCGAACGCGAGGTGATAGTTGCCGCTTCCCGTATTCACATGGGCGCCTCCTGCCGGGCACCGGGAGCCCGGGTTGCCGCCGTAGAACAATCCCTGGCACTTGCTGCACCAGCGCCAGTTGTCTTGGATGGGCAGGTACAGCGTCCGCAGCGCGGAGAGGTCGCTCGACGCGAACTCGCCCGTCTCATTGGTGCGGAAGCAGGAGTTCATGAGCGAGCCGCCGACGGTCGCCGTGCCCGGCGTGCCGGGGATGAGGATGGCTCCGACGCCGGCCTGTCCCTCGTCGCCACCCGAGCCGCAGCTGATGCTGCGGTTGTAGTAGTCCGAGTGGCGGAAGCCGATGGTGTGGCCAATCTCGTGCGTGATGACGTGCTCGATGACGTCGACGCTGTACGAGGAGAGTCCGCCGCCGATGTTGATGGTTCCGTAGGGCAAGCCTCCGGAGGGGAAGCCCGCGGAACCTCCCACCACTCCAGGCTGGATGACCGCGTTGATGGTGAAGCTACAGCCGGTGCTCGGCGTGCGCGCCATGGAGAAGGTGAGCGGCAGCTCCTCGTAGTTCTGGATGGCCAGGTCGAGCGCGGTGCTGAAGTTGCCGGTGAACGTCGAGCCGTTGATGCAGATCTTCGTCAGCGTCGTGTTGATGAGGTTGGTGGTGCGGTACTGCTCCCCGGTGTCGTGGCCGGGCTTGAGCATCTCTCGCGAGGCGGCGAGAGAGACCTCGGCGTCCCTTCCGACATAGACCTTTCCTTCGACGACCATGATGTCGTCCGATGGGAATCCAGCCTCCGTCAGGTTGTTGATGATCTCCTGCGTTTCATCGGGTGGCTCGGCGCACCCGAAAACCAGCGCAATGCACCCCGCAGCAAGTACGAGACTCCGTGCAAGCATGGTGACCCCCTTCTTTCAGCTTCGTGTCGCCGGTGTGGCCGCACCACACGGCACACTCTCCGGCGACACCGGGGCACCGTAGTTGAACGCGAGAGCCCCTCTCAAGGGTGGGGCCCCCAAGGCCAGTCACGGGGCGGTGTGTATCTGGCTCGGCGCGACATCGCGGAAGTGGAGGAGTGGGCGGTTTTCAACGGGATGTTGCCCGCTCGTACGAGCCGCTCAAGCCCTCTCATGAAGAGCGCATGGTGGAGAGGAGGCATTGCGCTGACATCCGCTACGACGCGATGGAGGACTGGGGCGCGGATGCACGGATGCGCACGTGGTGCTGGCCCCACTCCACCAAGGTCTGTACGGCATCGGTGAGCGCCGCGCCTGCAGGAGTGAGGGAATATTCCACCGTCTTGGGCGGTGCCGGGTCGAGCACGGTCCGGAGGACCACTCCCGTGGACTCGAGCTCGCGGAGCTGTTCGAACAGAACCTTCTCACTGATGCCGAGGACCTGTCGCTTCAGTGCTCCGAACCGCGCCGGGCCTCGATGCAGCTCACACAGGATGGCGGGCTTCCACTTGCCGCCGAGGACGGCCAGCGCCGCGTGCAGTCCGCAGTCAGGGGCGCTCTGCTTTCTCGCCATCGTTCCTCCTCTTCGTCACACGGTACTTACGATTTTGTAAGGACTTGTCCCGCGCTGAAGTCTCACGGAATAACAGACACGCGCATCTCGCGCAGCTCAACCCAGGACAGGAACATGTACACGCAACAGAGCGACGTGACGGTCATCGGGCTTGGCAAGATGGGCGCGGCCCTCGCGAGAGCCTTTCTGACAGCCGGTCATCGAGTGACGGTGTGGAACCGCACCGCGAATCGCGCCCCATCCCTGCGACAGGCGGGGGCTGCGTTTGAGGCCAGCGCCGGGGCCGCGATTCAAGCCAGCCCCTTGGTCGTGGTGTGTGTGTCGGATGCCACGGCCACTCGCGCCATTCTCGCGGCGCCGGAGGTCGCCACGGCGCTGGCGGGACGCACGCTCGTGCAGCTCAGCTCCAGTACGCCCCAGGAGGCGCGCGTCCTGGATGCGTGGGTGCGCGGCCAGGGCGCGGACTTTCTCAGCGGTGCCATCCTCGCGTGGCCGAGCCAGATTGGAACTGAACAGGCCTCCATCGTGGTTTCGGGTCCAAGCGCGGTCCTCCGGCGCCATGAGTCCATGCTCCGCGCGCTGGTGGGGACACTCGAACAGGCGGGCGAAGCGGTGGGCGCGGCCTGCGCCCTGTGCGCGGCGGTGCTGTCGTACATGGCAGGGCACTGGCTGGGGTTCGCCCATGGCGCACGCATCTGCGAGGCCGAGGGGCTGAAGCTGTCGGATTTCGGCGAGACGCTGGCGGCCTTCGCGCCGGGGCTGGGGCAGGACAGCCGCCACATGGCACGGGTCATCGAGTCCGGCCGCTTCGCCAACCCAGAGACTTCGCTGGAGACGGTGGGCGGCGATATCGCCCGGTTGGTGCAACTCTCGCGAGAGGGCAACCTCAGTGACGCGTTGCCTCGCTTCGCCGCCGGAATCTTCCAGCAGGCCCTCGCCGCTGGATATGGCGCCGAGGAGACCGCCGCGGTGTTCAAGGTGCTTCAGGGCGTGCGCTAGCCCGCGTGTGGAGGCGCGCGCTCGCGAGCCGTCGCGAACCTAGAAGAAGCTCTCCGGCACGAAGACGATGTCGCCCGGCTGCAGGAGGAAGTTCTTCTCCCGGCCCACGCCAATGTCCTCCACGGGAACGCGAATCTTGCGCTCCTGTCCGTCCACCACGCGCGTCACCAGCGTGGTGTTCTTCGCCGCGAGCTTGGTGAAGCCCCCCGCGAGCGTAATCGCCTGGACGATGGACATCTCTCCATCCACGGGGAAGGTGCCCGGCTTCTGGACCTCGCCGAAGACGAAGACCTTCTGCGAGTTGTACTCGCGAATCAGCACCGACACCTGCGGCCTGCGCACGTAGCGCCCCAGGCACTCGCGCAGCGAGTCCGCCGCGGTGCTTGGCGTCTGCCCCTTCAGCGGTACCTTTCCGCACAGAGGATAGTCGATGGTGCCTTCGGGCGACAGGCGCCAGGTGCCGGAGTGCTCGGGCTCCTGGAAGACGCGCACCTCCACCACGTCTCCGGGGCCCAGCTTGCCTCCGCCCGAGCGGGCCTCGGCTGCTTCAGCGGCCGGCGTCGGGGCGGGAGGCGGAGGCCTCGGCGCCGAGCCGAAACACGCGGACATCGCTCCCGACAGGAGCAACGCAAGGCCAAGGCGAAGGGTTCTCATCCCGGTGAAGTCCTCATGAGCGGAGACGCTTCCGACGCCGCGGGGCTCAGTACGTCACCTGGATGCGAGCATACCCCTCATGACGCGTGTAGTTCAGGCCGCCGCCATCCACGGAGGATGAACGGCTGCTGAGCGTGTAGCCCATGGCGCCCGTGAGCCACGGACGGAACTGGTACTCGGGGCCCACGTCCACCGTCACCACCGTGTCGTCACGGGTGCCCGCGAAGCTCAGGCAGTCCACCGCGCCCGCCAGCCGCAGCGTCAGCTTGCCCCCCATCAGCGAGCGCGCCTCCGCATAGGCCCGGTCGTCCCGGAAGATGCCGTACGCCGCCACGGGCTCCATCGTGCGCAGGTAGCCGCCCTTGAACGTCAGCGAGGGGCCATACAGGTACGTGCCCTCGAGCTGGGCGATCAGCGTCCCGCCCCCCGTGTCCCCGAAGTTCTGTCCCCAGCCCACCTTGGCCGTCACCGCGACCTTGGGGGACACCAGGCCCGCCACGCCGATGAGCGCGCGCAGGAGCGTGGCCTCGGGACCGCCGTCGTTGAAGTACCGGCGCATGTCCACGCCCGTGTCCAACACCAGCGCGGTCTTCGGCAGGAAGCGCCAGCGGCTCTCCAGGCCCAGCCGCAGGTTGCCGTAGTCGAAGCGGTCCGCGCGCAGCGGGTCACACACGCCGTCGCCACAGTCCACCGGCGCCGAGGCCGCGAGCGGCTCGAAGAACTCCACGGCGTACGCCACGCCCGGCGTCACCTCGACCGCGCCGCCGCCCGGCTTCCACGGCATCCTCACCCGGGCCTCGTTGTAGAGGCTCAGGATTCCCGCACCGATGGCCGTCGTGCGGGTGCGGTCCGAGCGCGCGAACTGGTCCGACAGCTCCAGCGACAGCGGCGCGTCCGGGTTGATGCGCGCCAGCATGTCCGCGGCGCCCGCCATGTGCGAGGCCGCGCCGGAGCCCTTCGTCATCAGCCCGGTGAAGAGCACGTAGTCCAGGTTGGCGTTCAGGTTGAAGGCCAACCGGGGAGAGGGGACCTCCAGCCGGAAGCCCGGCCGGAAGTGCAGGGCGAGTTCACCCGACAGGTCTGGGGACACGCCCCCGGGCAGCTGCTCCTGGGCGTCGTTGAAGTAGCCCACGCCGCTGTCCAGGCGGGTCATCAGCTCGAAGTACGGATGCAGCCGGCCGTTGCCGACCTTGATGCCGTTGCCACCCGTGGGCGGCGGCGAGACGACATCTTGCGCCTGGGCCACGCCGCTGGACGCCGACAGCGCCAGCCCGCAGAGCATCCCCAGGATTGTCCCTCGCAGCGTCATGGCTCGCAGTGGCTTCCCGGTGGGAGGGTGTATTTGCTCCCACCTCTCCCCCAGACGACCCGGGGCGTCATAGCACGCGAGTTTTCAGGGTCCGAAGTTTTGTTCGACACGGAGATTGGACTCGCCCGGAGGGCCGAAGAGCGCACAGGTGCTAATCGACGGGGCTGGCGGGAGGCGGGCGGACGAGGACGTCGTCCGGAGGGGGCGGGCGAGTGGGGTCGCCGCCCGGCAGGTTCTCCGGCTCCTCCACCTCGACGAAGAGGTTCTCGTCGGTGCGGAAGGCCAGCTGGCCAATGCACTCCTCGGCCTCGGAGCGCAGTTGCGCCACCTTCTGCTGGGCGATCATCACCTTGGTGTATTCGTGCTCGCTGGTGGCGACCTCACGCCTGGTGAGGGACTCCTGGAGCGACACGTCGGCCTGCTCGGAGATGCGCAGCAGGCCTTTTATCTGCGTGAGCTTCTCGTTGGCGCAGTTGAGCTTCACCACGTCCTTGGTGCGACGGGCCTCCTCCACCTTGCCG
Organism: Myxococcus stipitatus; assembly: GCF_037414475.1. The sequence goes on along the minus strand of NZ_CP147913.1, from coordinate 1,641,509 downwards.
AGCACCTGGCGGAGCACCTCCCGCATGGTGCCGAGCGCCTGCGTGCTGCGCTCCAGCTTCTGCGAGTCCGGCACTTCACTGGCCTTCTCGAGCGCGGCGGTGGCAGCGGGAGCACGGGGCGAAGGCGCCGGTCCCTGCGCGACGGCCACTCCAGTGGCAACGACGACGGCGACCAATCCGACAGTGCGCATACGCCTCACGGCTCTCCCGGCCCTTCCCATTGGATCAAAGCGTAGAAGGCGGGGGAGGGGGTGTCAACGCGACGAACCCCCAGTTATTCAGTGGTTACCGGGGTACCGGGCCTTGGTCACCCAGCCCCGGCGTGCAGCGGCCTACCCTGTCGGAGAGAAGACGAACGGGTAGGAGACGGTGGCGGCGTCGTCGGGTTTGAAGGGGAACACCCAGCCGCGGATGGCGGCGCGGATGCAACTGGCGACGGCTTCGCTGCCCAGGGTGTTCTCGTCGATTTCGAAGTCGCCCACGCGGCCGGAGGGGAGGATGGAGAAGCGCACCACCACCTTGCCCTTGAGGTTGGGGTTTCGCTTGAGCTCCTTCTCGTAGCAGCTCTGGATGGCGCCCTTGCGCGCGCGGACGTAGCGGGCGAGCGCGTCGCGGTCCACATCGGAGCTGTCCACCTCCGGGGCGGACTCCTGGACGCGGCCCTTCACTTCGACTTCCTTCTTCGTGCCCAGGTCCACCTTGCCGCCGCCCTGGGTGCCCAGCTCGCCGATGCCCGTCACGGTGCCGGTGCCGCCGCCGCGAGGACCCGAGCCCTTGCCGACGGAGGCCTCGTTGGCGACACCCACGCCCCCGGCGCCCTGGAGCGCCGCGGCGATGTCGCTGCCACCACTGGCGCTGCCCAGCACGTCCTGGAACGCGCCCGAGCCGGAGCCTCGCGAGCCCAGCATCTTCAAGAGGCCCTTGTCGGAGACCTTCTTCACCATCTCCGCGTGGCGCTCGGCGGCGGCGACGGCCGCGGGCTTCTCCGTCGCGGGCTTGTCCGCCCCGTCCTTCGGCTCGGGGGACTTGGTGTCTTCCTTGGGGGCCTCGGTGGGGCCCGCGTTGGCCGCCTTCGCGGGCTCGGGGGGGCGCTGGGGGATGATGGCGCGCACGAAGCGGTCATCGAGCTGGTCCAACGCCAGCTCCTGCTCCTTGGGGGCCTCGGAGGCGAGGATGATGGCGGCGCCGGAGAAGTGGATGAGGAGCGAGGCCGCGAGGATGCCGAAGAAGACGCGGTCCATCGTCTTCCAGCGGCTGACGCGGATGTCCGTGGGGAGAATCGGACGGGCCTCTTCGGCCGGAGGCGCGACGAACTGGAAGAAGAGCGTGGCGTCGCCCAGCTCCACCTTGCCGCGAGCGCTCTCCTGGAGCGGGAGGATGTAGAGGTCCCCCCGGCGCGAGGCGAGTCCCTGGGAGCGCAGGGCGTCGAAGTCCACGTCGGAGGAGCCGAGGTTGACGCGGCCCTTCATGGACTCGTTGATGACGAGTTGGAACTGCTGGCCCTGGTTCTCGAACACGCCGAAGCGCGCGGGGCGGTCGTCGGCGGCGGGCAGGACGATGGTGTTGCGCGCGTCGTGGCCGATGGTGACGGTCTCACGCCGGACGTGGTGCTCCTCGACAATCTGGCCGTTCTGGATGAGGCCGACGCGGAGCAGCTTGGATGGCGAAGGGGCTGCCATGGACTAGAAGGGCTCCTGCTCGACGCTCTTCTCGACCTTGGGCACGAAGCTCTCCGTGCGGTTGAGCTCGTCGAAGCTCAGGTTCGAGCGGGGGAGGATGTAGAACGCCTGGGGCTTCTGGATGCGGCCCTCGACGGTGAGCGCGTCCAGGCGGATGACCTTGCTGCTACGCGGGGCCTTCTTGGCCGCCGTGGCTTCGGTGCTGGACGTGGCCTGACGCGTGCTCTGCGCGGAGGACTTGTTGGAGTCCTGCGCGAGCACGGGCAAGGCGGCGAGCAGCACGAAGAGGGCGAGAGGGGCGCGCATGGCGGTCCTAGTTCTTGTCGGTGGCCAGCTTACCCGAGCCTGACTGTTCCGGGGCGCTCTCGGAGGTGGGGGCCGCCACGGGCTTCGTCTCGGCTTGAGACGCGGGGGCGGGGGCGAGAGTTCCAGCTCCTTGCGTGGGAGCCGGCGACGTGTGGGCGGGTGGGGCGACGTGCGAGGGAGGCGCGGCGGCGGGGGCCTCGCTCGAGGGCGGGGGGCCTGGCTGGCTGGGAGGCGCGGAAGGGGAGGGCACTTGCTGGCCGGGTGTGCCTGCCTGAGCGGGAGGCGCGGGCACTTGCTGGGCGGGTGTGCCTGCCTGATCGGGAGGCGGCGGATTCGCCTTCTGCGGCGCCGTGTCCGGTGCCTGCTTCGCCTGTTCGCGCTGCGCCTTCTCGGCCTCGGCCGCCTTGCGAAGCTGGTCCTTGCGCTCGCGCTCGAGTCGCCGCTCCTCGCGCTCGATGCTCTTGCGTGCGTCCTTCGTGTACTGCGGGATGCGGTCGTCGCGTCCGCCCTGGGCCTGGTAGTGCTCGAAGTAGGTGAGGGCCGTCTTGTATCGCGTGATGGGGTCGAGCCCTGGGGGTTCGACGTCGAGGTACAGGATGGCGAGGTTGAAGAACGGGTCCGGCTGTCCGGGACGCAGCGCGAGCACCTTCTCGTACTCTGCCTTGGCGCGCTCGAAGTCGCCCTGGCCGCGGTAGGCATTGCCCAGGTTGAGGCGGGCGGCGGCGAAGTCGGGCGCGGCTCGCACCGAGGCCTCGAGCTCCGTCACGGCGGCGGGATAGTCCTGGGCCTCGTTGAGCATCGCGCCGAAGTTGTTGCGAGCCTCCGCGAAGTCCGGCTGGAGCTTCGCCGCCTCCTTGAACTCCTCCAGCGCCTGCGGCCGGACCTTGAGCCCCAGGTACACGAGGCCGAGCAGGTTGCGCGTGGCCGCGTCGCCGGGAGCGATGTCCCGCGCGTTCTCCATCACCATGCGCGCCAGCTCGTACTTGCCCTCGCGGTAGTACACCTGCGCGAGCACCTGCATCGCCCGGGTGTGCCGCTCATCTCCCTTGAGGGCGCGCTTGGCCTCCGTGGCCGCGGGCTCCAGCTTCTTCTGTTGAAGCAGGCTGACCGCGAGCGCGGTGCGCAGCGGCACCGAATCCTGCTTCGTCTCCAGGAGTCCGCGCAGCTCCGTCTCCACCGCCGCGGAGCGGTTCGTGCGCCCGTACAAGCGCGTCAGGCAGTCCCACGCGGCCTCCTGCTCAGGTGACACGGCGAGGGCCTGTCGGTAGGCGCGCTCCGCGTCCTCGTGCTTGCCCAGCCGCTCCTGGACGATGCCGAGGTTCGTCCACGCGTAGTCGAGCTTCGGGTGGTCCGTCACCAGCGCGCGCAAGGCCACCTCGGCCGCGGAGAGCTCTCCGGTGCGCGCCATCGCGACCGCCTGCTCGAAGTCCTTCGCCGTGTCGCGAGGAGGCGGAGGAGGCTGGACCACGACGGGCGTGGCGGCTGGTTTGTTGGGGTCCTGTTCCGGGCGCGTCTGGGGACTCGAGGCGCAGGCGGACAGCCACAGGCCCGACGAGACGAACAGCGCGGTGAGGGCGGAGCGCCGCAGCGGGGTCACGGCTTGCTCCCTCCGGTGAGCCGGCTCTCATCCGCCGAGGCGGGGCGCGGAGGTCCGCTCACCTGGCCCACGAGTCCAGCGGGGTAGGCCCCCTCGGACGCGAGCGCCTGCTTGGGCTCCTTGAGCACCGGATACTCCTTGGGGCGGAAGCGGTTGAGGGCCTCCAGCGTGCGCCGGGTCCACTCGTTGGACACGCGGTTCTTGCGCGCCTCCGCCAGGGCGATGGCGTAGCTCTCCACCGCCGCGTCTTCCAGTTCGGCCGTGTTCTGCGCGAGCAGGTCCTGGTACGTCACTACCGCGTCCTCGCCCAGCCGCTTCACGTCGGGGGGCACGGGGGTCTCGATGATGGTGTTGGCGAAGCGCTCCAGCGCATAGCCGGAGCGGTAGGCCGCGGCGAGGGACCACTCGAGCTGCTTGTACGGATACACCCGCGCGTAGGCGTCCTTCACCGTCTTCACCGCCGCGCGCTTCACCGCGAAGCTGCGCACCAGGGCCTTGCCCCAGCCGCCAATCTTCAAGGCATCGAACTTCTTCAGCTCCGCTTCCGCGAGCTGGAACCGGCCGAAGGCCGCGGCGTTCGCCGCGAGCGGATGGGTGTCCGGCTTGAGCTTGCGCCGGTCGAACTCGCTGGCGGCCTGGGCATAGGCGCGCTGGGCCTCGCGCTCGTCGCCGAGCTTCTGGTGCGCGTCTCCCATGCGCCGGTGCGCATCCACCACCAGCTCCACCTGGCCGGGCTTTCGCGCGTACTTGCGCACGAACTCCTGGAGCGCGCGCACCTCGCCGCGAGGGTCGCCCTGTTTCTCGAGCAGGACGGCGGCGTGGTACTGGTTCTTCGGCGCGTCTTCGGCGGAGGGGTACAGGTCCGCGTAGCGCAGGAAGGCCGAGGCGGCTTCGGCGTAGCGCTGCTGTCCTTCCAGGAGCCGGGCCGTGTTGAAGAGGGCCGCCTCGCGGTCCTTGGACGCGGGGTAGTCCTTCACCAGCTTCTGGTAGCTGACGACGGCCTTGTCGAAGTCGTAGGACTTCTCCGCGTTCACCGCCACGCGGAACAGCGCGGCGTCGGCCAGGGGCGACTTGGGGTACTCGCGGTAGATGCGCTCGTAGAGCTTCAGCGCCGAGTCGAAGCGCCGCGTGTTCTCATGCGCGACGGCGGCGTTGTTGAGGGCCTTGTCGGCGAACTCGTGGCGGGGCTCCTCGTCGACGAGCTGGATGTACTTGCGCGCGGCCTCCTCGTACTTGCCCTCGGCCAGGAGCTGGTCGGCCAGCTTGAAGCGGCCGGCGAGCTTGAACTTCACCAGTTGCTGGTGGAGCTCGCTGGACGGGTCGATGACCTGCGTGTTGCTGGCCAGCTTCGCGCTGACCTCCTCCACGCTGCGCCAGTCCTTGGCGATGAGGAAGGTCTCGACGGTGAGGTTGGTGGAGTAGCGGGCCACGTCGCTCTTGGGCCACATCTGGATGATGCGCTCGAAGCGCCGCCGCGCCTCGGGGAAGTCTCCGTGGGAGTAGTAGAGCTCCGCGGCCTTGTAGGCGATGCCCGCGGCCTTCGCGTCGCGCGGCAGCATGGCCACGTACTTGTCCGACGCCGCCACCAGCTTCTGCTCGGTGGGTGCCAGGGGCACGGACTTCACCTCGACGCCCTCGGGACGTTCGGTGGAGCGCAGGGGCTTGAGGTCGGGCGCGTTGCCGGCCTGGATGTCCTGGGTCAGTACCTGCTGCCACGAGAGCACCGCGCTGAGCGCCGAGTCGTCGCGGTGCTTGAGGCTGGCGCCCGTGTCCCGCACCAGCTCGTAGTTCTTCGCGGCGGCGGCGAACTGCGAGGAGAAGTAGAGGCATTCCGCGTAATAGAAACGCATCTCGCCCGCGCTCTTGCTGCGGGGGAAGCGCTCCAGATACGTGCCGTAGGCGCGCGCGGCGTTGGCGAAGCCCGCGGCGGCCTGCTCGAGCTTGCCTTCCTTCTTGAACACCTGCGCCTGCTGGTGGTGGAACGTGGCGCTGGTGGAGAGGCTCCGTTCGACGAGGACATCGGCCCGAGCGAGCGCGTCCGGGTCGCCCTGGTTCTTCGAGTACCAGACCGTCCCGGGCTGGTAGAGGCTGGCGAGCCGCTCCGACTCCGTGAAGGACTCCGCCATCTTCCGGTCCCGCTCGTAGGCCTGGGCGATGCGCTGTTGGAGCTCGGGTGCGTCTGACGCCAGCGGGTCCTTCTCCAGCGCGCGCTGATAGGCCGCGATGGCTTCGGGGTGATGCGTCTGTTCGAAGAACAGGTGGCCCAGGCGGCGGTAGATGTCCGCTTCATAGGGCTTGGGGCCTCGCTTGGTGAAGAGCGCCTGGGCGCGAGACAGCCCGCCCCACGACTCATCTGTCAGCGAGATGGCGACGTACTGGAGCGCCTCCTCGCGAAGGTCGCCGCCGGCTTCCGCTTCACCCTTGGCCACGCGCTGGGCTTCGTAGAAGTCCACGAGCGAGAGGAAGGACTCCACCGCTTCGTCGAAGCGGTCCATGCGGTAGTACGTCCAGCCGAGCTTGTAGAGGGCCTTGTCGTAGAGCGGGTGGAGCTTGTCCTGGGCGGCGGCCTCGAACGCCTGCGCGGCGCGGGGGAGGGCCTGCGAGTCCTTGTAGTTGTCGAACCAGTACTCGCCGATGCGGACCCACGCCTCGGTGGCGAAGCGGCTTCGCGGATAGCGGGCGATGAGTTGCTGATAGGTCTGGAAGCTCTCCTCGACCTGCTCCTGTTCCTCCAGGCAGTAGCCCAGCAGGTACCAGGCGCCGTCGTTGAAGCGGTAGCTGGGGTAGTCCTTCAGTAGCCGGCGGTACAGCGTGATGGAGTCCGCGTAGTCCTTCTTCGGCTCGACGGGAAAGGCCGAGTCCGGGTTCTTGTCGTGCGCCTCCAGCCGCTCCCGGTACTCCTTCATCGCGAGCTGGTGCTCGTCCTGGGAGCGCTCGTAGTAGAGCTCCGCGAGCCGGAACATCACGTCCGGTGTGTAGCGAGGCTCATTGGGGTAGCGGCGCAGGAACTCCTCGAAGCGGACGATGGCCTCCATCCGCTCCTTGCGCTCCTGGGCTTCGAAGTCGCGGATGACCTTCTCGTACGAGGACGCCAGCGAGTCGCGCTTCTGCTCGTACCTGCGCTCCATCAGGCGCTGCACGTCGCCGCTGAACTCGCGAGACTCCTCTTCGTACGTGCGCAGGGCCTCGCTCACGTCGTCGAGCAGCACCTCCTCGTCGGGCGTGCGGCCCAGGCCCTTCAGATAGCGGGGCTCGGGAGCGGTGGAGGGGCTCTCCGCCTGAGGCGTGGAAGGGGTGCCCGCGTCCTGCGCCTGTGCGGCGGAGGGAAGCGAGGCGACGCAGAGCAGCACCGCGAGGACACGCCGCATCACCGGCCATCCTCCGCGAGCACACCCCGGAAGTCCGCGTCCAACGCGCGCAGGGCCTCGGCCTTCTGCGCCGACACCTTCTGGATGGCCGTGGTCCTGTCCTGCTTCTCGGTGAAGGCCACGTCCACCACACCCACGTCCGCCTTGAGCACCAGGTCGTAGAACTGCCGGCGCACGCGACGGAAGCTGTCGTAGGCGATGCGGCCCACCAACTGCTTGGCGTTGCTGGACACCGCGGCGACCTCGGCCTCGTACTTGTCGAGGAGCTTCTGCTCGGCCAGCACCTTCTCGCGAATGCGGCGTCCGCGCTGGTCAACCCGGGCGAGCAGCGCGCTCTGCGCCTGGGCCACGCGCTTGCTGAGGGCCAGACCCTGGTCCCTGGCCTGGTGCGCGCGGGTCAGCAGTCCTGAGGGAGACTGACGGCGCTCGGCCTCGGAGAGCACGTCGTGCTCGGCGCGCAGCGCGGCGAGGTATTTGCCTCGGATGGCCTTCTCTCCAGCGAGGCTCGCCGCGGCGCTGTTGCGCTCGTCCGCGAGCCGGCCTCGGGTCTTGTCGAGTTCCTGCTGGAGCTCCTGGAGCGTCTGGACTTCCGCCTGGAGCTGCACGAGGAACTCTCGCTCCTCGTCGGGGGGCGTCTGGCGAATCAGGCGCGTGTCATCCACCCACTTGCGCACCGCCGCGGCGATGGCGTGCAGGCCGCGCACCTCCGCGCCCAGGCGAAAGGCCTCCCGGTCCACGGCATCCACGCGCGCCTGCATCCGCCGCAGCCGCTCCTCCATCTCCTTCTGCGTGGTGGGGAGCGTGGCGAAGCGCGTGGCCAGCGCCTCGCGCTCGTGACGCAACGGCAAGAGCTTCTCCCGCTCCGTCGCGGTGAGGGAGGACTCCAGCGTGTGACGCTCCAGCTCCACGAGCGCGGCCTCCGCGTTCGCGACGGCGGTCTCCACCGCGTCCGCGCGCATGAAGCCTTCCTGCAGCTCCGGGAAGGTCTCCAGCCGCCGGGTCTCCAGGGCCAGGAGGATGCGCGCGGCGAGCTCTCGCGCGTCGACGGTTCCCTTCTTGCCGGTGTCGATGTCGCCCACCATCTTCACCGCGTCGCTGGCCTCGCGTTCGGTGGAGGCGTACTTCAACGCGAGCGGGGGCAGCAGCGTGCGAACATCCGGCACGGTGTCCGTGCGCGCGAGGAGCCGGTCGAAGTACGCCACGGGGTCGCGATTGGCGCTCAGCATCGCATCCACCTTCTCCCGCACGGGGCGGAAGGTGTTGATGAGCTCGTCGTAGGCCGCGATGGCGTCGTTGTACTTCTGGAGTTTCTGGAGCAGGTGGCCCTGGAGCAGCTTGGCCTCGGGCGCGAGCCGCGAGTCCGGCGCCACCATCAACAGGATGTCGACGGCGTTCTTGGCCTCCTGATGGTTGCCCTTGCGCACCTGGGTCCACGCGATTTCGTAGAGCGACTCCGGGAAGGACTCGCTTTCTCGAGGCACCTGGCCGTACCGGTCCAGCGCTTCATCGAAGCGGCCCGCCTCGTAGAGCAGGCGCCCCAGCGACATGAGCGAGAGCTCGCGGATGCGCGCCGGGTCCGTGTCCGCGGTCGTCCGGACCACGGGCTTGCCGTCCGTCGCGGGCGCCGCGTCCTCCCTCGGCACGGGGACGAGGAGCTGCTGGAACTGGAGGATGGCCAGGGGCAGCTCACCGGCCTGCATCGACAGCACGGCCATGTGGTAGCCGGCCTGGAGCTGATACGGCCCGCCCGGGACCTGGGCCAGCGGCGCGAAGGCGGCGCGAGCGCGAGCCATGCGCTCGGCGGGGGGCAGGTCCATGCGGCGGAAGAGCCACTTCCCGTTCACGTACTGGAGGTCGGGCGGAAGCTGTCCCCCGTACAGGGCACGCGCCTGCTCGAGCTGGGGCTCGATGCCATCGAAGAGGTTGAGCTTCCCGCAGATGGCCAGATAACGCGTGAGCGCGTCGCGGTGCCGCGCGGAAGGGGAGGGCAGGGCGAGCAGCTCGCGCAGGTAGATGCGCGCGCCCAGGTCGTTCTTCTGCTGGTACAGCGCGTCCGCGAGGAAGAAGAGCGCGTCGGGGTAGCGCGGGTGGCTTTGAAACGCCGGGTCGCTCACCAGGTCGTAGAAGAGGACGGAGGCCGCGTTCCAGTCGCCCAGCAGGTATTGGATTTCCGCATCCGAGTAGCGCCGCGCGCGGGCCTGCGCCTCGTCGGGCTCGGGGCGCTGGCTGTACTGCGTCTCCACGAAGCGAAGGCCCTCCTCGGCGGCCCGGAGCTGCTGCTCCACCGACGACAGGTTGCGCTCCAGCTCCTGCTGCGTCGGCGTGGGCGGCGGCTCGGCGGCGGAGGTGGAAGTGCCCCCCGCGAGGCTGAGCACGAGGGCAAGGGCGCGAAGCGACACGTTCACCGGCGGCCCCTACCGCGCTTCTGTGGAGGAGGTGGCCGGAGGGCTGGCGCCTGGCTCACCGTCGATGCGAGGCGCCGAGTCGCGCGACAGCTCGATGTCGTAGCGCACCGCCGGCCGGTCCTTGTGGTCCGTGGTGATGCCACCCTGCTCGTAGCCCACCACGCGCACGGTGGAGACCTTTCCTGGCTCCGCGTTGAAGGTGTAGCTGGATTGCACCTTGAACTTGTAGCCCTCCAGGTAGCTGAACACGCCGAAGCCGTTGCCCCGGTACACCAACCGCACCGCGAGCTGATGCTGACCCGGGACGATGCGCCCGTTGAAGACCTCGAACTGCTCGCGCTTGCTCAGCTCACCCTGCAGGTCCAGCTGCGTGAAGATGGGCGCGCCATCCAACGCGTACGTCACCGACTCCAGGATGAAGGAGCCGCCCATCTCGTTCTTGTGGACGATGAGCGCACGAGCGCCCGTGGTGACGTCTCCGCCCAGCACCGTCTCCTGCAACAGCAGCAGGCGCGCCTTGGAGCGGTAGATCTTCTCCTTCAAGTCGGCGACCTGCTCCTCCAGCGTCTTCACGCGGGAGTTGAAGGCCTCGTCGGCGGTGCTGTCACCCTCCGGAGCCGCGGTGGCGCTCGACGAAGAGGCGGCGGCTGGGGCCGGGGAGCGCGGCTCCTGCGCGAGCGCCGCCCCACAGAGGGTGGCGCTCACGAGCGCGAGGAGGCGGAGGGTGACGGCTTCGACACGCACTATGCGACCTCAGGAGGCGGACGGCCTGGCCCGTCGGCGGCGGTTGTAACACCGTTGACCGCGGGGCGTCTTGTCACCCGCGGTACGGGAGGCCGGAGGTGTCCGGCCGCTTGCTCTCAGCCGCCCTTCTTCAGCTCCGTGAGCACCAGCTTCGCCACCGCCTTGAGCGTGTCGAACACGCCCACGCCGGTGGGCGCCACGGCCTGATACTCGGGGATGTTGCGCGGGTTGAGCGCCTTGCGCATCTCCTCCACCGTCACCGCGTTGGGCAGGTCGCGCTTGTTGTACTGGACGACGTACGGAATCTTGTTCAGGTCGTAGCCCTGCTCGGCCAGGTTCACACGGAGGTTCTCGATGGACTCCATGTTCGCCTCCATGCGCTCGATCTGGCTGTCGGCGACGAACACCACGCCGTCCACGCCCTTGAGGATGAGCTTGCGGCTGGCGTCGTAGAACACCTGGCCAGGCACCGTGTAGAGGTGGAAGCGCGTCTTGAAGCCGCGAATCTCACCGAGCGACAACGGCAGGAAGTCGAAGAAGAGCGTGCGGTCCGTCTCGGTGGAGAGCGAGATGAGCTTGCCCTTCGTCTCGGCCGCCGTCTTGTTGTAGATGTACTGGAGGTTGGTCGTCTTCCCGCAGAGACCCGGTCCGTAATAGACAATCTTGCAGTTGATTTCGCGGGATGAGTAGTTGATGAAGGACATGGCTTCCCGGGTTACTCGCTGAAGAGGTTGTCGATATCGTCGTCGGAGATCTCGGCGAACGGCGACCCGGCACCCGGGCTGTCCGTCTTCTTCACCAGACTCTCGAAGATCTTCGTGAGCTCGTCGCTGGCCTTCTTGATGCGCAGGCGGACGAGGCCCAGGCTCGTGCGGTTGTCGAAGATGACGACCAGCACCACCCGGCTGCCGACGATGGTCATGTAGAGCGAGTCCTTCGCCCCTTCATGGAACTGGTTGGGGAACTCGTTCTCGCCGATCAGCTTGGCGAGTCCGCCCATGGCCGCCACGTTGCCGGCCGTCAGTGAGGCCAGGGAGGTGGTGTCGATGTTCTGCGTCTGGCCCGCCGAGGAGATGAGCTGCCCGTTCTTGTCGACGAGGAAGACCACCTTCGCGTTCGCGTCCTTGGTGAGCCGGTCGCAAACGGCGTTGATCTTGGTGAACTCCTCTTCGTACATCACCAGTTGCGTGCCCATGGGCGTATGCGCTCCTCAGCGTTCGCTCGCCCCGCTCACGAAAGACACTCCCTTGTTTCTGGAGTGAATCCCGGAGGTTAGACGAGGCGCTACCGACCGTGAGGATGCTTAGCAAAGCCCCTCCACTCCAGCAAGAAGCCATCCGCGCCTCGCGGTGAGAACGCGGTGTCCTGGGCCCATGCCCCCCTTTCCGCCTCCCCCCTGGGTGGGGTTCCCAGGAGGCCGGGGGGATTTCCGGGTCAACTGGTGGCACCGGTTTGGGAGTGTTCCCGGCTTTCTCTATACTCGGCCGGGCTTTGACGCCCCTACGCCCCCTTTCCCCCATCCTGGCGCGTCTGGCGCCTTTGCTGTTGGTGCTGGTCAGCGTCCCGTCCGTCCGGGCGGAGGAGGTGCGCGAGCGAGCCTCGCTGCGCCTTCGCTACGGCCTCGCCGTGCGCAATGGGACCCAGGCGGATGTAGGGCCGGGGCTCACCTACGAGGGCTTCACACCGAATGATCTGGCGGCGGTGGGGACGTTCTGGGCGGGCTCCTGGCTGGGAGGGTGGGCGGCGGTCCAGCGCGAGGGATTCGACCTGAAGGAAGGGTCGGTGAGGATCACCGGAGGCAGCCTGTTGCGTGCGTCGGTGGGGCCTCGGGTGCGGACCTTCCTGGGGCCGGTGCGGGCGGAGCTGGGCGCGGGCTACAGCTATGCGCAGCTGCCGCACTTCGGCGTGTCCACGGAGCCGGTGTTGTCGCGCGGCGTGCGGCACGCGGCCCTCTTGAGCGCGAGCGTGCGGGTGCCGCTGTTCACCCGGCTGGCGGTGGAGGCGAGGGGCGAGGTGCCCGTGTCGCTGTCGGCGCGTGACGCGGCGGGGGCCAAGGCGGAGGCGACGGGGTTCGCGGCGGGAGGGGCGCTGCTCTTTCCCCTCGCGGGTTCGGCGCGGTGGGCCGGCACGGCGCTGCTGGACTTCCAACATGTGCAGGACACGGTGACGCTGGCGGATGGGACCCGGTCCGAGCAGCGCATGCGCCGGGTGGGCGCCGCGCTGGAGCTCGCGTGGAATGACGCGCCCCCGTCTCGAGCCTTCACGCCGCCGCCGATGGTGCCCGTGCGGGTGCCGGTGGGCGCGGTGTCGCTCCAGGTGCTGGACGCGGAGTCGGGCGCGCCGCTTCCGGGCGCGCGAGTGGTGTTGGTGTCGGGAGGCATCGAGGGCGCGCCGCGAGACGCGGATGCGAAGGGCCTGGTCGAGGTCGCGGAGCTGCCGCCCGGTGCCCTCCTGGCGCGGGTGAGCGCGGAGGGCTACGAGCCCGTCGAGGCCCATGGCACCGTGGAGGATGGCGGGCGGGTGGCGCTGGAGGTCCGGGCGCGCAAGCTGCCGCCTCCCACGGGGGGACTGAAGGTGACGGTGGTGAACGCGTCGAACGCGGTTCCGTTGCCGGGGGTTCGCGTGGTGGTGGGGGCCTCGGTGGTGCGCACGGACTTGAAGGGTGAGGCCTGGGTGAAGGACCTGCCTCCCGGGCCCGTGTCGGTGATGGCGAGCACCACGGGATATCGGACGGCGGAGGAGGCGGCCGTCATCGTCGCGGGGATGGAGACGGCGCTGTCGGTGCCACTGGCGTTGGAGCGCAAGGGTGAGCCCGCGACGCTCAAGGGCCAGGTGCGCAGCGCTCGCGGCGGCAAGCCCATCGCCGCCACGCTGCTCATTCCCCAGGCCAAGGTGAAGGCGCGCACGGACGCCAAGGGGGCGTTCGCCTTCCAGGTTCGCGGCGGGACCTATCGCATCACCATCTCCGCGCGGGGCTATCTGTCCCAGTCGAAGCTCGTCACCTTGAAGGAGGGCGAGCAGGCCATCTTCAACGTCGATCTCTTCCCGAGGCAGAAACGGTGAGCAACACGCGTCCCTGGCTCCTGTCCCTCCTCCTCGTCGCCGCGGCCTGTGACAAGGAGGAAGCCGCTCCACCCATGTCCGCTCCCGACGCGGCCACCGTGGCCGCCGTGGGCGCCGCCGTGGAGCTGGCCCGGCTGGAGGGGCTGTCCGGCGAGGTGATGGTGGAGCGCGGCGGCAAGAAGCTCCCCGCGCAAGAAGGCCCGCTCTACTCGGGTGATGCGGTGGAGACCGGACCCAAGGGGACGGCGACGATGCGCTTCGCGGATGGGCGCTCGGTGGAGGTCGGCTCCGACGCGCGCGTCGGGCTGGGCGAGGAGTCCGGGGGCGTGGTGCTCACCGTGGAGCGAGGCATCGTGCTGTCTCGAGTCCCCGCGCGTGCGGCCGGAGCGCCGGCGGGTGGCAAGAAGGTCTCGCTGACGCTGATGACGCCCTTTGGTCTCACGCGGGTGGGCTCGGAGCCCAGCGAGGTGCGCGTTGAGGTGGGGAAGGACTCTGGCCGCGTGGAGGTGAAGCTGGGGGCCATCGAGTTCGTCACCAAGGAAGGTCAGCAGCTGCGCGCGTCGGAGGGTGACTCCGTGTCGGTGTCCGCGGGCCGCGCGGAGCTGCTGCTGCGGGGCTCCCATCTGATTGAGCTGGCGCCCATCCAAGTGACGGTGCGGGTGGGCTCGGGGAAGGCCGAGCTGAAGTCCAAGGGCGCGAAGCGCTGGCGTGCGATGCGCGCGGAAGGGGATGTGCTCGCGCCGGGAGATGGGATTCGGACGCGCGCGGGGTCGTCGGTGGAGATGGCGTTGCAGGGCTCGTCCTCGCGGCTGTCATTGGGCCCTTCGGCGGAGATGGTGCTCGAGGCCGCGGCGCAGGGTGGCAACCGCGACGAGGCGCGCATGGACCTGAAGCAGGGGGGGCTCGGCGTGCAACTCGCGAAGGGGCGCGAGAGCCGCGTGGTGTTGCCAGGGCTTGCGCTGGAAGGCGACGGCGCGTCGAGAGTCGCGGTCAGGCGCACGGCGTCCGGCTACCTGGTGGACGCGCAGACCGGACAGTTGACGTTGGTGCGAGGCGACAAGCGCCAGGTGCTGCGTGCGGGAGAGCGGGCCACGGTGACGGCGGAGTCTGGCGCGGTGGTCGTCGAGACGCTCGCTCCGGCGTCGTTGATGCTGGGGCCGGGCGATGGCGTGGAGGTGTACCACCAGGGGTTGCCGGAGGTGGCGTTCGGCTGGGAGAAGGAGGGCGAGGCGACGGTGGAGGTGGCGACGGACGAGGCGTTCACCGAGCCGCTGGTGTCCGGCACGGTGTTCCAGCCTTTCGTCAACGTGACGGCGCCCGCGCGAGGCCTCCTGCACTGGAGGGTGCGCGGCAAGGATGGCAAGGACGTGGCGAGCGGGAGCGCGACGTTCGCACCGGAGCGGCTCGGCCGGGACCTGGACCGGGTGCGCAACGTGGTGCCGGAGGGGCTGGAGAAGACGACCATCTTCTACCAAGACAAACCTCCGGCGGTGACGTTCACCTATGGCGAGGAGGCCTCCGCCGCGCAGTACCGGGTGGCGGTGTACCGGGTGGGCGCCTTGGAGAAGGTGGTCGCGGAGCGCACGGTGTCGGAGGCTCGCGCGGCGCTGGACGCGGGCGCGCTGAGCGAGGGCAGCTACCTCTGGTCCGTGACGCCGCTGTCGGCGACGGGCGAGCAGCTCAAGGGGGGCCGGATGAACAAGCTGGAGCTGGTCTACGACAACTCGGTGCCGCTGCTGTTGGTCTCCCAGCCGCGCAATGGCCAGCGCGCGGCGGCGAAGGTGAGGACCACCGGGGTGGCCCCTGTGAACACACGCGTGTCCATCAATGGACGTCCCGTGGCCCTGGATGCGAAGCACCGCTTCGATACATGGGTGGAGCCCGTGGGCTCGCCCCCGATGCTGATGTTTAAGATGTCGCGTCCCGGTGCTCCGGATATCCACACGGTGCGCACCCTGAGACAGCGAGGGCCCTGAGAATGGTTCCCCCCCAGTCGACACATCACGGCTCCGAGGACGCTCCGCCGCCGCTCCTGCGCCCCTATGGGCCCTACGTGCTCGTGCGCAAGCTGGCCGAGGGCGGCATGGCGGAAATCTTCCTGGCCAAGCTGCTGGGCGCCGACGGCTTCGAGCGCAACGTCGTCATCAAGCGCATGCTGCCGCACCTGTCCAACATCCCCGACTTCGTGGAGATGTTCCGGGACGAAGCACGGCTCGCCGCGAAGCTCGCGCACCCCAACATCATCCAGATTCAGGAGCTCGGCTTCACCGAGGGCTGCTACTACATCTGCATGGAGTACCTCGCGGGCGAGGACTTCTCCACGACGCTGCGGCTCGCGGGGCGCAGGCGCCAGTACCTGCCGTATCCCATCGTCCTGCGGGTGCTCATCGATTCCGCGCGCGGGCTGCATTACGCGCACGAGTTCGCCAATGAGAGCGGGCAGCCGCTCAACGTCGTGCACCGCGACATCTCTCCATCCAACCTGTACGTGACGTACCAGGGACAGGTGAAGGTGCTGGACTTCGGCATCGCCAAGGCCGAGTCGAGGCTCGTCAACACGCGCACCGGCGTGGTGAAGGGCAAGTACATGTACATGGCCCCGGAGCAGGCCCGAGGGCAGGAGGTGGACCGGCGCGCGGATATCTTCGCGCTGGGCGTCAGCCTGTTCGAAGCGCTCACGCATGTGCGGCCCTTCTCGCGGGAGAACGACCTCGCGGTGCTCAACGCGCTGCTGCACAACGAGTTCAAGCGTCCGCGCGAGCTGCGTCCCGACCTGCCCGAGGCACTGGAGGCCATCGTCCTCAAGGCCATGGCGCCCGTCGCGGATGACCGCTACCCCACGGCGGAGGCGTTCGCTCAGGACCTGGAGGCCTTCCTCGGCGAGAACTACAGCGGAGTGGGCACGCAGCAATTGGGCCCATTCTTGCGGAGCCACTTCGGGGATGAGCGCTACACGGAGCGCACCCGCATCCCGACGTTGGCCTCGCTCTCCGCGGCCCTGGGCGTCGTGACGCAGGCCACGGGGGTGATGGAGGCGGGGACCCATGTCGTGGGGGCTCCGGCTTCGCTGGGGGCGGCGCAGACCGCGCCCACGGCGCAGGCATGGGGGACTCACTCGCCCGCGTCGTCGTCGGGGCTGGTGCCCGCGGTGCCGAAGACGCCCGCCACCGCGAACGCGCCTCCTCCCGAGCCGCCGCCCACGACGCGTTCCCGGAGCTGGCGTCCCATGGTGATTGGCCTCGCCGCGGGGCTGTTGCTCGCGGGGGGAGGATTGGTGGGCTACCGGAATCTCGCGGCTCCCGCGTCGGCGCCGGACACGGTGGCGGCGCCGTCGGTCTCCTCGGGCCCGGTGGAGGTGGCTCCGCCTGGAGACCTTCGTGCGCCTGCCCCGGTGCCTTCGACTCCGCCACCCCAGCGGGTGGTCGCCGCCGAGGCTGTCGCGGAGAAGGCAGTGGGCGCGAACCCACCCGCGGAGGGCGGAGACGCGGCTCCCGTGGAGGGAATGGCGGCGGGCAGCGCGACGCAAGCACCGGTGACGGACAAGGGCTCGGAGGATGATGAGGTGAAGTCGCTGAAGCCCCTCCCGCAGAAGAAGCGGGTGACGTTGGGGGTGGGCGACATCACTCGAATCGTGGAGAAGGGCAGCTCGCGCATCTCATCGTGCTTCGAGCGCAACCGGGAGGACCTGCCCGCGAGCACGGGGCAGGTTCAGGTGGAGTTCTCCATCGCCTCCACGGGCAAGGTCCGCGCGAGTGTTCGTGGGCCACTGGCGGACACCAAGGTCGGCCGCTGTGTCCAGGCGCAGGCCGAGCGGCTGCGCTTCCCCGCGCATCGCGATGAAGAGGTCAACGTGCTCGTCCCCTTCGCCTGGACGTTGAAGTAGCTCCGCCTCGTGTCTCGAGGCGGTCCGAGACACACGCGCTTCGCTGATCGATGGGAGGGGGAGCGCCGGGGCTTCCCGGCGCCAGGTGTGTCTCAGAGGTCGCGGCGGGCGGACAGCGCCTTCGCGAGCGTGGCCTGGTCGGCGAACTCCAGGTCCCCGCCCATGGGCAGGCCCTGTGCGATGCGGGTGACACGCAGGCCCATGGGCTTGAGCAGGCGCGTCAGGTACAGCGCGGTGGCCTCGCCTTCGACGTCCGGGTTGGTGGCGAGGATGAGCTCCTCCACCCGGCTGTCGTTGAGGCGCTCCAGCAACTCCTTGATGCGAAGCTGCTCCGGGCCCACGCCCTCCAGCGGCGACAGCACGCCGTGCAGGACGTGGTAGCGGCCCTTGAACTCGCGCGTCCGCTCGAGCGCCATCAGGTCCGCGAAGGTCTCCACCACGCACAGCACGCGTTCATCGCGGCGGTGGTCTCGGCAGAAGCCACACGTCTCGGTGTCCGTGAGGGAGAAACAGCGCACGCACAGGTGCACCTTCTCCTTCACCTCGCGGATGGCCTGCGAGAGCTCGGCGGCGTACTCGCCGGGCGCCCGCAGGATGTGGAACGCGAGGCGCTGGGCGGTCTTCTCGCCGATGCCCGGCAGCTTCGCGAGCTGGGCGACAAGGCGGTTCAGCGGATCGGGAGTCATCCGGTATCAGGTAACGCCGGGGATCTTGATGCCGCCCGAGATTTTCGCCAGCTCACGCTGCATGTGCTGACGGCTGTTCGCCAGCGCGGTGTTCACCGCGGCGGTGATGAGGTCCTCGAGCATCGACGTGTCGTTCGGGTCGATGGCGGACTTGTCGATCTTGATGGTGCGAACTTCCTGGATGCAGTTGACCACGACGGTGACGAGGCCATCGCCGGACTTCGCCTCGACCGTCTCCTCGGCCAACTGCTGCTTGCGCTCTTCAATCTTCTCCGTCAGCTTGTTCGCCTGCCGGATGAAGTAATTCAGGTCGACGCCGGGCATGTGCTTCCTCGGTACTCGGGGAGCGGCACCTGGTGGGGCCGCTCGGGCGTGGAGTGAGGCGCGCACCCTACCGTTGCGCGCGCCCATTGTCAGGCGCTGTCGTCCGGGGCTTCGATTGGAGTGTCGGTGGGCGAGGCGGCGGAGGGGCGCTCGGGCTCGTAGATCTGGATGTGCTCGACCTCGCCCCCCAGGACCAGGAGCACGGTGCGAATCGCGGCGTGGTTTCGCACCTTGCTCTCGGTGTTCTTCTCGTGGGTGGCGCGGCTCTGGGCATCGCGCTCGGCGAGGCTGGGCGCGGCCCGGTTGTCATCCGCGGAGATGTCCTGGAAGGACAGCTTCACCGGACGGCCGAAGTGCTCGGCGAGGAGCTTGTCGATGGTGGCCTTGCCCGCGGCGGCGCTCACCGTCATGCGGTGCAGGCCCGCGGTAGGCAGGAAGCCGAGGATGATTTCCCCGGCCTTCATCGACATGAGCCGCCCGTTGGCGAGCGCGGTGCCGTGCCGGAGCGAGGTCCCCTTCACCGTCTCCACCGCGGCCCGCCAGCGCTCAATCAGCGGCAGGTTGGGGTTGTCGCGCCCTCGAGGCATCGGCACAGGGGCGGGAGGAGGCTCGGGTTCGGGCGCGGGGGCCGCGGGCTCTGGGATGCACTCGCCGGACGCACAGCCACCCGGGGAGGCTTCCTCCGGGTAGAAGCGTGATTCTTCGTCGTCGTAGGGCGGCGGTTCGGGCGGCCCCGCGGGTGGCACCTCCGGCTTGCGGACGTTGATGACGCGGACGGTGGGCGCGGGCTCGGTGGTGCGGGAGAGCGGGGTGGCTCCGGCGTGGGAGCTGGGGGGCGCACCGGCGTGGGAGGCGGAGGGCTCCACGGCCGGCGGCGGCGCGGAGGGCCCAGGCCCCATGGGGACGGAGGGAGGGCCCTTGCGCAGGAACGACAGCGGGCGAGCCGCGGAGGCGGGCAGTCCTTCGAGGACGGGCCCCGACGGCAAAGGGTTCTCGGCGGAGTAGGGAACATCCATTCCGCCCATGGCCCGTGGCTGGGGACTGGGACGCGTACCCGCCGATGCAGGTGCGCCTGCCATGGCGTGGCTCATGGAGGGAGCGCCGCCAACAGGGGAGGGCGGGCTCCATGCGCCAGGTGATGTCTGGGGAGGACTGCCGAGGTTCCGAGGCAGTGATGCGCCAGCGGACGGCTCCTGCCCTGGCCCGTGTGCGGAGGAAGGACCACCGGGTCCACCCGCGCGAATCGAGGCAGCCCCTGACCCGTATGCGGTTGGAGCACCCGGCGAGTCCGAGGGCATCCCAGGAGCCCCCCTGGGCGAGGTCCACGCGCCGGGCGCAGAGGTGTCGGTGGCTCCACCGCCATCATGCCGAGGCAGTTCGATGTCTGGCGGAGGCTCGGGCACGTAGTCGGAATCGTCGTACCGGGGGACCGCCGCGTCTCTTGGTGCGCTCGGGGCCTGGAGCGGTGGAGCGCTTTGCACGGGCTCGGCGGACTCCGGACGTGTGGTCGCGCCGTCGGGGCGTGGCTCTGGCGTGGACCCCGTGGAGGCAGGGACGGGAGGCGCCGCGGGCACACCTTCCGCGTTCGCCGTGGCGGGCGCGGGATGGGGGCGTGTCTCCCAGGGGCGAGGTGTCGGAGGCGTTGGAGCCTGTCGAGGCTCAGGCGCGAAAGTTGGAGGAAGTGGAGCGACCTCCTGGCGCTCCAGCTTGGGCCTTGGTGGACCCTTCACCCTGAGGCAGTCCGGCCGAGAGCCGGTCCACCCGCGCCAGCAGCTCCGGGATGGAGCCACCGGGCGACAACTGGATGGCCTTCAACAGCGCCATCTCCAGCGCGAGCCGAGGCTGCGCGGCGCGAGACACGTCCCACACGCAGTCGTGCACGACATCGAAGAGCCGCGTGAGCTGCGCGCTCTCCGCTTCCTTCGCGAGCGCCACCAGCGCCTTCTGCTCGGACTCGGCCAGCTCCGCGGGCGCTTCGCCCAAGGTCTTCGTGACGAAGAGGTGGCGCAGCTGCATCGCCAACTCCTCCGCGAGCCGCTTCAGGTCCAGGCCGCGGTTGAAGACCTCCTCCACGCGTCCCAGGATGCGCTTGGCGTCCTTGTGGACCAGGGCCTCGGCGAAGTCCTGCACCATCGTGCGGTCGATGGCGCCCAGGGCCTCGGCGACGTCTTCGTCCGTCGGGTTGGCGCCACACGAGGCGAGCACCTGGTCCAGCAGGCTGAGCGCGTCGCGCATGCCGCCTTCGGACTGGCGAACGACGAGCGAGAGCGAGCGGTCCGAGATGCCCGCGCCCTCCGCCTTGCAGATCTCCTGGAGGCGCTGAAGCATCCGCGCCGCGGAGATGCGGCGGAAGTTGTGTCGCTGGCAGCGCGAGAGGATGGTGTCCGGGAGCTTGTGGGCCTCGGTCGTCGCGAAGATGAACTTCACGTGTCCGGGCGGCTCCTCCAGTGTCTTGAGCAGCGCGTTGAACGCCGCTCCCGACAGCATGTGGACCTCGTCGATGATGTAGATTTTGTGCCGGTCCCGCTGCGGCAGGTACTTGGCGTTCTCGCGAATCTCGCGGACGTTCTCCACGCCGTTGTTGGAGGCACCGTCGATCTCCGCCACGTCCACGCTGGTGCCCGCGGCGATTTCGGTGCACGCCCGGCACTCTCCGCAGGGCGTGGCCGTGGGGCCCTTCTCACAGTTGAGGGCCTTGGCGAGCAGACGGGCGGCCGTCGTCTTGCCAACGCCACGAGGGCCGCAGAACAGGTACGCATGAGCGACCCGGTCCATCTTGATGGCGTTCGCGATGGTCCGGACCACATGCTCCTGTCCGGTCATGTCATCGAACTTCTGCGGGCGCCATTTGCGCGCGAGGACGAGGTAGCTCATGGGGGGCGTCATCTAAACACGGCGGCGGGAAGGATCCATGTCGTTGCCGCCGCTACAGGTGGGTTCCACTCAGCGTGCCAGGGCCTTGAGCACCACGCCCGCCGCGTTGTGTCCAGCCGCGCCAATCACACTGCCAGCGGGATGGCAGCCCGCGCTGCAGAAGTAGAGCCCCTGCACCGGCGTCTCGTAGGGCAGCCGGTCGGTGAAGCCCAACTTGTTGTCCACATGATGGATGTGGCCACCGGTGATACCGAAGTGGCTCTCGATTTTGGGCGGCGTGAGGGCGAAGTACTCCTGGACCTGGTCGCTGGTGCCCGGCGCGAAGCGGTCGCAGATGGACAGGAGGTGCTGGACGTAGCGCGACTCCTCCTTCTCCCACGTCGTGCCCTCGAGCTTGTAGGGCACCCACTCCACGAAGAGCGCGGAGTTGTGGTGGCCTTCCTTGTCGCGCAACGACGGGTCCACCGTGGTGTGGATGTACCACTCGATGGAGGGGAACTCGGACAGCCTGCCCGCATGCGTGTCCCGATAGGAGCGCTCGAGCGCGCCCAGCACGTCGTCCTCCTGCGGTAGCAGGTGGATGGTGGGGCCGAACTGGCCACGGTCCTCGGGCAGACACGTGAAGGTGGGCAGGTTCTTCAGGCACAGGTTCACCTTGAGGGTGGTGCCCGGCACGGCCATCGCGTTCACCTTCGCGCGGTAGTCCGCGGGCAGCACGCTTGCGTCCACCAGCTTCAGCGTGCGGAACGGGTCGCCGTTGGAGACGACGACGTTGGCCTTGAGCTCCTCGCCGTTCTCCAGCACGACGCCCTTCACCACGCCCTGGTCCACGCGGACGGACGTCACCTTCGCGCCGGTGCGGATGGTGGCGCCGTACTTGCGCGCCACGTTGGCGATGGACTGGGTGACGGTGCCCATGCCGCCGCCGACAATCATCCACGTGCCACCGCTGCCAGGCAGCCGGCACATGTTGTGGACGAGCAGGTTCATCCCCGTGCCCGGCGTGTC
Organism: Myxococcus stipitatus; assembly: GCF_037414475.1. Next base: position 1,619,572 of record NZ_CP147913.1, on the reverse strand, counting down.
ATAGCCTCCATCCAGTCCGGAGAAGGCATCCGTCACCGCATACATCGCCTTCACCAGGTCCGACTTGAAGTTGAAGCGCTCCAGGTACTCGCGCGCCGAACCGCGGCAGAGCCGGATGAAGTGCTGGCGCAGGGCAGGGCGGATGTAGCGCTCGGCGGTCTCCTCCAGCGAGAGTGGGGGCAGGAGCCACGCGGGGGCCAGGTCGTCGCGCAGCGCGCCCAGCTCCGCGTTCATCGCCTGGTTGGCTTCCCAGTCCTGCTGCGAGAAGAACTCCACGAACTGGCGCTTGAGGTCCTGCTCATCCGAGCCGAACAGCAGGTAGCGCTTGTCGAAGGTGGGGAGGAAGTAGTGCGGGTCCCGGCGTTTGAGCGGCAGGTCCAGCTCCAGCTCGCGAAGGAGCTCTGGCGGCATGAGGCCCAGCAGGTACGCGCCCGTGGACACGCCGAGCCCCGGCGCGCTCTTGAACGGATACTCCGTGCGGCACGCGCCGCCGATGACGTCCTTCTCCTCCAGGACGGTGACGGAAAGTCCTCGCCGCGCCAGCATCGCCGCTGTCACGAGTCCGTTGTGTCCTGCTCCCACCACGATGACGTCGGGCATGTCTTCCTCCTCGGGGAACCGTGTTCCTAGCCGAGCGAGGGGCCGGCGGACAAACATCACCTGCCTTGCGTGAGGACTCTTGCCAAGGGAGAGTCCCCGGCACCCGTGTCCGCCTCCACGCCCGCAACTCCCAGCGCAGACTCGACTCCCTCCAGTCTCCCCGATGACCTGGGGCCCGCCGCGACTCGAACGCACTCCCTCGCGGCGGTCTGGAGTCTCGCCGTCGTGGCGCTCGTGCCCGCCGTGGTGGCCGTGACTCAGCTGGGCCGCATCCACCCCGACGAGGTGTTCCAGGCCCTGGAGCCCGCCTACTGGCGCGTCCACCACTACGGCGTGCTGGCGTGGGAGTGGCGCGATGGCATTCGCAACTGGGCTGTACCTGGCGTCCTGGCCACCTTCCTCAAGCTGGCCTCCTTGCTGGGCATCACCGACCCGCAGGGCTACCGCGCGATGACGGCCCTTCCGCAGCTCGCGCTCCACGTCTGGAGCCTGTGGGCCGTGTACCGCTTCACCGCGCGCAGGGCGGGGAGCGTGGGCGGCTGGCTGGCCGTCATGCTGGTGGGGCTGTACGGGCCCGTCATCGTCTTCGCGGGTCGCCCCCTGGCGGAGTCCTTCTCCACGTCCTTCCTCCTGGTGGCCATGGAGGCCCTGGACCGGCGCGAGCGAGAGGTGAGGGCGGGGCTGCTGGGGGGCGCGGCGCTGGGGCTGGCCGTGGTGACGCGTTATCCCTCCGCCATCTGCGTGGTCGCGGCGCTCCTATGGCTCCTGGCGTCGCGGCGCTGGCGGATGCTGCTCTTCACCTGTCTGGGAGGACTGGTGGTGGCGGCGGGCCTGGGCTTGCTGGACCACCTCACCTGGGGCAGCCCCTTCCATTCCTTCATCGCCTACGTCCGCTTCAATGTCCTGTCCGGCGCGGCGGCGGCGCGCTTCGGGGCGGACCCGCCGAGCTACTACCTGAAGCCCTTCCTGCTGGGGGTTCCCCTCTGGGCCTGGGGCGCGGTTCCGCTGGCGTTCTGGGCCGTGAAGCGGAAGTGGGAGGTGTCATTGCCGTTGACGTGCGCGGCGCTCTACACGGCGGTGCTCCTGAGTACCGCGCACAAGGAGGACCGCTTCCTCTACCCGGCGTTGGTGCTGGGGGTGCTCGCCGCGGCGGCCCCCGTCGTCACCTTCATCACCACGCGGCCCTTCAGGGGGCTCCGCTGGGGCTTGTCCGTGGCGGCGCTGGTCGCGGGGCTTGCCTCCGCCCTCTACTTCCCGGCCATGGATGTTCGCGGTGACCAGTTCCGGGCCATCGTCGCCTCCACTCGGAAGGAGGGGGCGACAGGAGTTCTCATCATCGCCGAGGGACTGTGGGGCTCCGGGGGCTACTTCTACCTGGGCAAGAACATCCCCTGGCTCACCTGCGACTGGCCCCAAGACGGGGCCTTCCAGACGGCCATGCACGACCGCCGCTTCAACCGGGTCATCACGCTTCAGGACCGGGCGTTGAAGGAGCTCGAGGCCGCGGGCTTCCGCACCGTCGAGCGCTTCGGCAGACAGTCGCTGCTCGTGCGCGACTGAAACGCGGGGCTGCTGGGGAGGAGGGCGGGCCTGCGCCGCCCTGTTCGCTAGCGGACCCGCTGAGTCGCCCGCAAAGGCGAAGAGCCAGCCCTCGAAGCGAGGACTGGCTCTTCAGAACGGCCGGGACACACGCGGTGGTACGCTACCGTTGCTTCCTTCCGGACCTGGCGGGGTTCGCGCCCCCACGTTGTCCCGACCACAAAACATGTAAACATCAACGACTGAAATAACAACGGAGAGGGTGGGATTCGAACCCACGATACCCTTTCAGATATACACGCGTTCCAGGCGTGCGCCTTCAACCGCTCGGCCACCTCTCCAAAAAGTCTGGAGCGGAGAGCGTAGGATTCGAACCTACGATACCGTTACCGGTATGCCTGATTTCGAGTCAGGTGCCTTCGACCACTCGGCCAGCTCTCCAAGTATTCAATTGTCTCGTCGCTTCGCGCGCAACCGCTCGAAGAACGACTTCAGAAGAATCCTGCTGTCTTCAGCCAGGATACCACTTACGACCTGGAGCCGGTGATTATGCCGAGGCTCCTCGGCGAGATTGTAGAGAGAACCGACCGCGCCAGCCTTCGGGTCCATGGCGCCAAAGACAAGGCGCGTCACCCGGGACTGCACCAGCGCACCGGCGCACATGGCGCACGGTTCCAACGTCACGTACAGGGTGACGCCCGTCAATCTCCAAACGTCCAGATGCTTTCGCGCTGCATCCAGCGCGAGGACTTCCGCATGGGCGAAGGGATTGCGATCCATCTCTCTGCGGTTGAAACCCGTTCCAATGATGTTTCCATCATGGACCGCCACCGCACCGACAGGGACCTCTCCGAGTGTCGCGGCTTCCCGCGCGAGCGCGAGCGCCTGCTGCATGAAAGCTTCGTCGTCACTCATGGAGACGGCGGGAAGAAGGGAAACGCTCCCTGGAGGATTCGAACCTCCGGCCTTCGGATTCGTAGTCCGACGCTCTATCCAGCTGAGCTAAGGGAGCAAATCTTCACGCGTTACTACAACGACAAGTGGCGGAGAGAGAGGGATTCGAACCCTCGATACCCTTTCGAGTATGCAGGTTTAGCAAACCTGTGCCTTCAGCCTCTCGGCCATCTCTCCAACTCTTCTCTGTCAAAGAACCACAAAACTCAAGAACATTTTCGGAGGCGGTAGGATTCGAACCTACGGAGAGCTTGCACCCTCTGCGGTTTTCAAGACCGCTGCCTTCAACCGCTCGGCCACGCCTCCAAACCACCCAGCCGACGGAGCCCCTCGGACCGACGTCGGCCGTGGGGCCGCCCTTCTACATGATTCTTCGCCCGTTGCAAGCGGATGATCGAAAGATCCGCGACATCTACAGCGGCTTGAGTTCCTTCAGCCCGCCCATATAGGGCCAGAGGACCTCCGGGATGGCCACGGTGCCGTCGTCACGCTGGTAGTTCTCCAGGATGGCGATGGAGGTGCGGCCCACGGCGAGTCCGCTGCCGTTGAGGGTGTGGAGGAGCTGGGGCTTGTCGCCCTTCTGCGCCCGGAAGCGAATCTTCGCGCGGCGGGCCTGGAAGTCGCCGCAGTCGGAGCAGGAGGAGATCTCGCGGTAGGCGTTCTGGCCCGGCAGCCAGACCTCGATGTCGTACGTCTTGCGGGCCGAGAAGCCCATGTCGCCCGTGCACAGGAGCATCACCCGGTGGTGCAGTCCCAGGCGCCGGAGGATGTCGCACGCGTCGTCCGTCATGGCCTCCAGTTCGTCCAGGCTCTTGTCCGGGTGCGCGAACTTCACCATCTCCACCTTGTGGAACTGGTGCTGGCGGATGAGGCCTCGGGTGTCCTTGCCGGCTGCGCCCGCCTCCGCGCGGAAGCACGGGCTGAACGCGCAGTAGCGCACCGGCAGCGTGTCACCCTCGAGGATTTCGTCCGCGTGGTAGTTGGTGACAGGCACTTCGGAGGTGGGGATGAGGAAGCGCTCGGGGTCGCCCAGCGTCTTGAAGGCGTCGTCCTCGAACTTGGGCAGCTGGCCGGTGCCCATCATCGTCTCGCGCAGCACCAGATAGGGCGGGAGCAGCTCCGTGTAGCCCTTCTGGGTGTGCACATCGATCATGAACGTGACGAGTGCCCGCTCCAGCCGCGCCAGCGCGCCCTTGTAGAAGGTGAAGCGGCTGCCGGAGACCTTCGCGGCGCGCTCGAAGTCGAGCATGCCCAGCTTCTCACCCAGCTCGAAGTGCTGCCGGGGCGTGAAGGGGAGGTTGGGCTTCTCGCCCCAGACCTTCACCTGGACGTTCTCGTCGGCGCTCGCGCCCACGGGGACCGACTCGTGCGGCGTGTTGGGGATGAGCAGGAGAATCTTGTTGATCTCCTCCTCGACCTCCTTGAGGCGGTTCTCCTTCTCCTTGATGTCCTGGGAGACGGCTCGAAGGTCGCCGCGCAGGGCGTCCAGCGCCTTGGGGTCTTCCTTGGCCTTCTTCTTCATCTCCTCGTTGGCGGCGTTGCGGCGCGCGGCCAGCGACTCCATGGAGACGTACAGCTCACGGCGCTCGGCGAAGAGGCGCTGGAAGGGGCCCAGGTCCAGGTTGCCGCCCCGCGTCTTCAGGCGAGCGACAACGGCATCGAAGTTCTGCGCAACGTTGCGGAGGTCCAGCATGGGGGATGCCTTGTAGTCACCCTCGGTGGGCGTCAGCAAGGTTCCTGGCGGCCGGGGTGCTCAAGGGCGGACGCCCTCGTCTGCGGGGGCCTGACGCCGGCCATCCCCTGGGGGACGGCCGGCTGTCGGCTGCTGGTTAGTTCCGCAGGTCGTAGATTTCGTCCTCGATGTCCTTCTTGTCGGACGCGTCCGGCTTCTTCTCCAGGTAGGACTCGAAGGCCTGCACGGCCTCCCGGCGCTTGTTCTTCTCCTTATAGGCGAAGCCCAGGTAGTAGTAGGTCATCGGGTTCTCTGGCTCGGCCGTGGCGGCCTTGCGGTACCAGTCAATGGCCTTGGCATGCTGGGCCTGCTCCGTGAAGGCGCGGGCGACCTTGTAATAGACGTACGTGAGCTTCGCGTCCGCCTTGAGGGCCTTCTGGTAGCGCTGGATGGCGTCGTTCCAGCGGGCGGCGTTGAAGTAGGCGTCGCCGATGGAGCCGAGCACTCGCGTGCGGCGCGGGTCCGACTTCAGGCTCTCCTCGAAGGCGGTGATGGCCTCGTCGAACTCGCCGTTCTCCAGGTGGGCATGGCCCAGCGCCTCGTGGGCGTCCGCGTTGGCGGGGTCCAGGGCGACGGCCGCGCGCCACTCTCGCATGGCGTCCGGCAGGTTCTTCGCGTCGCGGAGGATGACGCCGTAGGCGTAGTGGTAGTCCGGGCGCTTGGGCGCGCGCTCCACGGCCTTGCGCATGGCGTCCATGGCGAGGGTGAACTCCAGCCGCTTCGCCTTGACGAGCGCCAGGTAGTAGAGCGCCTCGTGGTTGGAGGGCTCGTTGCTCAGCGCCAGGCCCAGGTTGCTCTCCGCGCCAGGGAGGTCTCCGCGCTCGAGCAGCACGGCGCCCAGGGTGATGGGAATCGTGGTGGAGCGGGGGTCCTCGCCCTTGGCCTTCTCCAACTCGGCCACGGCCTCCTCGAGCTTGCCCAGGCGCCACAGGACGATGCCTCGCTGCAGCCGGCCGTCCTTGAGCAGGTGCGGGTCCAGCTCCAGCGCGCGGTTGGCCTCCGTCTGCGCCTTCTCCAGGTCTCCGGCGAGCAGCGCCACGCGGGAGAGGCCCAGGTGGGCATCGGCCAGGTTGGGGTCGAGCTGCACGGCGCGCTCGAACTCCTGCTGTCCCAGCAGTGCGTTGTTCTCGGCGAGGGCCAGCTCCCCCAGACCCGAGCGCACCCCCGCGTGTTCGGGGGCCTTCGCAGCGGCCTGCTCCAACTGGGTCCGGGCCTCCGCGTTGCGGCGTTGACGCAGATAGAAGCGGCCGAGGTAGAGGTTTGCCTCCACCAGGTTGGCGTCCGCGGCGATGGCGCGCTTGTAGTGCCCCTCCGCCTCGGAGAGCTTGTCGAGCGCGTCCTCGATGCGGCCGTAGAGGTAGGCGATGCGGGCCTCGCTGGGGAAGCGCTCGCTGGCCTTCTGCACCGCCTCCAGCGCCGCCTGCATCTTGCCCGTCATCACCAGCGCGGAGATGTGGCCGTCGGCGTACTCCAGGTTGTCGCCCGCCTCGGAGGCCAGCGCCGTGTACAGCGGCAGCGCGCCCTCGTAGTTGCGCTGCGCGCGCATCACGTGGGCGAGCTGGGCCTTGATGAAGTCCGACTCCGGGTCCTGCTCCAGCGCGGCCTTGAGCTCGGCTTCGGCCTCCCGGGGCTTGTGCTGGTAGAAGAGCGCCACGCCCTTGAGCCCCCGGGCGCGGGCGAGCTCGGCGGGGCCCAGCGCGGACTGGACGTCCTTGGCCAGGGCCTCTTCCACGGACTGCGCGCCCTTCTCCACGTCCTTGCGGACCAGGAGCTGCACGGCGGCGAGCTCCACGGCGGAGGAGGCGTGCTTGCGGTCCGCTTCGAGCGCGGCGGTGTACGAGGCCGCGGCCTCGTCCGCGCGGCCCGCGGACTGGTGCAGGTTGCCCATCGCGTGGTGGGCCTTGGCGGACTTCGGGTCCACCGCGAGTACCTTCTTCAGGGTCTCGATGGCGGCGTCCCGTTCACGCTTCATGGTCTGCGCTTCGGCCACCAGGAAGGCCAGCTCCAGGTCGCCCTGATTCCCCTCGCGGCTGAACGCGTCCATCAAGGGGACCAGCGCCGCGTCCGCCTGCCGGGCAGTGAGGGACAGCGCCGCACTGACCTTGATGAAGTCCACGTCCTTCTCGCCCAGCAACGCGATGTCCGGCAGGGCCTCGCGGCAGCGCGCCATGTCGGCCACCGGCGCCGCGGAGTACTTGCGCTGCAGGTAGGCGACGGACTGGCACCACAGCGACCGGACCGCCGGGTATTCCTTCTGCTGAAGCACCTGGGCGGCGAGGGTCTGCGCCTGCTGGTAGCTGCCGAATGTGTCCTGGAGGAGCGCCTGCTTCGCCTGCGTCACGAGCTGCGCGTCGGGCGAGCCGTCCGAGACACGCGCTGGGAACAGGGCCCGGCGGCCAAAGGCACCGTAGCGCGTGCCGAACTCCGTCCCCGCGCCGACGATCATCACCACCACGGCGACGCCCGCGGCGATGAACAAGGGGATGCGCTTCTTGAGCTTCTCGTTAGCGCCGCTGCGGTCCACCACGGAGACCGCCGCCATGCGGCCTTCATAGAGCTGCTCCAGGCGGCGCATGTTCGCCTGCGTGCCGCTCCCGTCGGCGTGAGGGGCTTCCGCGTCCGCCGCCACGGCGACGGGCGCCGCCGCGACGACCTTGGCCGGGCCCTCCATCAGCCGCTGGATGGCGGCGGCGAAGGTGGGGATGGTGCCGATGGCCGACCACGACTCCGAATCCAGCGAGACGTCCTCGTTGCCCAGCAGCTGCCCATCCTCGAGCATCTTGACGACGACGCCCTCGTCGAACGGGCCGAACACCTTGCCCGAGCGGCGGCGGACGTGGAAGCGCCGCACCTTGGCGCCCGCCTGCGCGCCTCCATCCCGGCTGGCCGCGTCGTCGATGAACGACAACATCTCCAGACCATCCGCGGGGCCCGCGTTGGGCGGAGGCGGGAGCGGATCCGAGAGGTCCGCTTCCAGGTCATCCGCGGGGCGCGCGGTGGGGTCGAACTCGAGCGAGTCGGGGATGCCCGGCGCGGGCGCGGGAGCCGGCGAACCGAAGTCCACGTCGCCAAAGTCCATCGAGGGGTTGAAGGACGCGGGCGGAGGCGATGCGGCGGGCGGCGGTGCCGGGTCGGCGAAGTCGAGGCTGAAGTCCGGCATCGGCGCCGGTGGCGGGGGCGCGGCGAAGTCGAACGACCCGCCCTGCGCGGGGGACGGCAGGTCCGAGAAGTCCATCGCCGGAGCGGCGGGAGACGGCAGGTCCGAGAAGTCCATCGCGCCCGCCGGAGGCGGTGCCGCCGAGAATGGATCCACCGGAGAGGGGAGCTCACCGAAGTCGAACGAGGGGCCTCCAGCGGGCGGCGGCGGCAAGGCGAAGGCGTCGTCCGCCCCGGGCTGTGCGTAGGCGGGCGGCGGCGGCAGCACGAAGGGGTTGTCCTCGGGTGGAGGGGGAAGCGCGAAGGGGTCATCCGTCGCGGGCTGCTGCGCGTAGGAAGGAGGCGGCGGAAGCGCGAAGGGGTTGTCCTCGGGCGGAGGAGGAAGCGCGAAGGGGTCGTCCATCGCGGGCTGCTGCGCGTAGGCGGGAGGCGGCGGCAGCGCGAAGGGATTGTCCTCGGGCGGAGGAGGAAGCGCGAAGGGGTCGTCCGTCGCGGGCTGCTGCGCGTACGCGGGAGGCGGCGGCAGCGCGAAGGGGTTGTCCTCGACTGGGAAGGCGCCCTGCCCGGGGTTGGGGGTGGGCGGCAGCGCGAAGGAGGGGGCCTCACCGCTCGAGGTCTCGACGTCGAAGGCGAAGGGGTCCGGCTCGGGCTGGGCGGGGACCGGGAGCTCTGCCTCGGAGAAGTCGAAGTCGCGCGCGGTGCCGGTCACGTCCGGAGCGCCATACGCCGACGGGGAGGCATCCGCCGGCGGCGCCAGTGCATCGTCGGAGAAGTCGAAGTCGCGCGCCGAGCTCGGGGGCGCCGTGGCGGCCTGCTCGCGATACGCGGCGTTGGGCAGTGGGATGGCCACGACGCGCGTGACGTCCCGGTTCTCGAGAGCGGGCGCCTCCACGTCATCGAAGCCCTCTCCGAAGGAGTCCGAGGCGCCCGGAAGAGGGATTGCGCCGGAGTCGAAGGGGGCCGCCGCGCCGGGAAGGGGAATGGCGGCGGGACCGGCCCCCATGGCGATGGCACCCGAGGGCGCGGCGCCCGGAAGCGGAATGGCCCCGGCGCCCTGTCCGAAGCCCGACGCTTGGGGCGCGGCGCCCGGAAGCGGGATGGCGCCGGAGCCGAAGCCGAAGCTGTCGGATGGGGCCGCCGCGCCAGGAAGCGGAATCGCGCCGCCGTCGAAGGCGGACGCGCCGGGGAGGGGAATGGCCTGCGGGCCGGCTCCCATGGCGATGGCGCCCGACGGTGCGCTACCCGGCAGGGGAATCGCCGCGGAGGGCGAGGGCGCGGCACCTGGAAGCGGAATCGCGGCGGTGGCGGAAGGCGCGGCGCCAGGGAGCGGAATCGCGGCGGGGGCCGCGGCCTGTCCCGGGAGGGGAATGGCGCCGGGAGGAGGAGGCGCGGCGGGGGCTGGCGCGCTCACGCCCTCGGGTTTGATGGGGAAGGTGGTCTGGCACCGGGCGCACTTGAGCTTCGCGCCTCCCGGAGGGATCCGCTTGTCATCGATGTTGTAGTTCGTCTGGCAAGACGGGCAGGAGACTTTCATGGGGTTCCTTCGACGGGACCAGCGCGCGCAGGCTAGCAGAGGCGTTTCCAGCCCGGAAAGAACGCGCCACCCCGCAGTAGAAGTGTTTCGCTCCCGGCCCCCCAAGCAGCCGGACGAGGCCCCACCGACGTCGCACCGCTGCGACCGCGCGTTGGTTCCCCTCTCACCGGGAGGAGGTGGTAGGACCGACCCAGCATGGAACCCATCGTCATCCTCGGCGCAGGTCTCGCGGGCTTGTCCACGGCGCACTTCCTCCAGAAGCCCTGGCGCCTCATCGAGAAGTCGGACCGGGTCGGCGGACTCATCAAGACCGAGGTCATCGACGGGTGTTATTTCGACCCCACCGGCCACTGGCTGCACCTGCGCGACCCTGAAATCCAGGAGTGGGTGAACACGCGCTGGCTGCCCGGGCAGATGGTGCGCATCCAGCGCAAGGCGGGAATCTTCACGCGCGGCGTCTTCACGCGCTTCCCGTACCAGGTGAACACACACGGCCTGCCGCCGGACGTCGTGGCGGAGAACCTGATGGGCTTCGTGGAGGCCATCTACGGCGAGAAGGGCCGCGCGCTGCGGGAGCGGGAGCCCCGGGACTTCGAGGAGTTCATCCTCCGCTACATGGGCGAGGGCTTCGCGAAGAACTTCATGGTGCCCTACAACCAGAAGCTCTGGACGGTGCACCCGCGCGAGATGTCCGCGGCCTGGGTCGGGCGCTTCGTTCCCCGTCCGACGCTCAAGGAAGTGGTGGATGGAGCCCTGGGCGCCGGCACCGACGCCGTGGGCTACAACGCGTCGTTCCTCTACCCCCGCGAGGGCGGCATCGAGAGCCTCGCGCGCGCCATGTTGAAGGGACTCGAGGGCGGCGAGCTGAGCGTGCGCACCGAGCCCACCTCCATCGACTGGAAGGCGCGCAAGGTCGCCCTGTCCGACGGCAGGACGCTGTCCTACTCGGGGCTGGTGTCCACCGTGTCCTTGCCCGGCCTGGTGCGCCTGCTGGCCCAGGGGCCCTCGGGTGTGCCCGACGAGGTGTCCGCCGCCGCGAAGCGTCTGCGTGCCACCACCGTCACCTATGTCGCCGTGGCCGCGCGTGGCGCCAACCGCCAGCCCTGGCATTGGATCTACCTGCCGGAGCCGGAGTTCCACACGTATCGCATCGGCTCACCGTCCGCCGTCTACGATGCGCTGGCACCCAAGGACACCTCCACGTTCTACGTGGAATACAGCCACCACGGCGAGCTGTCCCCGGCCACCGCGGAGAAGTACGCCGTGGAGGACCTGCTGCGCTCGCAGATGATCCACTCCGCGGACGACATCCTCTTCGCCCACGCACGTGAGATTCCCCACGCCTACGTGCTCTATGACGAGGCCTATGGGCCCGCGAAGACAGAAATCCTTCGTTTCCTGGAGCACGCTGGCATCCACACAGCGGGGCGTTATGGACAGTGGGAGTACTCGTCCATGGAGGATGCCATCCTCGCGGGGCGTGCGTGTGCTCGGGCGCTGAACGGTTGACAAAGCCGCCGGGCACGTCACGACGCATCTTGTCGACGGGTGGCGCGGGCCATGCTAGGCGGACGGGACTGCTGTCCGTCGAGAGCTGATTCCATGGCACCGCACCTGTCTGTCGTCATCCCGGTCTACAACGAGGAGTCCATCATCGCCTCGGCGGCAGAAGAGCTGCGCCAGGGGTTGGATGCACGTGGGCTCGACTACGAAATCATCTTCGCGGAGAACGGCTCGCGGGACGCCACGACGAGCATCCTCGAGGAGCTGTGCGCCCGGCATCCGCGACTGCGCTGGTTCCACTCCGAGCGCCCCAACTACGGCGTCGCCCTCAAGGCGGGCATCAACATGGCCCGGGGCACGTACGTCATCTGCGACGAAATCGACCTCTGCGACCTCTCCTTCTACGACGCGGCGCTGCCCCGGCTCGAGCGCGGCGAGGCGGACATGGTGGTGGGCTCCAAGGCGGCCAAGGGCGCCAGTGACCAGCGGCCCCTCATCCGCCGCGCGGCCACGCGGGTGCACAACAAGCTCCTCAAGGTGACGCTGGGCTTCCAGGGCACGGACACGCACGGGCTCAAGGCGTTCCGCCGCGAGGCGCTCCTGCCCGTCATCCAGAAGTGTGTGGTGGACATGGATGTGTTCGCCAGCGAGTTCGTCATCCGCGCGTGGCGCGAGGGGCTGAAGGTGATGGAGATTCCCATCCAGCTCCACGAGAAGCGCCAGCCCTCCATCCACCTCTTCAAGCGCGTGCCCAACGTCCTCAAGAACGTGGGCAAGTTGTTCTACGTCATCCGCGTGCGTGGCACGTGAGCGGGGGAGGGCGCGGACCGTGAGGCTGGCGTCCATCTCCGTCGACCTCGACTCGCTGCCGCACTACTGCCGCATCCACGGGCTGCCCGAGTCGCTGCTGGATGACCGCGCCCGCTCCCTGGTCCACGCGGTGGCGGTGCCTCGCTTCCGGGAGCTGTTCGACGCGGTGGGCGTGCCGGGCACCTTCTTCGCCATCGGCGAGGACCTGGAGTCGGACGCGGGCGCCGCCGCGGGTATGCGCGCGGCCCATGCGGCCGGCATCGAGGTGGCAAGCCACAGCCACGCCCACGACTACGCGCTCACGCGCCGAGGCCCCACCGCCATCCTGGAAGACCTCCAACGCGCGGATGCCACCATCCTCGCGGCCACGGGGGCCCGGCCCGAGGGCTTCCGCGCCCCGGGCTACACCCTCAACGCGGACCTCTATGCGGCCACGGTTGCCCTGGGGTACCGGTACGGTTCCTCCACCTTTCCCGCCACGCCGTACTACGCGGCCAAGGCGGCGGTGATGGGCGCGCTCGCCCTGGTGGGGCGGCCGTCGCGCTCCGTGTTGGATACGCCGCGCGTGCTGCTCGCGCCGCGTGTGCCGTATCGCCCGGACCCGGCGCGGCCCTACCAGCGAGGCTCGGGCTCCGTGGTGGAGCTGCCCATGGCGGTGACCCCCGGACTGCGCTTCCCGTTCATCGGGACGTTCGCCACGACGCTGCCGCTGCCCACCCTGCGCGCGGCCTGGGGCATGTGCCGCCGCGATGCCTTCTTCAACTTCGAGCTGCATGGCGTCGACGTGCTGGACGCCTCCGACGGCATCCCCGGCGAACTGGTCCGCCAGCAGCGGGACCTGCGCGTGAGCGCGGCGAAGAAGCTCGAGCGCCTGCGCGAAATCTTCGGCTGGCTCCGGGCCGAGTGTGACGTCGTCACCCTGCGCGACGCCGCGAAGCGCCTGTCCCCCTCGCTCTGAGCCTCACCGCGCCACCGCGGGCGAGCCGAGCACCTCCACCACCGCTTCGTGCACTCGCGTGTCCGTGAGCATCCACGGGTGGAGCAGCACCGGGAAGACGCGCTCGCTGGCCCCGGGCAGGCGTGAGCTGGAGGCGGGCAGAATCATCAAGTCGCACGGCGACCAGAAGCTGTGCACCTCCGTGTTGCCCCACGGGTGCGTGTCCTGCCCGAGCGCTCGGAGCAGCCGGCTTCCTGGCCTCATCTGCGTGATGCCTTTGCCGCGAGCCAGGAACGCCAGCGCGGAGCCCCGGTGGGGACCGGAGATGGAGATGAAGCGACGCACCATCAGCCTGCCGCCCAGCAACTGCACCCAGTAGCGCGTGACGAGCGCCCCCATGCTGAACGCCACGACATCCACCCGGCGCGCGCCGGTGCGGGCTCGCAGCGCCTGGGCTTCGTGCGCCACCTGTCGCGCGAGGACGGCGAGGCTCTCGCTCCCGTCGTTGGGCGTGAGCGAGAGGGCATGGAGGTGGGGCCAGCCCGCTTGTTCCAGGTGCTTGCGCAGGGAGTCGAAGGCGCTCGCGTCATCACCCAGGCCGTGGACGAACAACACGGGGGCGCGTTGCTCCACGGGCGCGATTCGCGCGGGGGGCAGCGCCGCGGCCGAGGACGCCCTCACGCCACACCTCGCACGCCGCCAACCCTGGCTCTGCTTCGCGCTCGACTGGAGTGGAACTCGGTGGGCTGACCCTTGATGGGCACTCCAGGCCTCCATGCCCGAAGCCTACACCCACGCCCCCTCGACACGCCCACCCGCGTGCCTCACTGGCACGCACGTCGAGAAGGCTCCGCGATTCCCGTGGGTCGCGTGATTCAAGTGTCGCGCGGAAGACGTGGAGGTGAGGGCGGACTCGTCCGGAGTGACGGGGACATGCTTCCGGGTTTCTCCTCTCCCGGTGCGGGGGCCGGTGGTGTAAAGAGCGCGGGATATGCTGGAGCGACTCGGCGACCGAGTGAAGAAGGGCCTGCGCGATTGGACCGACCGCATGGCCAATGACGAGCAGAAGTCTCGCATGTCGGCCCTGGCTCGGCCGGAGAACGAGTACGGGGTGGACCCGTTCGGGTACAACCTTGACTTCAGCCTGTCCGCAGTGGCGCCCTTCCTCTGGCTCTACCGGAACTACTTCCGCGTGGAGACCTACGGCATCGAGAAGGTCCCCGCCGGCCGCGTGCTGCTGGTCTCCAACCACTCCGGGCAGCTCCCCCTGGATGGCGCCATGATTGGCGTGTCCCTGATGCTGGAGGCCAATCCTCCCCGCGCCGTGCGCAGCATGGTGGAGAAGTGGGTGCCGTCCCTGCCGTACGTCTCCACCTTCATGGCGCGCATGGGGCAGATTGTCGGCACGCCGGAGAACTGCCGGCGGCTGCTCGAGTCGGATGAAGCCATCCTCGTCTTCCCGGAGGGCACCCGCGGCATCAACAAGCTGTGGCCCCAGCGCTACCAGCTCCAGGAGTTCGGCCTGGGCTTCATGCGCCTGGCGCTGGAGACGCGCACGCCCATCATCCCCGTGGCCGTCGTCGGCGCCGAGGAGCAGGCCCCGGCGCTCATGGACCTCAAGCCGGTGGCGAAGCTCTTGGGCTTCCCGTCGTTCCCCATCACCCCCACGGGCCTGCCCTTCCCGCTGCCCACGAAGTATCGCCTGTACTACGGCGACCCCATGCACTTCACCGGGCGCCCGGACGACGAGGACAGCGAGCTGGACAAGAAGGTCCGCACCGTGAAGGGCGCGATTCAGTCCATGCTCCACCAGGGCCTGAAGGAGCGCCGGGGGGTGTTCTGGTGAGCGGCTCATCCGTTCGGTGCTAAGAGGCTTTGTCCATGAGACCGGCCGTCGTCGTCACGGGCATCAGCGGCAACCTCGGCCGCACCCTCGCGAAGCTTCTGCACAAGCACGAGCGCATCATCGGCATCGACCGGCGTCCCTTCGCGGGCCGGCCGAAGGATGTCGAGATGTACGAGCTCGACTTGCGAAAGAAGAAGGCGGAGGACGTCTTTCGCAAGAACGAGGTCCGCGCCGTCATCCACATGGGCATCATGCATGACCCGCGCATGAGCGAGGAGGAGCACCACTCGTTCAACGTCGTGGGTACCACGCGCCTGTTGGAGTACTGCGCGAAGTACGGCGTGAAGAAGGTCGTGGTCCTCTCCTCGGCCAACGTCTACGGCCCCAGCCCCGACAACTCGAACTTCCTCACCGAGGACGCGCCGCTCATGGCGGCCAGCCGCTTCTCCGGCGTGCGGGACTTGATTGAAGTGGACATGCTCGCGCATGGCTTCTTCTGGAAGCACCCCCACATCGAGACGGTGATTCTGCGGCCGGTCCACATCGTCGGACCCACCATCAAGAATGCGCCGTCCAACTACCTGCGCCTGCGCCACCCGTGGATGATGGCGGGCTTCGACCCCATGGTGCAGCTCATCCACGTGGAGGACGTCGCCCGCGCCATGGTGGCCGCCCTCCGCCCGGAGCCCAAGGGCGTCTACAACGTCGTGGGCCCCGGCGAGGTGCCCCTGTCCGCGGTGATGCGCGAACTGGGCAACTCCCCCATCCCCGTGCCCCACCCGGTGGCCCGGCCCCTGTTGGGCATGCTCTTCAAGTATCGCATCGCCAACTTCCCGCCCCCGGAGCTGGACCACATCCAGTTCCTGTGCGCCGTGGATGGCAGCCGCTGGGTCCAGGACGTGGCCTGGAAGCCCCGCCACTCCATGCGGGAGACCATCCGCGCCGTCCTCGCGGACTGAGAGGGGAAAGTCCGTGGGTCCCTGACACAGCTGTCGCGTCTGGCGCGACGCCGAAGGCTGGACCCCATGACAGCAGTGTCAGCGCCCCGACGCTCCATCCCTGGGAATGTCGGCGCGGCGCGAGCGCAAGTCCTTGAATCTTCGTGAGCACACGTGGGCCCGGGGGCGGGGGCTCGGCGTGGCATCGCCATTGCTCTAAGGCCAGGCATCACCGCGCGGCGACGCGGGCCTGGTCATCAGCGTCGCCCCGCCCAAATGTCAGGGCGCTCCATTGGGGGGCTCCCGACGTCCACCGCCTCGGCCGGCCCCGAGTCGGTGGACGGATTCTCGTAGGGCACTCCATGGGGGAGTTCCCGACGCCCATCGCCTCGGCCGGCCCCGAGTCGATGGGCGGTTTCTTGTAGGGCGCTCCATTGGGGAGTTCCCGACGCCCACCGCCTCGGCCGGCCCCGAGTCGGTGGGCGGTTTCTTTTGGGCAGCCTAGCGCAGCTCGTCCGCGAACGGACCTTCGTCCTGGCGCTCCAGCAGCCACGCCCCGTCCTTGTAGACGAACTCCGAGCTCACCAGCGAGGTGTTCTCCGTGGCGGAGGGCAGGCGCATCCACTGGATGCGGCTCTGGACCACGGCGCGGGTGCCGTCGTCCGACATCACGACCTCCTCGATTTCGTAGTCGCTGATGGACAGGTCGCGCTCGTCCTGGAGGGCCATCCGGGCACGGGTGAAGGCCTGGCGCCGCTCTGGGACGATGAAGCGCGCCGCCGTCCGGAAGTCCTTCCAGCGGATGACCTTGTGGAACGACTCCACCACCGGCTTGAGTTCTTCCAGGTTGGATTTCTTGGATAGGGTTGCGCATCCACCAAGGGTGAGCGCGAGGAACAGGGCGAGCGGGCGAATCACGGAGGGGACGGTAACATCCGGTGGCCGCCCGGGACGAGTTCACGGTGGTATGGTCCGGCTCCCTCGCCCGAGCACCGGAGTCGCAAGCCCTCATGGCCAAGTCGATGGTGGAGCGCTACGAGCAGCTCCTCCGGCAAGACCCTACCTCTTCCGTTTTCGTTGAACTGGCCAAGGCCCTGCTGGAGAAGGGGGACGCGGCGCGCGCCATCGAGGTGTGCGAACAGGGCATCTCGCATCATCCGTCCTCGACGGTGGGACGCGTGCTCTGGGGCAAGGCGCTGATTCAGCTGGGGCGCCCCGCCCAGGCGATGGAGCAGTTCGACAAGGCCATCGCCATCGAGAAGGACAACCCCTATGCCTACAACCTGATTGGCGAGGTGCTGTTGCAGCGCGGGCTGTATCGCTCGGCGCTGCCACTGCTCCGCAAGGCCGTGGCGCTGCAGCCCAACGATGGCCGGGTGAAGCTCTGGTTGGAGCAGGCCCAGCAGGCGTTGGCCGGAGGCCCGGCGCCTGTCTTCGCGGATTTGATGGGGCTGGAGAAGGCCGCTCCCGAGGAGGGGGCTGCTGACGGAAGTGAGAAGCCCGAGGGTGGTGAGGCGGTGGCCGCGGCTCCGATGGCGGCCGCGCGGTTGCGGGCGGCGGCGTTGGGGGATGCGGCGAAGGCCGCGAGTGGCTCGGCGGCGGCGCGGACCGTGGGCTCGCGGGCCGCGGCGGACCTGGCGAGCGCCGTCGCTGTGGGTGATGCCGGTGCACCGGGCGCTGCGCGTGGACCTGTCTCCTCGAACGGTGGCGCGGCGGGTGATGCCGGTGCGGAGGATGTGGCACCTGAGGCAGGGGCCGCTGGCGCATCGGGCGAGGGGGGAACGTTGCCTGGTGGCGGGGCTTCAGCGGCCCTGGCGGGCACCGAGGCTTCCGGCGCCGCGGGTACTGGAGCGGGTTCGCTCGACACGTCGGATGACGTGGACCTGGGGCTTTCTTCGGAAGGGACGTCGTCGGGCTCTTCGCTGGGGTTGATCGACAGGCCGGTTCCCGTTCTGGGGACGGCGCCCGGCGCGTTGCTGCCGACCCTCGACCTGTCGCTGTCCGATGAGGAGGACGGCGCGCCTGCCCGTTCGGAGCTCGAGACCTCCTCGGACGCGTCGTCTGGAGAAGGCGCTCAGACGGCGGACGGTTCGCGACAGACGCCCGACACCGAGGCGTCCTCGGGTGAGGGGGAGGCCGAGGCAGGGGCCTCCGCCGCTGAGTCCGAAGAGGACGTGTTGCTGCGCTCCAGCGAGTTCACCACCGCGAAGCCGGTGATTCCCGCCTCGAGTGGTGGACTCCTGGGAGACCTGCCGCCCGTGGAGCCGACGGGGGCCGCGCCTGTGGCGGCCCGGGTTGCGTCCTCGGCGCGGGGCTCGGGTTCCAAGCGCTCGCTGCTCGACGACCTTCCCGATGCCTCCGAGGCCACCGGGTCCACGGCGAAGCCGAAGGCCGGCGAGCCCAAGCAGGACACCGAGGCCCTCACCGTCGCCTACGAGAAGGAGCTCCGACAGAAGCTGGCGCGAGAGGCCGCGAAGACCTCCTTCATCAAGCGCAATGGCGTCAAGATCGCCGGTGCCGCGGCGCTGGTGATGGTGCTCGTCACCGTCGTCGTCGGCTTCCTCCGCATTCGCGCGGCCTCGGGAGGGCAGACGCTGAACGAGGCGCTCGCTCGCGCCGAGGACCTCGTCGTCCAGGACACGCGGGCCTCGCTGAACGGTGCCTTGCAGCAGCTCGGCAGCGCGCTGGAGATGGACGAGAGCAGCAGCCGCGCCTGGGCGCTCACCGCGTGGACACATGCGCTGCTCTTCGCGGACCACGGCATGTCCCCCGAGGACCGCCGGAAGGCACTCGAAGCCTTGGAGAAGCCCGGCGTGAAGGACGCGGCTCCGGGGCTGGTTCTCACCACCAACGTCCTCGTGGCCGATGACCGAGGCCGTGAGCCGGCCCGCCGCGCGCTGCTCGCCGCGACCGACGAGAGCTCCGAGGTCCACGCGCTCGCCGCGACCCTGCTCCTGGCGTCGAAGGACGAGAAGAAGGCCCTCGAACGCTTCGACCGCGCGCTCAGAGCCTCGCCCTCCAACGTCCGTGCCCTGGTGGCGCTGGGGGGCTACTACCTGGCCTCCGAGGACTTCCCTCAGGCCATCGAGATGTTCGCGAAGGCGCGCACCAAGTCCCCCAAGCACCCCCTGGCGCGCATCGGTCAGGCGGAGGCCCGACTGGCGCAAGAGCAGGACCTGGACGAGGCGCTCTCGGACGTGGCCCCGCTGGCCGATGACGCGGCGCTGCCCGCCGCCCTCAAGCCCCGTCAGCAACTGGTGCACGGGCAACTCTTGTCCGCCGTGGGCAAGTACGACGAGGCTCGAGCCCTGCTCTCGAAGGGAACCCAAGGCGCGCTGGCGTTCGACTTCCAACTCGCGCTGGGCGCCTCGAGTCGTGCGGCGGGGAAGCTGGACGCGGCGCTGGCCGCGTACGAGGCGGCCCTGAAGCTCCAGCCCAAGAGCGACGAAGCGCGCGAGGGACTGGGCCGGACGCTGCTGGACAAGGACCGCGAGCGCGAGGTGCTGACGCGCCTGGATGCCGATGGCGGCCGCAAGGTGGCCCTGGTGCGAGCCACCGCCCATGCCCGTATGGGAGACTGGAAGCGTGTGCGCTCGGAGCTGGCGCGAACCCGCGTCAACGAGCGCTACCCCCCGGAGGCCTTGTCGCTCCTGGCCCTGGCTGACTCCGCCGAGGGCAATGGCACCCAGGCGCGCGAGCTGCTCGAGAAGGCCCTGGCCGCCTCGAAGCGTCCGCGCAATGACATGCGCCTGGCGCTGGGACAGCTGTACTGGCGCGAGCGTGCCCTCGACAAGGCACAGGCCCAGTTCGAGGAGGCGCAGAAGAACCCTCGCGACTATGAGGCGTCGTGCTCCCTGGGCCGCTTGCTCCTGTCGCGAGGGCTGCCGGACATGGCGCTCAAGCCGCTGACGCAGGCGGTGGAGCGCAACGGCGCGCACGGCGAAGCGCGGGATGCCTTGGGCCGTACCCTGCTGGCGCTGGGCCGCACCCCCGAGGCCCTCAAGCAGTTCGAGGCGTGGCAGCTCGACAACCCAGGCAGCGCCGCCGCGCAGAAGGGCTTCGCGCTGGCCCTCTTCCATTCCGGACGCCGCAAGGAAGCGGAAGGCGCCGCGGGGCGTGCTGCGAAGCTGGCCCCGGACGACGCGGAGTCGCACCGGCTGCGCGCCGCCATCCTCTTCGGCGCGGGCGACGCGAAGGGCGGGTTCTCCGCGTTGGAGCGCGCCAACAAGCTGGACCCGAAGGACCCGGACACCTTCTGTGAGATTGCCCACGCGTTCCTCCGGCAGGGCAATGTGGACAACGCGGACGCGGCCTTCGCGGCGGCTCGCCGGGAAGGCCCAGATGCCACCTGTGGACGGGTGGGCGAGTTCTACGCGCAGCTCCCGAGCGGGGGCCGCGCCGTGGCGCGCACCCTGGAGGATCTGGCCTCGCGAGCCCCCACCACCTGGGACAAGGCCTTCGCCCAGGCCGCCATGGCCCGCGTCCTCCTGGGCGCGGGTGCCCTGAAGGAGGCCCGGTCCGCCGCGGACGAGGCGGTTCGGCTGGCCCCGTATGAGGGCCGTTCCTACCTTGCGCTGGGCATGGTGGCCCTCAAGCAGAAGCAGGAGGCGGCGGCGAAGACGGCGCTCTTGAAGGCGGTGGAGCTGGAGCCCACGGATGGGCCCGCCTATCTGGCGCTGGCGGATGTGCTCGTCCGGGAGTCAGCGGAGCTGGGTCGGGCCGTGGACGCGTATGAGGCCTTCCTCCGATTGGCCGGGGGCAGCGAGGATGCGCCGCGAGTGAAGAAGGCCCTGCCGTCCCTCAAGAAGAAGGCGGCTCGTTAGCGTGACGACACCTCCCTCCGGCTCGGGGCCCGAGTCCCCGCTGCTGCGCATCATGTGGGGCAACGCGTTCCTGCTGTCGGTGCTCTACCTGCTGGTGGGCGTCGTGGTGGAAATCGCGCTGCGCATGTTCCCCTCGCGCTTCCTCCAGCGGCTGTCGCTGTCGCTGGACTCCCTGCCCGCACGGGCCTTGGAGCTCACGGGCGCGATGGAGCCGCTGCGCACGGCCTTCTTCAACGGGCGCATCTCCGAGTTCGGGGTGCGCCTCATCTTCGGCTTCACCACCGTGGTGGTCATCTTCCTGCTCGCGCTCGTCGTGGGCACCCTCATGGGGACGCTGCGCTATTTCATCGCGCGGGCCGCGCTGCGCCGCGGGCGCTGAATCCCGTCCACCCCTGGGTGGGACTCATCTCATCCTCATCCGTCGGAGCCCACCGCGCGGCGGATGCGAGGCTGGCGTGCCTTGCTCACGGCCATGGGCATGGCCTGGGGCTCATGCCCCGCGGCCCGAGCCATGAGGCAGATTTCCACCACCTTGGGGCCAAACCGCTCCCAGCGGCTCTCGCCCGTGCCCTTCACCGTGAGGAAGCCCTCCCTGTCGATGGGCAATGCCGCGGCGAGTCCCAGGAGCGTCGCATCGTTGAAGATGATGAAGGGGGCGACGCCCAGGTCCTTCGACAGCTCCTTGCGCCAGCGCCGCAGCTCCGTCGAGGCCAGCTCGCTGTAGTTCGTCACGGGCGCCGCGGCGGCGGTGGCCCGGGCCCGCGACGCGGACGGTCCGCCGGACAACAGCACCGGCATCTTCGCCGGCGCGCAGACGTCGCAGTTGCCGCACGAGGACTCCACATCCTCCTGCCCGAAGTAGTGCAGGACGCTCCGCCGCCGGCAGCGCTGCTCCCGGTCCGCATAGGCGTAGTCCGTCATCCGCCGCAGGAGCTGGAGGTTCTGCCGCTCCTGCTCGCGCACGTGGCGCAGGTCCATGCCCAGCTCGCGGAAGGGGAGGCGCGCAAGGGCCCGGATGGAGCGTCCGGAAAAAGGCCTTCGCACCTTCACCACGCCTGACTTCTCCAACAGGCCCAGCGCGTGCCGCACCTCATCCACCGTCATCCCGATGCGCCTGGCGAGGATGGTCAACTCCGTGGTGGCCTGCCGCCCCACGGGAAAGGTCTCCAGCAGCGACTTCAACAACCGCTGTGCGTCCGCCGCATGCGGATGGGCACCCTGGGCCTTCTCCGTCAGCATCACCCCGTGCGCTCCCTCGCCGCGGTTGCCTCGCTCCAGCTTCCCCGCGCGCTCGAAGATGCGCACCGCGGCGGAGACCTCGAACTCGCTGGCGTTCACCATGCCCGCGAGCACATGCACGCCCCGCTCGAACTCCTCCACCGTCTGGAGCACGCCCCACACATCCGCGAGGACCGCCTCCGACGGGTGGCTGCCCTGGATGAGCCGCTCCTGCGTGTAGACGTCCGAGTGGTTGAACAGCAGCACCGCCCGCGCCTCGCCGCCGTCGCGGCCCGCTCGGCCAATCTCCTGGTAGTAGGCCTCCACCGCCCGGGGGATGTTGGCGTGGGCGACGAAGCGGATGTCGGGCTTGTCGATGCCCATGCCGAACGCATTGGTGGCCACCGCCACCGCGTCCTTCGTGGACATGAAGGTGTCCTGGGCCCGCCGCCTCGCGTCGTCGTCCATGCCCGCGTGGTACAGCACCGCCTTCACGCCCCGGCCATGCAGCTCCGAGAAGACCCCCTCCGACGCGCGGCGCGTCGAGCAGTAGATGATGCCGCTGCCTCCCAGCGCCGCCAGCCGCGCGCAGGCCTCGTGCCGGTCCGTGTCTCCGCCCACCTCCTGCTTGCCGAGGAAGAGGTTGGGCCGGTCGAACCCCATGGCGAACTCCCGGGGCTCCTTCATCAACAACACCCGGACGATGTCCGCGCGAACCTCAGGTGTTGCCGTCGCGGTGAGCGCCACCGTGCGCGGCGGGCGCAGCCGCTTTCGCACCTGTCCCAACTGCGCGTAGTCCGGCCGGAAGTCGTGGCCCCACTGGGAGATGCAGTGCGCCTCGTCCACCGCGAACAGGTCCACGCCCACGTCCATGACTGTCTGGACGAAACTCGCGCTCCGGAACCGTTCGGGCGCCACGTACAGCAGCTTGTACTCCCCTGCGCGCAGCCGGCGCATCCGCTCCGCGCGCTCCAGGTCCGACAGTGAGGAGTTGATGAACGTCGCGGAGATGCCTCGCGCCGTGAGCTGCTCCACCTGGTCCTTCATCAGCGCAATCAGTGGAGACACCACCAGCGTCAACCCCGGCAGCAGCGTGGCCGGAAGCTGGTAGCACAGGCTCTTGCCCGCGCCCGTGGGCATCACCACCACGGTGTTGCGCCCGCTCAGGACCGTGGAGATGACCTCGGCCTGGCCCGGACGAAACTGTGCCAGGCCGAAGTGGCGCACCAGGCCCTGCTGGGCTTGTTCGAAATAGGGCAGGGCCAACGGCATCGCTCGCATGTTCACCATCCTGGACCGGCCGTCAACGGAAACACGGCCCCCCGTTCCACCTCACAGCTCGAGCCCCGGCGGTACCGGGACAGCCAGGCGGGCCCGCTTCATCGCGACCTCGAGCACCCTCAGCGCCGTCGCCTCTGGTTCCCTCCGGCCATCCACCACCACGTCTCCCTCGCGCGCCTCCGAGGGCAAGGCCTCTCGCTCCACCGTGCAGGCCTGCCCGGTCTCCAGCCTCACCACCTGCGCCCGCGTGTCCTCGAGCAGCTCCACCTGCACCATCCCCACCAGGCACCCCATCCTCAGCCACCTCCTTGCGCCGCGTTCCATTCCCACGCCGTCCCTCGCTCCGGCTCCGGAAGCAGCCCTCGCTCCAGCATCGACACGAAGGCCCCGTCGCCCACCACCAGATGGTCCAACACCTTGACGTTGATGAGCCGCGCCCCCGCGATGAGGTGCCGCGTCAGGCCCACGTCCTGGACGCTGGGCTCCGGGTCTCCCGATGGGTGGTTGTGCGCCAGCACGATGGCCGTGGCCCGGGACACCAGCGCCGCGGCGAAGACCTCCCGAGGGTCCACCGGGCACGTGTTCATGGTGCCCTCGGCGACCCGGATGTCATGCACCAGCACGTTGCGCGCGTTGAAGCACAACACGTGGAAGACCTCGCGCCGCAGCGCGCCCAGCACCGGCATCAGGTACGCGTGAATCTCCCGCGCCGTGCGCAGCCGAGGCCTGCGGTCCAACGTCCGCTGCGCACGGCGGCCCAGCTCCATCGCCGCCAGCACCTGCGCCGCCCGGCGTGGCCCCATTCCCGGCAGGCCCTTGAGCTCCATCGGTTCGGCTTGCAGGAGCGCCTTGAGTCCGCCGCAGCGGTTCAAGAGCGCTTCGGCTTCCTGCTTCGCGCCTGTCGCCCGGGCCGATGCGCCCCACGCGACACACAACAGCTCCGGGTCCGAGAGCGCCTGCGCGCCCAATCGGAAGATCCGCTCCCGGGTCTGTTCCACGCTCCCAGCGGCCCGCACCGCCGCTGGCTCCTCGTCCGCCCACGCCTCGCCCATGCTCCACTCCATCCCGCCCACCTTCCCGGCGCGGCGGTTGAGCAATGCGTGTGCCCGCTGTCTCTACCTGGAGCGAGAAGGCCGCCCATCCACCTCCACCCGCGAGCAGCCCATTCGCTGGACGGGCACCGCGACACCACCCCGTGTCTTGGGGGGCGAGAGCCGCGGCCCGTGGATGCTCGGACGCTGGGCCGGCTCAGAAGCGGGAGATGGCGAAGAACGCCTTGATCTTGTCGTTCGTCTCGCGAAGCCGCTCGCTCAGCGTCCGGACGAACGTCCACAGCAGCACGTACGCCAGGTCCTTGTCGGTGAACATCAACTGGTCCAGCTTCGAGCGTTCCATGGCCCACACCGAGCAGGAGACATGGGCGATGGCGTCCGCGGAGCGGGGCGAGTCCTCGATTACCGCCATCTCACCGAAGTACTGGCCGGGCTCCAGGATGGCGAGCGCCTCCTCGCCAATTCCGGGGACGGACTTGGAGATGCGGACCTTGCCCTGGGCGATGACGAACATCTCCTGGCCGGTCTCCCCCTCGCGGAAGAGGAAAGCGCCCGCCGGGTAGTCCCTGGTGTGGCCGAGCTGAGCCACCTTGGCGAGCTGGCCCTGGGTCAAACCCTCGAACAGCGCAACCTTTCTGAGGAGCTCGGCATCCATGAGGCCAGCTTCGTATCACGTGCCCGAGGGCCTCTGGTACCTTGCGGCCTCAACGAGGAAGAGGGAGGAGTCACCCGTGGCGGAGGAGAAGATCAACAAGGTGACCATCATCGGCTCGGGGCCGGCGGGCTACACCGCGGCCATCTATGCCGCGCGCGCCAACCTGGAGCCGGTGGTGTTCGCCGGCGGTCCCACGCTGGAGCACCCCCAGCGCGTGCCTGGCGGGCAACTGATGGTGACGACGGACGTGGAGAACTACCCCGGCTTTCCGGAGGCCATCACCGGCCCGGAGCTGATGGAGCGCTTCCAGAAGCAGGCGGAGCGCTTCGGCACGGTCATCCACATGGAAAACGTGGTGAAGGTGGACTTCAGCCAGCGCCCGTTCCTCATCGAGAGCGAGAGCGGCATCCGCGTTCGCTCCGAGACGGTCATCATCTCCACTGGCGCCACCGCCAAGTGGCTGGGCGTCAAGGGCGAGGACAAGTACAAGAACCGGGGCGTGTCCGCGTGCGCCACCTGCGACGGCGCGTTCTTCAAGAACCAGGAGGTCATCGTCGTGGGCGGCGGTGACACGGCCATGGAAGAGGCCACGTACCTGGCGAAAATCGTCAAGCACGTCACCCTCATCCACCGCCGCGACACGCTGCGCGCGTCGAAGGTGATGCAGGAGCGCGCGCTCAAGAATCCCAAGATCTCCTTCCTGTGGAACTCCGCGGTCGAGGAGGTCATGGGCAACGAGAAGGGGATGACGGGCGCGGTGGTGCGCAACCTCAAGACGGGCGACAGCCAGCTGCTCACGGCCACGGGCCT
Organism: Myxococcus stipitatus; assembly: GCF_037414475.1. Next base: position 1,594,184 of record NZ_CP147913.1, on the reverse strand, counting down.
GTTCGTGGCCATTGGCCACACGCCCAACACGGAGCTGTTCCAGGGCATCCTGGAGACGCACCAGAGCGGCTACCTCAAGACGGTGCCCGGCTCCACCCGCACCAACATCCCGGGCGTCTTCGCTTGTGGCGATGTGCAGGACAGCTACTACCGGCAGGCCATCACCGCCGCGGGTACCGGCTGCATGGCGGCCATCGACGCGGAGCGGTGGCTGATTGAAGAGGGCGAGTAGCCCGCTCGCCGCCGCGTGAAGCATGCTTCGGGCCGGTCCGCCTCTCCTGGGCGGGCCGGCCTTCCCAGGACCCCCATGAGCACGAAGCAGAAGACCCTGGCGGTGCATGCCGGGACGCGGCTGACGGGCAGCCGAGCCGTCCCCATCTCTCCGCCCGTCTCCGTGTCGGCGGTGAGCTGGTTCGACAGCAGTGACGACCTGGACGGCGCGCTGGACGGCAAGGACTACGCCTACGCCCGCATCAGCGCCCCCAACACGACGCTGCTCGAGGAGGCCGTGGCGGCGCTCGAGGGCGCCGAGGCGTGTGTGGCCTATGCCAGTGGCATGGCCGCGCTGCGCTCGCTCTTCGAGGCGCAGGGCTTCAAGTCCGGCGACAGGCTGGTGATGCCCGCGGACGGCTACGGCGTCACGCGGGCGCTCTACAAGAACCTGTGCGCCACGCTGGGCGTGGAGCTGCACGCGCTGAAGCTGTCGGACGCGGGGATGGATGCGCGCATCCGTGAGCTCAAGCCCCGCATGGTGCTGGCCGAGAGCATCACCAACCCGTTGCTGCGCGTGGCGGACCTGCGGCTGCTCGCGAAGGCGTGCCGGGACGTGGGCGCGGCCTTCGCCGTGGATGCGACCTTCCCGTCGCCCACGGGGCAGCGCGCGTTGGCGCTCGGCGCGGACTACGCGGTGCAGTCCACCAGCAAGTGGCTCAACGGGCACAGCGACGCGTTGGGCGGCACCGTGAGCGGCTCGCGCGCTCGCATCGAGGTGCTGCGCTCGGCGCGAATCCTGACGGGAGATGTGCTGGGCCCCTTCGAGGCGTGGCTCACCTTGCGCGGCCTGCGCACGCTGCCGGTGCGCATGCAGGCCCATGCGGAACACGCGGCCCATGTCGCGCGGCGCCTCGCGGAGTCCACGCTCCTGGAGCGTGTCATCTACCCGGGCCTGCCGTCGCACCCGGACCACGCGGTGGCCCGCGAGGTGCTTCACGACGGTGGGCCCATGGTGGCCTTTGAAATCCGAGGCGCCGGACGCCCCGAGGCGATGCGCTTCCTGGAGGCGCTCCAGGTGTGCAAGCCGGCGCCGTCGCTGGGAGACGTGGGCACGTTGGTGATGCACGCGGCCAGCGCCAGCGCGCGCCGCATGACGCCCGAGGAGCGCGAGGCGGCCGGCATCCGCGAGAGCCTCATCCGCGTCTCGGTGGGGTTGGAGGACCCCGACGACGTGGTGGAAGACCTCCTCCAGGCGGTGGCTCGAGGAGTGGGGCGATGAAGATGGTGGATGTCGGCGCGAAGCCGAAGACGGAGCGCGTGGCGGTGGCCACGGCGTTGTTGCGCATGCTGCCCGCGACGCGGGAGCGCATCCTCGCGGGGAAGGTGGAGAAGGGGGACGTGCTCGCCGCGGCGAGGCTCGCGGGCATCATGGCCGCCAAGCGCACGCCGGACTTCGTCCCGCTGTGCCACCCCATCGCCTTGTCGGGGGTGGAGGTGACGCTCGAGCCCGTGGCCCAGGGGCTGTCCATCCGCGCGACGGTGCGCACCGTGGACCGCACGGGCGTGGAGATGGAGGCCCTCACGTCCGCGTGCGCGGCGGCCCTCACCGTCTATGACATGTGCAAGAGCGTGGACCGGGGCATGGTGATGGAGGCCGTCCAGCTCGAGCACAAGTCCGGCGGACGCTCCGGCACCTGGGAGCGGGGCTCGCAGCCCCCTGAAGCCCCCACGAAGCGGGCCCGGAAGCGCGCGAAGCGATAGCGGATGGGTGGGGTTTCGCGAAGCACGAGTCCCTGCGGGCTTCCGAGTGTTGTCTCGTGGACGGGGCGATTGTGGCCCTCAACACGGCCCTTCCTGAACCCGTGCCCTTCGGGGCTCCCCCTTGTCGGGGAAGGCGTCCAGATTGGCCTCGCCACTGGAGCCCGGCGGTCGCCGGGCTTCGTGGGGGAGGTCACAGGGGTGTTCTACGACAGGTCGACCCGTTCCACCTTGGCGCTTCTGGCCGCCATGCTGGGGCTGGGCTGCAGCGTCGCCTCGGTCGAGTCCGACGCGTCAGGGGGAAGGACGCCGGTGGCCACAGCGCCTCGTCCGAGCTGTGCCACCCAGGTGGAAGGCCGCCGCTCCATCTCCAGGGATGTGAAGGAGTGCCCGCACATCTTCTTCGTCTGCGCGCCCGGAGAGACGCCCTACCTCGACGCGTGCGGCTGCGGCTGCGAGCGGCGATGACTTGCGCGCCGGCTACTTCGCCGCGCCGCCTTCCGAGTGCAGCCGCTCCAGGAAGAAGGCCACCACCACGAGCGCGTGGGTGATGTGGCCCTCCAGGATGAGCCGGGGCAGCTCCGTGCGCGGGTAGAGCTCCACGGCGATGTCCTCGCCTTCGTCCAGCCGCCCGTCATGGGCCTTCACGCAGTCCAGCGCCAGGAAGGTGTGGCAGCGGTTGTCCTGCACCGCGGGGTTGGGATGCACCGCGCCCAGCGGCACCAGGCGTCCGTGCACGTAGCCCGTCTCCTCCTCCAGCTCGCGCGCGGCGGCGGCGGCCGGGTCCTCGCCCGGGTCCACCATGCCTCCCACCACCTCCAGCGTGTTGGCGCCGATGCCGAAGCGGAACTGCCGCACGAAGACCAGCTCATCCTTCGCCGTCACCGCGATGACGTTGACCCAGTCCGCGCAGTCCACCCGCACGCGCGAGTGCTCCAGGTTCGTCCTCGGGTCCGCCCAGATGTCCTCGCGCACCTTCAACACGCGGTAGTCGTGCTGCAACCCCTGGCGCAGTCGAGGCCAGGGCTTCACTGTCTGGGACATGGCTGAGTCTCCGGGCCCTGTTCCACGCGGGGCCTTGGTCTTTCTTAGTTGAGCAGCGAGGCGCGCTCGCGCAGTTCCCGCGCCGTCAGCTCCAACCGGTCTCGGTCCGGCGCCTCTGGAGAGAGCTCCAGGCACCGCTCCACGTCGCGCAGCGCCGCGCGGTAGGCGCCCAGGTTCGCCAGCAGCGCCGCGCGCGTGCGCAGCTCCCCGGGATGGTCCGGCGCCAGGAGCAACAGCAGGTCCACCACGGCCAGCCCCCGCTCACGGTCCTCCCGGCCCAGGTACACGCGCCGGAGGTTGGACAACATGCGGTACGCAATCAGCTCCACCGGCGCGGGGGCCAGCATGGCCCGGTCGAACTTGAGCTGCGGGGCCACGCGCTTGAGCAGCTCCTCGCAGCCGTGCTCCGTGAGGATGTCTCCGTCGTGGAACGGGTCCATCACCAGCTTGTGGTCCCCCGCGTCGTGGGCCACCAGGAAGTGTCCGGGAAACGGCACTCCGTAGAGCGGGATGCCCGCACGGCGCGCCACCTCCAGGTAGACCACCGACAGCGTTATCGGCAGGCCCAGCTTCCGCTCCAGCACCTGGTCCAGGAAGCTGTTGTCGGGCGCGTGGTAGTCGTCCTCGTTGCCACGGAAGCCCTCGATGTCCGAGAGCACGTGACGCAGCGCTCGCAGGGGCGCCAGGGCTTCGCCCTTCTCCTTGAGCCGCTCCGTCTCGACTTGCACCCGGCAGGCCAGGACATCCAGCACATGGAGGCACGCGGGAGCATCCAGCTCCGGCCGGTCGAGGGTGGCGATGGCCAGGGCGGCCAGGTCCAGGCGGGGTGGCTCCGCGGCCAGCGCCGACACCAACCGTTCCCGGGCCAGCGGCGGGCTGAATCCTGTGGGGATGCTCACGGCGCCAACCACTAACGCACGCCGGGCCTGGCGGCAAAGGCAGCCAGCCAAGCGTCAGAAGGTGGGCGGTGCATACGGAAGCCTCCCCTTGATTTCCGTGCGCAGCGCCACCTGGGCTGAAATCAACCCCGCCAGGATTCCGTCTTCGTACTCAAAAGTCGGGTGTTCCTTGAGTTCAGGGAAGTCGTGGGGGTTGCGGAGCTCCTCGGGGGTGAGGTTGGGGACGGCTTCCCGGGCCAGGCGCAACACCTTGGCCTGCTGCTGCAGAATCATGCGCTCGAAGAGCTGGGCGGACAGCTCCAGCATCTCGTGGGCCACGTCTTCCGTCATGTGTACCTACTCCTGGGCGATGTCCCACTTGGCCCGGCGGTAGCTGTAGCGGAAAGCCGCCTCGTCCGCCTCTTTCGCGAGCCCCTCGCCCTCCCGGCCGTCCAGGAAGGCGACGAAGTCGAACTGCCGGTCCTCGCGTCCGTGCTCCGCGTCGAAGACGCGCACGAGCTCGTTGGCGGGCAGGGTGCGCCGGCCCACGACGTTGACCAGCGGCACGTTGAGTCCGCGCATCTCCTTCGAGGGCGCGTAGGACTTCCACACCAGCTCCGTGCACACCAGCGTCTGGTCGGAGAAGAAGTCGAAGTCGAAGTCGTAGGGGCGGCCCTGGTAGGCGAACGCGCGGAGGATGGCGCGGGCCTTGTCCAGCCGCGACAGCCGGGGGCGCATGACGCCCAGGTAGTCCACGCGCATGCCGTGCTCGGGGCCGGTGAAGCTGACGCCCTCGCTGATGGACTCGATGATGCGCAGGGCGTCTCCGTGCGGGTCCTTCTGTCCGTACGCGGACCACTTCTCCGGGAAGGCGCGCGCAAGGTGCTGCGTGAAGGTGGTGGGAGCGCCGGGGAGGCTGGCGAGCCACGCCTTCACGCCCAGGTCCTCGTCGAAGTAGCGGGCCAGCTCCGGCGCGGTGCCCACGTAGAGCTCCGCGTGGGGCCAGAAGCCCGGCAGCCCGATGTTGGAGAGGTACCAGTTCTGCCGGGCCACCATGACGTCGCCGGGCTCCATGCGCTGAATCAGCGCGTCCACCTGCTCGCGGCGGATGAGGGGCTTGCCGGAGCGGTGCACGCGGGTGTCTCCCATCCACTCGGCCACGGAGCGCTGGACGGGGAAGAAGGCGCGCTGGGCCGTGTCCTGGGTGACGTCCGCCGCGGCCTTGGCGAAGAGCGTGGCGCCGCGCTTGATGAGCAGTCCGCGGGCGACTTCGCTGTTGAGCTTCATCTCCTGCAGCACCCAGGGGACCCGCGGCGCGTCCAGCGCTCCGGCCTTCACCAGCAGCGGCCTCAACTGCTCCTTGTACGTATCGCCCGTGTAGAGCTGCGTGGTGGTGGCCACGTGGATGACCTTGTCCTTGAAGCGGGCGAAGGCGCGCGGGGGGAGGCCATAGTCGGGGGAGGGCTCGTCGAGGAGGACCTCCAACTGCTTGCGGCCGTTGGTGAGCTGCGCGTAGGTGAGGCCGTGAGCCAGCTCCGTGGTGAGCGCGCCGTGGGTGAGCAGGAAGCCCCAGGCGTGCTTCTTCGGCTGGAGGAGCGCGGGCACCTTCACGAAGTCCCAGTAGCGCTGACGGATGACCTCGGTGGAGAGGAAGTAGTCGAAGAAGGAGGCCCACGTGGTGAGCAGCCGCTGCTTCTGGTCCGGCGTGTACGGCACGCTCTGCTTCTGCGCGTAGAGCGCCTTCGACTCCTTGAGCTCTTCCTGGAGGCGGCGCAGGCCCTGGGTGTTGCGCTCGAGCTCCGCCAGGTCTCTTTGGGCCTGGGAGACGAAGGCGTCGTCCTCGAGCGAGTAGATATCGCGGGAACTGGCGGCGGGGGCCGGCGACGGCGGCGTGCTGGCGAGCGTGAGCCAGACGAGCAGCAGGGGTGCGGCGGTCATGGGTGGAGGCTCCGGGCGGCGGTGCGGCGGGCGGCACTCTACCTCGGGAGGTGCCGGGGCGGCTGTCCCCCCGCCTGGGCAGGGGAGAGGAGGGGAACAGCCGGGTGGTCCGGCGCGGGCATCGTCCCCAGGTTTCAACTACCCAGTGACGCACGTCCGGGCCGGGACGGCCGGGCAGAAAGGCAGCCGCAGATGGCATTCGGAACCGCGGAAGACCCCGGGCTCTCCATCACCCCTCACCTCGACTCGGTGGACTACCCGTCGACGCGGGAGGAGCTCGTCGAGGCCGCCGAGGACAGCGAGGCCCCCGTCAGCATCATCAACGTCCTCAAGTGCCTGCCGCGCACCGAGTACGCCTCGCGCGAGGACGTGATGCGGGATTTGGCGGAGGCGGCCCGGCGCTTCGCCCGGGGTGGGCTGGTGGATGACGACGGCGCTCGCAGGGACCGGCGCAACATCGGCAGGGACCTGGTGGAGAACGCCCCCGAGGGGGCCACGCGTCACCCCTGAGGTGTGAAGGTGGGTGGAAGAAGCGCTCGCGGGCGCTGGCGGTTTCTGCCAGCGTTCGCGGGCGCATGCGTTCTGGTCTCCTGTGGTGCTGTCTGGTGCTGTCGCTGACGTCCGCGTGTCGGAAGGCGCCCCCGTTGCGGGTGCCCATCCCCGAGGTGTCGCGCCGGGTGCGCGTGTCCTTCCAGCCCCCCGTCGACCGCGTGCTCACCGAGTCCCAGCGCGCCAGCCGCGTGGTGGAGAAGGGCGGCTCCGTGGTGCGCGAGGAGGTGGAGCTGACCACCGAGTCGCGCTTCACACCCTCCGCTGGAGGCTGGCTGCTGACGCAGGGTGTGACGCACGCGCGGCAGACGCGGGCGGGCGTGGAGGTGAAGAGCTGGGTGGGCGAGGTGCTCAAGCGCTTCATGTTGCGCGTCCAGCTCGCGGCGGACGGCGCGTTCGTGAAGCTGGTGTCGCCGGAGTCGGCGGGAGAGGCCGTGCGGCAGTCGGTGCCTCCGGGAGTGGATGCGGGCCCGCTGGAGCGCTTCTTCCAGCCCGAGGTGCTGGAGGCGCGGACGCGGCGCGAGTGGGAGGCCAAGTTCGGCGGCCTGTTCCAGCGCTATGTGTCGGAGGGGCAACGCACCTGGATGGTGGATGTGCTGCCGGTGGGCGACACGCAGGTGGCGTATGTGCTGGAGCGCACGGTTCAGGGGACACGCGACACGGAGTACGGTGACGCGGTGGTGCTGAGCCTGCGGTGCCTGGACGCGGTGCCGGAGGAGGCCCCAGATGCGCTGTCGGATGCATGGGTGGCGGCGGGCCGGCCGGAGCTGACGCCGGGCGTGACGTGCCAGGGCGAGCAGGTGGTGGCCTACGGGCGCTTTGTCCCCGTGAGCCGGGAGCTCACGGTGAAGGCCCAGGTGGATGGGGCCGCGTGGACGTTGACGATGGAGTCGCGAGCGCAGGGACTCCAGGAGGAGGCGCGATGAGCTGGGAAGAGAACCTCATCAAGGACGAAGAGGGCGTGGCGCGCGTGGTGAAGAACGCGCGGCGGGTGGCGGTGCTGGGGATGAAGACCGAGCAGCAGTCGGGACAGGCTGCCTTCTACGTGCCGGACTATCTGGCCCGAGCGGGCGTGGACGTGGTGCCGGTGCCCGTCTACTACCCGGACGTGACGCACATCCTGGGCAAGCCCGTGTTCCGGCGGGTGGCGGACGTGCCGGGCGAGGTCGACGTGGTGGATGTCTTCCGCCGGCCGCAGGACATCGACGCGCACGTGGACGACCTCATCGCCAAGAAGCCGAAGGCGGTGTGGTTCCAGTCCGGCATCCGCAACGACGCCGCGGCGGAGAAGCTCGCGCGCGCGGGCATCCAGGTGGTGCAGGACCGCTGCCTGATGGTGGACCACCGGCGCTACGGCGCGAAGTGAGCGGCGCCGCCGCGCGAGGCCCGTCTCACCACTGCGCCTGGGCGAAGGGCACGGGGGGCCGGGAGAGGGAGACCACGGTGGAGAGCCGTGCCTGGTCCAGCGCGTCGAAGCCTCGCTCCATGGTGGTGGGCGTCACCGGCGGCAGGTTGGAGACCACGACGTAGACGGGGATGTTTCGCCCCTCCAGCACGGACAGCTGGAGGCGGAAGTGGTCCCTGCGCAGCGCGGCCGAGCCCGCGGCGAGCCCCTGTGCGTACGCCAGGGGGCCCCCCACCACCTTGCGCGTCTTGCTGGGCAGGAAGTGCACGAGGATGGCGTCCAGGTCCTTCCCCGCGGCGCTGTCATGCAGTGAGAGCGCGGGCGCCTTGTCCACCAATCCGCCGTCCCAATACAGGTTGCCGTCCAGCGGCACCGCGCGGAACAGGCCTGGATAGGCGCACGTGGCATGGACGCGCGGGGCCAGCTCCCCCGTGGTGAAGACGTCGTGGCTTCCCAGCGTGAGGTTGGCGCCGACGAGCAGCAGCGGGTGAGGGAGGTCCTCGAACGTCCGCGCGCCGAGCGTGTCCTCCAGGAGCCGCCGGAAGCGCTCGCCCTTGAGCAGCCCCGTCAGGCCGTGGCCACTGGCGTCCGCGTTGAGCACCGCGCCAATGGGGTCCGGGTCCCAGAAGTGGGCCCGCGTCTGGCGGAGCACCAGCTCTTCAATCGCGTGCACCGGCATCCCCGTCGCCGCGTACGCCGCCACCATGCCCCCGGCGGACGTGCCCGCGTAGGCCTGCGGCTTGAGCCCCGTGCTCGCCAGCCCCTTGAGAAAGCCTGCATGGCCGTAGAAGCCGAAGTAACCGGCCGAGAGGACCAGGCCAAACCGCTTTCCTTCGAGAAGCTGCTGCAGGGAGGGAGGCGCCATGTCCCACATCTACCACTGTCCGCCTCGAAGCATGCAGTGCGTCGAAAGTGCGCTGGTGTCCATGGTGGTATCGACGTATGTTGATGCGGCGATATGGAAGCTCTGTCCCAATCCTTCCGGGCGCTCGGCGACCCGACGCGGTTGCGCATCCTCCGGCTCGTGTCGGAGGCGCCGCTGAACGTGACGGAGCTGGTGTCGCTGGTCGGCGTGGCCCAGTCGTCGGTGTCCCATCACCTGGGGAAGCTCAAGGGGCTGGGGCTCATCCGCGAGGAGCGGCAGGCGGGCTTCAGCTACTACTCGCTGGCGCTGGAGGGAGATGACGCCCGCTGGCCGCTCATCCGGCTGGCGAGGGAGGCGGAGGACGCGGCGGGGGACTCGGCGCGGTTGAAGGATTTGCTGCGGGCCCGCGCGGACCGGCAGGCCCTCAACGAGCGGCTCCTGGAGCCCGGGCAGTCATGGTCCCTGTGGGCGGGCGCGCTGGCGTCGCTCTTGCCGCCGCTGGATGTGGCCGACTTCGGTTGTGGCACCGGCGTCTTGAGCGTGGCCATCGCGCGGTGGGCCCGGCACGTGTGGGCCATCGACCAGAACGCGGACGCGCTGGAGCAGGCGCGGGCCCGAGCCGGGAGCGAGCGCGCCGGCAACGTCAGCTTCCTGTGCGAGGACCTGCACCGGCTCTCGTTGCCGTCGGAGCGGATGGACCTGGTGGTGATTTCGCAGAGCCTCCATCACGTCGAGTCCCCTGCCTCCGTGATGGCCGAGGCCTGGCGGCTGCTCAAGCCTGGCGGCCGGTTGGTGTTGTTGGAGTTGATGCCGCACGACGAGCGCTGGGTGGTGGAACGGCTGGGCCACCGGCACCTTGGGTTCGAGCCCGCGCAGCTGGAGGCGGCGCTGGGCGCACAGGGCTTCGCGTCGCTCACCCGTGAGACGCACGCCCGCGACGGGGCCAGCCCCTTTCGAGTCTTTCTGCTGACTGGAGTGAAGCCATCATGACGAACCCGACCCCCGCGGTCCTGCCGCCCCCTTCTGGAGAGAACGGCCGTCGAGTGGAGGCCCTCCGCACCGCCATGCGCGAGCGGGTGCTGGTGTTGGACGGCGCCATGGGGACGTTGCTCCAGCAGAAGGACTTGAAGGCCGCGGACTTCGGCGGCGCGGAGTACGAGGGCTGCAACGAGAACCTGGTGCTCACGCGGCCGGAAATCATCCGGGACATCCACGCGCGCTACTTCGCGGCGGGCGCGGACGTGACGGAGACGGACAGTTTCGGCGGCACGCCGCTGGTGCTCAACGAGTTCGGCCTGGGCCACAAGGCGCTGGAAATCAACGAAGCCTCCGCGCGGCTCGCGCGTGAGGCCGCCGCCGAGGCCGAGGCGAAGGACGGGCGCATCCGCTGGGTGGCGGGCTCGGTGGGCCCCACCACGAAGGCCATCAGCGTCACGGGGGGAATCACCTTCGAGGAGCTGGTGGACAACTTCGCCGTGCAGGCCGAGGGCCTCGTGCTTGGCGGCTCCGACTACCTGCTGGTGGAGACGGCGCAGGATACGCGCAACGTCAAGGCGGCGCTGTTGGGCATCGACCGCGCGTTCCGCAAGCTGGGCTACGCGGTGCCGGTGGCGGTGTCCGGCACCATCGAGCCCATGGGGACGATGCTCGCGGGGCAGAGCGTGGAGAGCTTGGCGGCGTCATTGGAGCATTGGGACTTGCTGTACCTGGGGCTCAACTGCGCCACGGGTCCGGACTTCATGACGGACCACCTGCGCTCGCTGTCGGACCTGAGCCCGTTCCCCGTGTCGTGTGTGCCCAACGCGGGATTGCCGGACGAGAACGGCCATTACCTCGAGACGCCGGAGATGCTCTCGCGCTCGCTGCGGCGCTTCTGTGAGCAGGGCTGGCTCAACGTGGTGGGCGGCTGTTGCGGAACGCAGGAGGGACACATCCGCGCGCTGGCCCAGGCGGTGAAGGGGCTCAAGCCGCGCACGTCCGTGCCCAAGCCCCGCTCGACGTTGTCGGGCGTCGACTACCTCGACGTGACGGACGAACTGCGCCCGGTCATCGTGGGTGAGCGCACCAACGTCATCGGCAGCAAGAAGTTCAAGGAACTCATCGTCGCGGGGCAGATTGAGGACGCGTCCGAAATCGCGCGCGCGCAGGTGAAGCGAGGCGCCCAGGTCATCGACGTGTGTCTGGCCAACCCGGACCGCGACGAGTTGGAGGACATGCGCCAGTTCCTGGACGTGGTCATCAAGAAGGTGCGAGTGCCCTTGATGATTGACTCCACCGACGAGCGCGTCATCGAGATGGCCCTCACGTACAGCCAGGGCAAGGCCATCATCAACTCGGTGAACCTGGAGGATGGCGAGGAGCGCTTCGAGAAGGTGGTTCCGCTGGCGCGCCGCTTCGGTGCCGCGCTGGTGGTGGGCTGCATCGACGAGGTCGGCATGGCCGTGACGCGCCAGCGCAAGCTGGAGGTGGCGGAGCGCTCGTTCGATTTGCTCACGCGCAAATACGGCATGAAGGCGGAGGACCTGTACTTCGACCCGCTCGTGTTCCCGTGTGCGTCGGGTGACGCGCAGTACACGGGCAGCGGCGTGGAGACGGTGGAGGGCGTGCGGCTCATCAAGCAGCGCTTCCCCCAGTGCCGCACGGTGCTGGGCATCTCCAACGTGTCCTTCGGTCTGCCGACCGCGGGCCGCGAGGTGCTCAACTCCGTGTTCCTGTACCACTGCGTGCAGGCCGGCCTGGACATGGCGCTGGTCAACTCCGAGAAGCTGGAGCGCTACGCGTCGCTGCCGGAGGAGGAGCGCACGCTGGCGGAGGACCTGCTCTACAACCGGGGCACGGACCCGGTGACGCCCTTCGCCGCGCACTTCCGCGAGCGCAAGGCGGCCAAGGTGCAGGTGAGCACGCTGCCCTTGGAGGAGCGGCTCCAGCGCTACATCATCGAGGGCTCGCGCGATGGCCTCTTCGCGGACCTGGAGCTGGCGCTCGCGAAGTACACGCCGCTGGAAATCATCAACGGCCCGCTGATGAAGGGCATGGACGAGGTGGGCCGGCTCTTCGGAGCCAACGAGCTGATTGTCGCGGAGGTGCTCCAGAGCGCCGAGTCGATGAAGGCGGCCGTGGGCTTCCTCGAGCCGCACATGAGCTCCGCGAAGGCGGCCATGCGCGGCAAGGTGGTGCTGGCCACGGTGAAGGGGGATGTGCACGACATCGGGAAGAACCTGGTGGAGATCATCCTCGCCAACAACGGTTTCCACGTGGTGAACCTGGGCATCAAGGTTCCGCCCGAGCAGCTGGTGCAGGCGGTGCGTGAGCACCGGCCGGACATCCTCGGCCTGTCGGGGCTCCTGGTGAAGAGCGCGCACCAGATGGTGGCCACGGCGGAGGACCTGCGGCGCGCGGGGGTCGACGTGCCGATTCTCGTGGGTGGCGCGGCGCTGAGCCGCAACTTCGTGGACCGCAACATTGCTCCGGCGTACGGCGCCGGCACGGTGGCCTATGCGCAGGACGCGATGAGCGGCCTGGACCTGGCCAAGCAGATTGTCGACCCGTCGTCGCACGAGCGGCTGCGCGGAGAGCTGTCCGAGCGCCGCGTGAAGCTGGCGCAAGAGGTGAAGGAGCGTCCTCGGACGGAGGCCCCCGCGTCTCGCGTGCGCAGCGCGGAGATTCGGGTGCTCGACACGGTGCCTCCGGCGCCGGACTGGGAGCGGCACGTGCTCACGAACACGCCGCTGGACCACATCTGGAAGTTCATCAACCCGGTGATGCTGTACGGCCGGCACCTGGGCTTGCGCTCGTCGTCGCGCGCGCTGGGCACGCCCGCGGAGGCGGAGCTGGCGAAGACGGAGGAGGGCCGCAAGGCGCTGGCGTTGAAGGAGGCCGTGGAGGAGCTCAAGGGCATGCTGCGCGGGGGCCTCATGCACGCGCGCGCCGTGTTCCAGTTCTTCAAGGCGGGCAGCGACGGCAATCGCGTGGTGCTCTTCGACGGCGTCACCGGGCGCGAGGCGGCGTCCTTCGAGTTCCCCCGGCAGGAGCGCGAGGGCGGCCTGTGCCTCGCCGACTACCTGCGGCCCCTGGAGAACGGCGTCCCTTCCGACAACGTGGCGATGTTCGTGGTGACGGCGGGCTCGGGCATCCGCGAGCTGTCCGAGAGCCTGAAGGCCAAGGGCGAGTTCCTGAAGATGCACGCGGTGCAGGCGCTCGCGCTGGAGACGGCGGAGGGGTACGCGGAGTTGCTGCACACGCAGCTTCGCAGCATGTGGGGCACGCCGGACCGTCAGGACATGACGATGCTGGAGCGCTTCCGCGCGGAGTACTCGGGCAAGCGCTACTCCTTCGGCTACCCCGCGTGTCCCCGGTTGGAGGACCAGTCGAAGCTCTTCGCGGCGCTGCGTCCGGAGGAGATTGGGGTGCAGCTCACCGACGGCTGCATGATGGAGCCCGAGGCGTCCGTGTCCGCCATCGCGTTCCACCACCCGCAGGCTTCGTACTTCTCCGTGTCGTGAGCCCGCGGGCGGTGGTGGGGTGCGGGGTCAGAACCGCGCGCCCAGGCTGAGGCCGACGGTGACCAGGTTGCCGTCAGCCTCGTCGCCGGGCGCGAGGTCTCCACCGATGAGGATGCGATAGGTGGCGCGCGCGCCTGCTGTCACGCCGTTGTAGCGGTAGTCGAGCCCCGCGGTGAGGGGGACCTCGGCGAGGAAGGTGGTGCCGAACTGGCGCCGGTCGGCCGAAGGCGTCCCGTCCAGATAGCTGCCGCCGACCCCCGCGCCCAGGAAGGGCTTCCACTGCCCGCGGAGGGTGGGGCCCACGGTGGCCATCGCGGCCACGTTGTGGCGCCAGAGCCGGGCCTGGTGGTCATCCCTGAGGCCGTTGGCGGAGCCTTCGTAACCCAGTTGCAATCCCAGGAGAGGTAGGAGCTGGGCCTCCGCGTCGACCCCCAGGAACGCGCCCAGGTCCAGTGCGTCGCCCAGGTTGCCGGTGTAGGCGGTGACGCCACTTCGGACGGTGATGCCCCGGGCGTCGAACTCGGGGGCGGGTTGCTCGCGGGTGGCCGAGGTGCTCCGGGCGAGGGAGGGAGCGGTCCATCCCAGGACTGCCAGCAGGACGCCTGTTCTCCAGCTTGGACGCAGCATGTCGGATTCCTCCTCGCGGGATGCCCCTGGGGGGCCCTGGCAAGGATGAGGTCGCCCCGTTTGGAGAAGACCCGACGGCCCGGGGGCCCCGAGGTGCCCCGCCGGAGGAGGGAGCAGGTAGACTCGCCGGCCATGAGCGCGCCGAACATTCGCCGAGCCGTCCAGCTCCTGCCCGCGTGTGCCACCACGGGCATCGGGAGCCTGCCGCACACGCAGGTGGAGCTGGGCCTTCAGGTGGCCCTGTCCATGGACATCCCGTTCCTGCCGCAGCTTCCGGTGGGCAAGCCCTCGGAGTTGATGATTCCAGCGGCCCTCGAGGGGCTGCCGGGGTTGCGCTTCGACGACGAGGGGCTGTGCACGGTGGACCTGAGCGCCTGGGAGGCGGGGCGCGCGGAGTTCGAGGCGAAGCTGGAGTCCGCGCTCTCGGCGGGGGCGCTGGAGGCGTATGAGCCTTCACCCGAGGCCTGCCGCGCGTGGCGGCCCTTCCTGTGGGAGGTCGAGCACCGCAAGCTGGCGTTCGCGAAGGTGCAGCTCGCGGGGCCGTTCACGGTGCGCTCGGTGGCGCGCACGGACTCGGGGCTCTCCGCGTTGGAGGTGCCGGGGCTGGACCAGGGCATGTTCCGGTTGGTGCTGGCGCGCTCGTTGGCCATGGTGAAGGCGCTGCGGCGCGTGGGCACCACGCCGCTGTTCTTCCTGGACGAGCCCGGGCTGTTCGCGTTCCAGCGCATGAATCCGCGGCATCTGCTGGCGTTGCAGGAGCTGCGCTTGCTGGTTGTGGCGCTCCAGCGCGAGGGCGCGCTGGTGGGGCTGCACTGCTGTGGCAACACGGACTGGGGCGCGCTGCTGGACTCGCAGCCGGACCTGTTGTCGTTGGACGTGCGGCTGTCGCTGGACGCGATGCTGGAGGAGGGCGAGGCGCTGGAGCGTTTCCTGTCCTCGGGGGCGACGTTGAGCCTGGGCATCATCCCCACGGACCTGTCGTCGACCTACGAGGTGACGGAGCTGGCGGACTCAGTGGAGGCGTCGCTGAAGGCGGCGTTGCCTCGCGGCTTCACGTTCCCTCGCGTCGTGTCGACGATGTTGCTGACGCCCGCGTGTGGACTGGCCATGCGCACGGTGCAGGACGCGGAGCGCATCCTCGCCGAGCTGAAGGTGGCGCAGCGCAGGTTGCGTGGAGCGCTCGATGCGGAGCGTCCGCTGCTGCACTCGCCGCCCCCGCATTGAGCGCATCGCGCCGGGTGGTGGCTACCGACGTCCCAGTTTCAGTTCGCGCTCTGCCTGGGCCCAGTCCTGCTCGTGGTTGCCGTGAAAGCCGCCACGGGCGAGGAAGATTTCGTAGGCCCGGCGCGAAATCTGGTCATGGGTGATGACATTCCTCGGCCCCCGGGTCTCGGGGGCGTGTTCCGAGGCATGTGCCGCTGTCTGCGGATGGGCGTGGGGACCGCTGCTGCGAGCCATCGAGTCACCTCCGGCGAAAAGGCGCGCGAAGATTGGGACTGGGGTGGTGCGTGCGAAAGCGACCCGATGTGGCGGGGGTTGTCGATGCAACACGGTGGCTTGCGCCCTGTCGTGAGTTGGACAGGCGTGGCGCGTGACTCCGAAATGACGTGACAAGCGGTCCAGGACCTATGCGAGCGCGGTCATCGCCGCTTCCAGCGCGCGCTGCATCGCGGTGCTCATGCCGAGCGTCGCCGCCTCGGAGGGGGTGCACCAGCGAAGCTCCTGGAAGGCGGGGGAGCGCGAGGGGCGCTGCGGGCCGGACACGCGATACAGGCGCAGCGTGAGGTCCCGGTGGGTGAGCTGTCGCTTCACCGTGCCGAGCTGGGACTCCAGCCGCACGCCCGCACCGAGCGCGGCCGTGAGGCGCAGCGTGGTCTCCTCGGGAGTGGAGTCTTCGTCCACCTCGGCCGCGGGCAACTCCCAGAGGCCGCCGAAGAGGCCCGAGTCCGCGCGGCGCGCGAAGAGGAGCGTCTGCGCGTGGGACCACACGGCCAGGGCCAGTGTCAGCTTCTTGGGAGTGGCGCGCACCTTGGGCGGAGGCAGCTCATCCACCCGGCCCTTGCGGAACGCGGCGCAGGCCTGCCGCACGGGGCACAGGAGGCACAGCGGGTTCTCCGGGCGGCATGTGGTGGCGCCGTGCTCCATGAGGGACTGGTTGAAGTCGCCGGGCCGTTCACCTTTCACGAGGTGGCCCGCGAGCTCCCAGAGCGTGGCCTCGCGCTCGCGGTCGCCGGGAGTGCCTTCGACCTCGAAGAGGCGGGACAACACGCGGGCGACGTTCCCATCGACGAGGGGGGCCTCTTCACCAAACGCGATGGAGGCGACAGCGCCAGCGGTGTAGCGGCCGAAGCCGGGGAGGGAGAGGAGGGACTCCGCGGTGGAGGGCAGCTTGCCGCCGAAGCGCGACACGACTTCCTGCGCGGCCCGGTGCAGGTTGCGAGCACGGCTGTAGTAGCCCAGGCCCTTCCAACCGGAGAGCACGTCGTCGAGAGGGGCGGAGGCGAGCGCGAGCGCCGTGGGGAAGCGCGTGAGGAATCGCTCCCAATAGGGGATGACGGTGGACACCTGCGTCTGCTGGAGCATGACCTCGCTCAGCCAGATGGCATACGGGTCCTTCGTGCGGCGCCACGGCAGGTCGCGCTTGTTGCGGTCGTACCAGCCGAGCAACGGCGCACGGATGGACGCGAGGTGCGCCGCATCGGGGGGCACCGCGAGGACACGAGCCGGCGCGGCACTCCGAGGGGGCCGCCCCCGGCGCGCGGGCACCTTCGTGGGCTGAGCCGGTGGGCCTTCGGGTGTCGCGGTGCGCCTGCGGGGGCTCATGCGTCCTTCTTCACGGGGTTGGCCATGCGGTGGGCGATACGGTCGAACAGGCCGGGGACGAACCGGTTGGCCAGTACCATGATGCGGCCGGGGAGGGTGAGGATGGTGTCTCGCCGTCCGCGCAGGCTCGCGCGCACCATCTCGTGGGCGACCTGTTCCGCCGACATGGCCTTCAATGGAACGGCCTGCTGCGCCCATCCTCGCGCGTTCATGCGGTGCTCACGGAACTCGCTCTCGGTGAGCCCCGGAGACACGAGCAGCACGCGGATTCCCTCGGGAGCGAGCTCCGTGCGCAGCGACTCCGTCATGGCGTTCACCGCCGCCTTCGACGCGCAATATCCTCCCAGCAGCGGCAGTCCCCGATGTCCCAGCACGGAGCTGACGTTCACCACCTGCGCCCCCTTGCGCCCGCGCAGCAACGGCAGCGCGGCCCGAGTCACCCGCCACAGCGCGAACACGTTGAGCTCGAACACCTGCCGCAGCTGCTCCTCGCTGATGGACTCCAGCGGCCCATACAGCCCCAGGCCCGCGTTGTTCACCAGCACGTCCAGCCCGCCGAACGTGGAGCTCACCTCGCGCATGAGGTGCTCCACGTCCTCGCCGCGTGTCACGTCGCACCGCACGGACAGTGCCCTGACGCCCAGTGACTCCACTTCACGGGCCGCCTCCTCGAGCCGGTTGAGCCTCCGCGCGGCGAGGACGACGTGGGCCCCCGCCTGGGCGTAGGCCTTGGCGGCCGCGAGGCCGATTCCGCTGGAAGCCCCGGTGATGAGGACCACTCGCTCCTTGAAGGGTCGGGTCTTCATGGTGGGGGGACCATACTCCCAGGGTTTCCCACCCGGACTGTCATTCAACCCACGCCGGGGGCTCGATTCCCCGCCTGTTCCCCTTCTTGCGGAACGAGCGAACGCCTAGGATGCGCCGCCTCCATGCGGCGCCCCACCCTCAGCAACGACTTCTCCTGGTCCAAGAGCCGCCACGAGAAGTTCTCCGAATGCCTGCGCTCCTACTACTTCTACTACTACGGCTCCTGGGGTGGCTGGGTGGCGGACGCACCGAGAGACGTGCGGGAACTGTACGTGCTCAAGAAGCTGGCCAACCGCTTCAGTTGGGCCGGCAGCGTCGTGCACGAGTGCCTCAAGGACGTGCTGCTCGACTGGCGAGCCGGCCGCGTGGTGGACCCCGCCGCGGTGGAGGCCCGGGTTCGCAAGCTGATGCAGGACGACTTCCGCCACTCGCGAGGCAAGGCGTACTGGACGCAGAAGTACCGCAAGCAGTTCACCGGACTCGTCGAGCACGAGTACGCCGAGACGCTCCCCGACGAAGCCTGGAAGCAGAACTGGGAGACGGTGCGCTCGGCGTTGGCGTGGTTCTTCAGTTCGCGCTGGCCTGACCTCGCCAAGAGCCTCAAGCCCGAGCAGTGGCTGGAGGTGGACGCGGGCTTCGACTTCGCCCACTTCACGTTGGACGGGTTGAAGGTGTTCGCCATCCCCGACTTCGTCTTCGTCGACTCGGACGGTACGCCCGTGGTGGTGGACTGGAAGACGGGCAAGTCTCGCGAGGGCTATGACGAGCAGGTGTTGGGCTATGCCCTCTACGTGTCGCAGCGCTACCGCTTCCCGTTGGAGAAGGTGCGCGCGTCGCTCGTGTATCTCAACGAGGGCAAGGAGCAGGACGTCCAGGTGGACATGAGCGCCATGGCGTCCTTTCGCCAGCACTTCGAGACGAGCGTCGCGAAGATGCGCTCCCTGTTGAAGGACCCGGCGACGAACACGCCGCTGGACATCTCCGCCTATCCTCCGTCGGAGTCCCTGACGCCCTGCACGCGCTGCGTGTTCCGAAGGCCCTGTGGGCGCGAGGCCGCGCTCGCCGCGCAGCCTCCGGCCCAATCCGTGGCGTGAGCCTCTAACGCGTGGAAGCCAGCCGGCGAATCACGACGCCGGCCGCGTTCATCCCGAAGCACGAGGTGACGAAGGACACGCTGCCGTCGATTTGCGTGCGGTGGTCACACGTGTGGAAGTCGTTGTCCTGCGGGCACACGCAGAGGAAGCCATCAGTGGCGTCGTCGTAGTTGAGGGGCACCGGCATCCGTCGCGCCTCGATGGAGTAGACGGCGGTGATGCCCGTGTGCCGGTCGGTCTCCACGCCGTACTTGCGCTTGAGCAGCTTGCGGATGTCCTTGGCGAACGGGTCCATGTGCGTCTCGGACAGGTCCTCCACGCGAATGGCCGTGGGGTCCAGCCGCGCGGCGGCGCCCATGGAGCTGACCACGGGGATTCCCAGCGACACGCAGCGGTGCAGCAGGTGCAGCTTCGCCTTCACGTTGTCGATGGCGTCCACCACGAAGTCGTACTGGCCCGCCTGGAGCATCTGCTCGGCGACCTCCTCGCGGTAGAACTCGCGCACGGCCTCGATGTGGGCCATGGGGTTGATGTCCCGGCAGCGCTGCGCCATCAGCTCCGCCTTGGACTTGCCCACGCCCTTCACCGTCGCGTGGAGCTGGCGGTTGGTGTTGGTGACGCAGACGTCGTCATGGTCCACCAGCGTCAGGTGCCCGATGCCGCTGCGCACGAGGCCCTCCGTCGCGTAGCTGCCCACGCCGCCCTGGCCGAACACCACCACGCGCGCGTTGGCCAGCCGCTCCATGGCCGTGTCACCCAGTAGCCGGCCCGTGCGGTCGAAGCGCCGGGACAGCTTGAAGGGCCGGGCGAGCGAGCCCGTGGCGTCGTTGCTGACGGCCGCCGTGGCGGGCGGAGTCTCGTTCTCGGAAGGGGCGGGCGGTGGGGGCTGCGGGTTCATGGAGGTCCTCTATAACGCGACCGCTTGCCTACCGCGAAGCGCGGGGAAAACCTTCCCGGAAGAAGCGGCGGGCGTTCTCGGTCGTCCGCTGGGCGACCTCGTCGGCGGGCTCGCCTCTCACCCGCGCCATCCCCTCGAGGATGTGGGGCAGGTAGGCGGGCTCGGAGCGCTCGCCCCGGTGAGGTGTGGGGGCCTGGTCCGGGGCATCCGTCTCCGCCATCAGCCGCTCCAGGGGAATGGCGCGCAGCGCGTCCAGGGGCTTGCGAGCCTCCGCCCACGTCACTGGGCCCGCGAAGGAGAAGTGACAGCCCTTCTGGAGATAGAAGCGCGCCAGCTCCACGCCGCCGCTGTAGCTGTGCATGAGCACGCCTGCCTCGGGCATCTCTTCCTGCTTGAGCAGTTCGATGAGCGCGGGGTGCAGCCGGTGGCAGTGCATCAGCACGGGGAGTTGATGCTTGCGCGCGAGTGCGAGGTGGCGTCTCAGGACGGACAGTTGTCTCTCCAGGGGGGCGCCTGGAAGCGAGGGGCCGTCGAGTCCGCACTCGCCCACGGCGGCTGCGCCTCCCTTCGACAGCAGCGCGTCGAGCAGCTCCAGCGCCGCGTCATCCTGTTCGGCGGGCATCTCCGGCAGGAGCTGTGGATGGATGCCCAGGCCTGCTTGCAACCGAGCGTCCTGCCGGGACAACGCGAGCAGCGGCTCCCAATCATGAGGGCCCACGCCGGGGATGACGATGCCTTGAAGGCCCGCGGCCCACGCGCGCTCCAGCACGTGATTCCGGTCAGTGTCGAAACGTGTCGCATCGAGATGGCAATGGGTGTCGATCATTCATCACGCCCTGGAGGGTCGCCGTTCAATCAGGGACACGCACGGGGAACCCCACCCCGGGGAACCATCCCAGTCATTCATCGCGAGCCTATACCCCTCAGTGCATTTTGGAGGGGCATTATGAAGAAGCGAGTCGTTGGCGTGTTGGGGTGCGTGTTGTTGATGCTCTCGACGGGGTGCAGTGACGAATGTGTCGACCAGTTCGATTGTCGTCGCAAGAAGGGGGATCCGGCGGAAGGGCAGGAGTGGTTCTGCAACTCGAACAATGATTGTGAGCAGCGTCCCGTCGTGGAGCTTCCGCTCGAGCCAGACGCGGGTGGGACGGACGCGGGTACTCCGGACGCAGGCGTCCCCGACGCGGGCGAACCGGACGCGGGCGCCCCCGATGGGGGCGCGGATGGAGGCGGACAGGGTACGGGCGGGAAGGGCGACGCCTGCACGAGCTCCGCGGACTGCACGTCGGCGCTGCGCTGCGAGGGCTCGCCCATGACCTGCCAGGCATTGCAGGTCGTGGTGACGGGGCGCGATGACGGCGGCACGTCGAAGGCGCTGGTGATGCGCTACGACACGCCGGGAATCACGATGTTGGCGGAAGGCAGCGGGGACAGCCGCTACCCGCGATGGGCGCCGGGTGGCACTCAAGTCTCGTTCGTGCAAGGGGCCGTCGACACGTCGGGTCAGAAGGTGGCGGGCGACCTCACGGTGAGAGACGTCCCGCTCGTCGCGGGGCAAGCGGTGGTCGTCGCGGATGGTGGCTCTGGAAACACGGAGGCCTTCCGCTCCACCGAGTGGGAGCCGGGCGCGTCCATCGCCTACGTGCGGCAGAGCGCCAGCCAGCGCTCGGGCATCTCCGTGGTGGCGCCGGGCATGGCCATGTCCCAGGTCACCACGACGGGCGCGTTCCCGGACTGGTCTCGTGACGGCTCGACGATTGCGTACAACGTGACGGATGAGGGGCTGTTGACGGTGAAGCCGGGCGGCTCGCCGACCCCCGTGGCCAACACGGACAAGAGCTCCGAGCAGCCGCACTACAACCGGGCCAATGACCAGTTGTTGTACCTGGCCAACCCCGCTGGCGAACTGGAGACGTTCGCGGGCGAGATCCTCCCCACGTCGCTGTTCCGGCTGTACGACATCAACGTGACGGGGGGCGGGCAGCCGCAGCTCGTCGCGGATGTGACGACGGAGTCGTCGACGGGGGGCGACATCAAGTCGTTCATCGCCGCGCCGACCTGGGCTCCGGATGGGAGCTGGGCCGCGTACGTGCGCGCGTACTACTTCAAGCCGACGTCCGGGAAGCCGGTGCTGTGCGGGTCGGCGGTGTCGCCCTGCCAGACGCGTCCTGGCAACGTCATCTTCTTGAAGCGCATCAACCCGGCGGACGGCTCCGCGACGGGTGATGAGGTGCGAATCGCGGACGACGGGACGCTGCCGTCGTTCTCGCCGGATGGCCGCTTCCTCGCGTTCATCAAGGGCGGCCAGCTCCAGGTCCAGCAGGTGGACCCGGCCACGGGGGCCCTGGTCAACGCGCCCATCATCCACCCGAAGGGGGGCTTCACCCTCCAGACGGGTGACAGCGACGACCATCGTCCGCGCTGGCAGCCCCGGTAGCGGTGGTGCTTGAAAGGTCCGCGCCCCACGGCCTGTC
Organism: Myxococcus stipitatus; assembly: GCF_037414475.1. The sequence continues at coordinate 1,572,309 of NZ_CP147913.1, read as the reverse complement.
CGGGGCGCGGGCCTTCCATCCTCCGCGCGCGACGCGGTGGGTCTTGCGGCCTCGGGGACTCCAGGAATAGGGAGGCCCCCTGGCCCGGCTTCGGGCCCCTGCCCGGAGGCCGAGGATGAAGTGTCAGTCGATGTTGCTGGGTGTCCTGCTGTTCGTGGGCTGCGCCACGGTGCCAGTCCAGCCGGTGGATTCGGGAGGGGGCGGCACCGTGGCCGCTGACCCGCACCCGGACGCGGAGCCTGTGCGCCTGGAGACGCGGGCGGGCACCTTCCTGGTGCATCCCAACAATGCCGAGGACTTCGCTCGTGCGCTCGCGGGGGAACCCACGCAGCAGCGCTACACCACGGGCCTGCTCATGGCCGGAGAGTAAAGAAGGCGTCTTGCGCGAGGCCCCCGTGCCGCGCGGCCTGATGGAGGGCGCGGCCCGCGAGCCTGGTTGGAGGCGGCGTGAGGTTCAGCCCTCCACGACGATTCGGCGGCCCAGCGCGCGGGTCATCTGGGGCGAGGTCATCAACTCCAGCGCCTCCCCCAACTCCCCGCCCGCCGTGTCGAAGGCCGCGGCGATGATTTCCCCCACGGTGAGCTGGGCCCGCTCCGCGGCCACTCGGGCCCGCTGCGCCGTCCGGCGGAGCGCGGGCATCACCCGGCGACCCTGCCGTCGAACCGTGACGCTCCTGCGTGTCGTCCTCTTGGCCATGTGTTCCTCCCACCACGCGGTCTCAGGGCGGGTGAGTACACCTGGGGTCTGACATATGCAGACGAGGTGCCAGTTGGACGCCAATCCGGCAGGTAACGTGCACTACGGGTTTTCCCTGTCATGAGGCAGGGTTCTGCGGTCACTCCTCCAAACCAAACGTCGGGGCTCCGAGCCGATTCCTCGTTCTGTCGAGTTTTTTCGTTCATCCAGCCCGGCAATCTCGACGTTTCGTTCAAGAGTCCAAATTCGATGAGAAGCAGAGAGCAACGAGAACGCTCTCGGTCCCAGTCGACTCGGGGGTCTGGTGAGCCCCGCCCTCGAGGGCAAAAAATTGGCAGTCGAGGGTGCGGACTGACGCGGTTGTCGTGCTCGGGTGAGGGGAGTGTGAGGGGTGCGGTATACGCGGGGGCATGCCTCAAACACTTTGTCCGAGCTGCGGACACAGCCCCATTCCCCGGGGCGCCGCGGCCTGTCCCGCATGTGGCGAGCCGTTCGACCATCTCCCCTCGTACAAGAAGGTGGGGCGCACGCACCTGGACCGGCTGGGTGACCCAGTGGACGACGACGCCACGGTGTTTGGTGGCGACCTGGTCACCAGCGCGGTGTCGGCGCATCCGGGGCCGGTGGCGGCGGTGTTGGGGGCGGGGGCGCTCGCGTGGTTCCTGCGGGCGGGAGGTGTCGTGGGCTCGCTGCAGGACCCGTCGTGGACGTACGGGTTGGTGGCGCTGGACCTGGTGCTCGCGTTGGTGCTGGTGCTGAACCGAGGGCCCGTGAAGGGCATCGCGCAGGTGGGCTTGGTGGCGCAGTTGGTGGCGACGCTGTGGCTGGCGAGGGCCTCGCCCGCGGCGCCGGTGCATGTGGCGTATGTCCTGCTGGGGCTGGTGGCGTTGTCGCTGGTGATGGGCGAGCCAGGGGTGGTGCGGCGCTACGCGAGCATGGGGTTGGGCTTGTGCCTGGCGCTGGTGTCGGGGCTGTTGCTGGCGATGCCGGGGACGCTGTCCTCTGGTGGCGGCGTGCGGCAACTGCTGGTGGGCAGTGAGCTGGGGTATCGGTTGGAGTTGCCGGTGGGGTGGGAGCGGCTGACGCGCGAGCAGCTCGCCACGCACATGATGTTGCCCGCGGCCACGTTGAGCGGGAGCGCCGTGGGGTTTGGCGACCTGGCTCGGGGGCGCTACGGGATGTTGTGGGTGGAGCGAGGGAGTGGGGCGACGCTTTCGGCGGGGTGTCAGGGGTTGTTGCGTTCGGTGGGAAGCAGCCCGGGGGCGGAGTTGAGCCGGCCCGCGCCGCTGGCGTTGGGGGGCCGCACGCAGCTCTACGCGCTGAACACCACGAGCGGTGCGCGGGGCACGCTGGGATGTGGCCTGCTGGCGGATGGCCGGTTGGTGGGGCTGGCGGTGGTGGCGGCTGGCGCGGTGGATGTTCAGGCGGGCGATGCTCAGGGGGCGGCGGCCTTCGCGGCGGTGGGCGAGGGGCTCGTGTTGCAGTAAAGGGGCGCGGCCATGAACGTCCAGGTCCTGTTCCACGACAACTGCTTTGACGGCGCCGCGAGCGCCGCGGTGTTCTCCCGCTTCTATCGGGAGCGCGTCCGTGCTGACGCGGCCTTCCGGTATCAGGGGCTGGCGCACAAGCCCGGCGCGGAGGGAATCGACTCGGCGGTCTTCACGGGCGAGGAGAACGCCATCGTCGACTTCCGCTACAGCCAGGATGCGCGGCTGACGTGGTGGTTCGACCACCATGCCTCCGCGTTCCAACAGCCGGGGGACGAGGCGCACTTCCGGGCGGACTCGAGTGGGCGCAAGTTTCACGATGCGCACCGCAAGAGCTGCACGAAGTACCTGGCGGATGTGGCGCGTGAGCGCTTCGGGTGGGACCCATCGCCGATGGCGGACCTCATCTACTGGGCGGAGATCATCGACGGCGCGCTGTTCCCCTCGCCGCAGATGGCGGTGGCGCTGGAGGAGCCCGCGCTGCGCATCATGACGGTGTTGGAGTCGACCAAGGACGCGGCGCTCATCCCCGAGGTCATCCGGCGGATGCAGACGGAGTCGCTGGCGGACATCGCCGCCTCGCCGCTCATCGCCCAGCCGCTGGCGCCGCTGCTCGCGCGTCATCAGGGGCACATCGAGCTGGTGCGTGCGAAGGCTCGCTATGAGCGTGGGGTTGTCTTCTTCGATTTGGTGGACGAAGGGGTCGACAGCCTCAACAAGTTCATCGCGTACGCGCTGTATCCGGACGCGCGCTACACGTTGTGGGTAGGGAAGGGCGCGTCGCGCGCGAAGGTGTCGCTGGGCTCCAATCCGTGGAAGCCGGAGCTGCGCAAGCACGACCTGTCCGCGATTGCGGGCCGCTACGGCGGCGGCGGGCATCCGGTGGTGGCCGCGGCCAGCTTCAAGGCGGACCAGTCGGACAAGGCCCGCGCCGCGTATCAGGAGATTCTCGCGGAATTGTCCTCCGCGGGCTGACCGGGGTGGGCTCGCCGGCGTTCGAAGCAGGAGACGCCGGCCGCCACGACAGGTGCATCAGCGTCCGTCCGGGCAGGGGCCGCATGGGGGCTCTGCCTGGTGGCGCGGATGAGGTGTGCTACGGGCGCTCGAAGGAGGAGCCGCCGACCGCCACGACAGGCGCATCACCGCCATTCAGGGCAGGAGCCACACATGGATGTGGTTTGTGCCCGGTGCTGCGGACGACGTGCTCTACCGGCGCTCGAAGAAGGCGAAGCCCGCCTGCCGAAGCAGACGCACCACGGTGAGCATGGGGAGCCCTTGCACGTTGGAGCGGTCCCCCTCCAGTCGTGCCAGCAGTGCTTGCCCCGCGCCTTCCACGCGATAGCTGCCGCAGCAGCCTTCCCACTCGTTCAGGTCCAGGTAGCGCTCCAACTCGTCGGCCGTCACGGCGTGGAAGGTGAGGCGAGCCGTCTCCAGGCCTTCGAACCGCTGACCTCCAGGCCCCACTAGGCAGACCCCGGTGTGGATGTCGTGTGTTTGTCCGAGCAGCTTGCCCAACTGCACGCGAGCGGCGTCCCGGTTCTCGGGCTTGGTGAGCGTCTGTCCATTCACCTCCACGAGTTGGTCGGCGCCGAGCACCCACGCCTCCGGGCCGCGGGCATGCACCGCGAGAGCCTTCCGCTCAGCCAGCTCCCGCACGGCTTCCTTCGCGGAGAGCAGCGGTGACACATGCTCATCCACGCCAGGGGATTGGGTTCGGTAGGGCAGTCCCAGTCCATCCATCAGCGCGCGCCGGGCGCTGGAGGTGGACGCCAGAATCAAGTCTCTCATCGCGCCACGCACCCTAATTCACCCGGAAGCACGAGGGGATGTCGCCCGCCCAGCGGGCATGCACGTCCCCGCTTCCCGGCCACGAGGGGATGCCGTAGCCTGACGCCCCATGTCGCGGCGCGGTCTGCTCGCCCTTTGCCTCATCCTCACCGCCTGCAAGCGGAGCGCTCCGGCCCCCACGACGGGAGACGCCGGACTGCCGGAGGTGTCCTCCATCGTCCGAGCCCCTGCCGCCAACGCGGCGCCCGCGGAGGGTGGGGCCGGCACCGCGAAGCCCGTGAAGCCGCTCGCGGTGTGCCGGGCGAGGGGCAGCTCCCCCTTAGACGCGGCCCGGAGCTACTACGACGGAGGCCGCTTCGAGGAGGCCCTGTCCTGCGCGGCGCAAGCGGCGGCGCTCGAACCCGACCTGGCCGCGGCCCACGCGGAGAGAGGCGTCGCGCTGGCCGCCCTGGGTCGTGAGACCGAGGCTCAGCTCGCGTTCGCGAGGGCATTGGCCATCGACCCGGGGGATTCGGATGCACTCCTGGGGGCCGCGCACCTGTACGCCGTGCAGCTCCCGTCCACGCGCGAGCGCGACGAGCTGGGCACGCTCTACGCCGAGCGAGGCCTGTCCCAACCCGGGACTCCGCCGGAGCTGATTCCTCACCTGGCGCTGGTGGCGGCCATGGCCTTCAACGACCTGGGCCAGGCGGAAGAGGCGCTGGCCCGAGCCGCCATCGTCCTGGCGAGAGAGCCGGGCAGCCGCGAGGCGCTCTACGAGCGGGCCCTGGCCCTCTTCGAGCTGTGCCGTTTCGCCGAGGCGAAGTCGTCCTTCCAGGGCCTCATCAACGACCCGGAACGCGCCGCCCACGCGCACCAGCACCTGGGGCTCCTGCTGGAGCGCGAGGGCAAGTGGAAGCAGGCGCAGGCTCACTTCGACAAGGCCCGAAGCCTCGCGCCCGAGGACTTCCCGGTGCCGCCCATGCCGAGCGAGGAGTCCTTCCGCCAGGAGGTGGTCCGCGCCGTGGCTGAGCTCCCCGTGGACATGAGGGGAGACCTGGAGGGGGTGCCCGTCACCGCGGAGGAACTGCCCGCGGAGGAGGACCTGCTGGCCAACCAGCCGCCCCTGTCGCCCACCATCCTGGGGCTCTTCCGGGGCCCGGCCTTGGGGGAGCCGTGCGACGGCACCGAGTCGCCGTGCCGCTCGGTGGTGCTGTACCGCCGCAACCTGGCGAGGGCGGTTCGCACGCCCGCCGAGCTGAATGAGCAGATTCGCGTGACATTGCTGCACGAAATCGGGCATCTGCGCGGGGAGGACGACGAGGAACTGGCCGCGCGCGGCCTGGAGTGAAGCACATGGCCCCCCCAGCAGCCCTGCCCGTCGCACGCACCACCCCGAAGGGCGCGAAGTCCCTGCGCCGAGGCAACCCCTGGCTGTACCGCACCGAGCTCGCCGCACCGCCCGACGTGAAGGGGCCCGGAGCGGTGGTGCTGGTCGTGGACTCGCAAGGCAACCCCATCGGTCAGGCCCTCTACGCCCGGCGCTCCCCGCTGGCCTTGCGCCTCATCACGCGCAAGGGCCCCGCCGAGGAGCCGGTGAACGATGCCTTCTTCCGCCGCCGCCTGGAGGCAGCCCTCGCCCGTCGCGCGACGCTGTCCCACAGGGACGGTCTGCGGCTGGTGCACGGGGAAGCGGATCTGCTGCCTGGCCTCTTCGTCGACCGCTACGGCTCTGGCCTCACCCTCCAGACGCTCTCCGAGGGCATGGACGCACGCAAGGAGTCGCTCGCGAAGATGCTGGTGGAGCTCACCGGCGCCACCCATGTGGTGTGCCGGGACGACGCCTCGGGCCGCGACTTCGAGGGCCTGACGCGTGAGTCCCGCCTCCTGCACGGCCAGGGCGAGGCACGCTTCGCCTACCACGAGGGGGAGAACCGCTTCGAAGTCGACCTGCTGGGCGACATGAAGACGGGCGCCTTCCTGGACCAGGTGGACAACCACCTGCGCGCCGGAGAGCTGGCGCGAGGCGAGGCGCTGGACCTCTTCAGCTACCACGGAGGTTTCGCGCTGGCCCTGTCGCGCAACTGCGCCTCGGTGGTCGCGGTGGAGCAGGACGAGAAGGCCGCCTCGCGCGCTCAGGAGAACGCCCGCGCCAACCGCCGGGACAACGTCCGCGTGGAGCACGCGAACGCGTTCGACGTGCTGCGCCGCTTCGACACGGAAGGCCAGCGCTTCGACACCATCGTGTTGGACCCGCCGGGGTTGGCCAAGCGCCGCGAGGGCCTGGCCACCGCGCTGCGCGCCTACCACGAGCTCAACCTGCGCGCGTTCCGCTGCCTGAAGCCGGACGGGCTGCTCGTCACCTGCTCCTGCTCGGGCAAGCTGGACCGCGCGGGCTTCGAGGAGATGGTGCTCGCCGCCGCCACGGACGCGAAGCGCCCGGTGCAGATTCTGGAGCGCCGGGGCGCGGGGTTGGACCACCCCGTCCTCGCGGGTCTGCCGGAGACGGAGTACCTCAAGGCCCTCTACGTGCGCGCCTTGTAGCGCGCACGGGGTCGGGCGGACCTCAGGACAGGCCCAGCTCCTTGCGCAGCCTGCCCACGACCTTGAAGTACTCGGTCCGCGAGAAGGGGACGTTGAGGATGTGGAAGTCCTTCTTCGCCAACCCCACGCAGCCGAAGCAGTAGTTGCAGTCCTGGAGGTTGCGGCACATCACCAGGTAGGCGCTGGTGGTGCAGTTCTCGCTCTGCGTGCAGTAGGCGCACGCGTGACAGCTCTTGCAGTCCACGCAGTGCGAGCAGTTGTTGCACAGCTCGCACCGGGTGCAGTGGGTGCATTGGAAGCAGCTGTCGCACTCCTTGCAGAACATGCAGTTGGCACAGCGCTGACAGCCCTCGCACGCATAGGAGCCGGGGTTGCCCGGGTCCGATGCGTAGCTCTTGGTGAGCCGCTGGAGCTGCTCCAGGAACTCACGCTTGCCCAGCGCGGCCACCAGCTCGCGTGCCGCCTTCTCCGCGGCGAGCGGATCTTCCGCCTCGGCCCGCGCCACTTTCTCCTTCGCCACCCGGGACACTCCTTGCCCTCGTTCGGGGCTCACTGAAGCTTGGCCAACCCAGCCAGGTCGATTCCTCGCGCCACCCGCCGCACCTCCACCGTGCCGGGGAAGCCTCGGCTGGTGATGGCCACCACGAAGCGCTCCCCCACCAGGAGGTTGGCTTCGGCCAGCGCCTCGTCCGCGTCGTACCTCACGAAGCCCACCGCATCCTGCCAGTGGATGGGCGCCGTCGGGTCGCTGGGAGCTCGGCCCTTGGCGCGCTCCGCCGCGTCGCGGATGGCCTGTCCAATCTTCCCGCCCATCGTGGTGTCCACGATGCGCACCTTGACCTCTCGCCCCTCACCTCGGGTGAACAGGCGCTCGGCTTCGGAGACGGACACCTCACCGTACTTTCCGGTGGACCCCTGGGTGCGGGCCACGGCGAAGCCCTCCAGGGACTCGGGCAGGAACGGGGCCAGCGACTTGAAGTAGACGCAAGGCGCACTGGAGGCGGGAACGGACGTCGCCACCTCGGGGGAGGCGGCATCCTGGTTCAAACACCCGACACCCGGGGCGAGCGCGAGCACGGCGGCGGCAAGGCGGAGGAGAAATTTGTCGCGCACGGCCGAATCAAAAGGTATCCCCGGCCCGCGCGCAATGGACCTCTCGAAGCTCAACCCTCCTCAGCGCGAGGCCGTGGTCACCCTCCAGGGGCCCCTGCTGGTCCTCGCGGGCGCTGGCAGCGGGAAGACCCGCGTCATCACCCACCGCATCGTCCACCTGCTCAACGAGCGGCCAGACCACATCCTGGCTCGCAACATCCTGGCGGTGACCTTCACCAACAAGGCCGCCTCGGAGATGAAGGAGCGCCTGGTCCACATGGCCGGCCCCCGGGCACAGGGCGTGCTCGTGTGCACGTTCCACGCCTTTGGCGCGGAGATGCTCCGCGAGGACATCCACCGGCTGGGGTGGCCCAAGAAGTTCGCCATCGCGGACATGGGTGACCAGTTGGCCATCATCCGCCGCGCCATGCGCGAGCACCGCATCGACGACCGCGCCTTCGACGCGCGCAAGGTGCTCACGCTCATCTCCAAGGCGAAGAACTCCGGAGCCGCGCCCGAGCCCAAGCCCGAGGGCATCGGCGATGACTACGACCTCATCACCCACATGGTCTACCCGGACTACCAGCTGGCGCTGAAGGCGCAGGGCTCGGTGGACTTCGACGACCTGCTGCTCTTGCCCGCGCGTCTCTTGCGTGAGCACTCGGACCTGTACCTCAAGTACACCCACCGCTTCCGTTACCTTCTGGTGGACGAGTTCCAGGACACCAACCTGGCCCAGCTGGAGCTGCTCAAGCTGATGGCGGGCCAGTCGCGCAATGTGTGCGCCGTGGGGGATGACGACCAGTGCATCTACTCGTGGCGAGGCGCGGAGGTGCGCAACATCCTCAACTTCGATGACTTCTTCCCGGGCGGGAAGGAAGTGCGCCTGGAGCAGAACTACCGCTCCGTGCAGATGGTGCTGGACGCGGCCAACGCCGTCATCGCGAAGAACCCCGAGCGCAAGGCCAAGCAGATGTGGACCGACCGCAAGGGGGGACCGAAGGTGAAGATCGTCGCCTGCCCCAACGACGAGGAGGAGGCTCGCTTCGTCGCACACGAAATCCAGAAGCACGTGTCACTGGGTATCCCCGCAGACGACATCGCGGTGCTCTACCGGACCAACGGGCAGTCCCATCCCATCGAGGAGATGCTGCGCGAGAAGAACATCGCCTACGAGGTGGTGGGCGGCAGCGAGTTCTTCGACCGGCGCGAGGTGAAGGACGTCATCGCGTACTTCAAGGTCATCGTGAACCGGCTGGACGAAATCTCCCTCATGCGCATCATCAACGTCCCCTCGCGCGGGATTGGTGACGTGACGGTGGAGCGGCTGCACGGGCACTCGCGCGCCGAGGGCGTCACGCTCTGGACGGTGATGCGCCGGGCGACGGAGTACGAAGACCTGCCCCCGGGCGCCGGCGAGAAGGTGCGCGAGTTCGTCGAACTCATCGAGCGCTACCGCGCCGCCTACGAGCAGGGGCAGCTGGCCACCGTGACGCGCAAGCTGCTGGAGGAGATTGGCTTCCGCGACGCCACGCGTGCCCACGCCACCAGCGCCACCAGCGCGGACAAGAAGCTCAAGAGCGTGGATGGCGTGCTGGACTCGCTCGAGCGCTTCGAGAAGCGCGAGGGCCCCAAGGCCAGCCTGCTCACCTACTTGAACCGCCTGAGCCTGGACAACCGCCAGGAGGACGACGAGGAGGCTCCCGGCGCCAAGGGTCGCGTCACCCTGATGACCATCCACTCCTCCAAGGGCCTGGAGTACCGGCTCGTCTTCTTCATCGGCATGGAGGAGGACCTGATGCCCCACGGGGGCATGCAGGGCGAGGCGCAGAACCTCGAGGAGGAGCGCCGCCTCTGCTACGTGGGCATCACCCGCGCCAAGGAGCTGCTCTACCTCACCCGCGCCGTCACCCGCGTGAAGCGCGGCAAGGAAGTCCCCCGGACGCCCTCGCGGTTCCTGGAGGACCTCCCCGCCGAGGTCTCCGAGGTCATTGCTATGGACGCGCCGCGTCAGGGCGAGCCCACGGTGGAGGAGAAGAACTTCTTCGCCAACCTGAAGGAGCGCTTCAAGAAGCCGGCCCCTGGGGCTGCTCCAGGGGGAGGGGGCGTGCCTGGGAGGTAGGTTGGGGTGGGAGGGCTCTCACCAACCTTGACTTGATCCTCCATGCCCGCTAGGAGGGTCGGCCTTTCCGGGCCTCTACGCGGTACGGTGGAGGACCTGTGGTCCGTTTGGCACGAGATGCGGTCCCCGGCATGCACCTGGCGACCGCGAGAAGTTTGGAGTGCACGAAATGTCGCAGAAGACCTACAGCGCGAAGGCTGGGGACATCAAGCGCCAGTGGCACGTCATTGACGTGTCCGACAAGGTGCTGGGCCGCGCGGCGAGTCAGATTGCCACCTTGCTCAAGGGCAAGCACAAGGCCATGTACACGCCGTCCATCGATACGGGCGACCACGTCATCGTCATCAACGCCGACAAGGTGAAGGTGACGGGGACGAAGGAGCAGGACAAGATGTACTACCGGCACCCGCACGCGGGTTTCCCGGGCGCCCTGAAGATCACCAATCTGGCGAAGCTGCGCCAGCGGCACCCCGAGGACATCATCATCAACGCCGTGCGTCGCATGCTGCCGCGCAACGCGCTGGGTCGCCAGATGATGACGAAGCTGAAGGTCTACGCGGGTGATACCCACCCCCACGCCGCCCAGAAGCCGGCTGCGTTCTCGGTTGAGGCGTAAGGGAGACAACGACCATGCCCATCCATCAAGAGCTTGGTTTCTACGCCACCGGCCGCCGCAAGGAGGCCACCGCGCGCGTCTGGGTGCGTCCCGGCACCGGTCAGGTCATCATCAACGGTCGCGAGATCAACGACTACTTCGGTCGTGAGACCTCGAAGATGGTGCTCAACCAGCCCCTCGAGATTCTGGAGCAGAAGGGGAAGCTGGACGTCACCGTGAACGTTCGCGGCGGCGGTCTCTCCGGCCAGGCCGGCGCCATCCGCCACGGCATCGCCCGTGCGCTGTGCGCCTTCAACCCGGAGTTCCGTCCCGCGCTGA